>JAGAAC010000144.1 GCA_017615475.1 Clostridia bacterium
TGGGCCTTCAGCTGAGGGCTGTGGGTGAGAACCCGGCGACCGCGGACGCGGTGGGCATTAACGTGACCCGGTACAAGTATTTGGCTACCTGCATCGGCAGCGGCATTGCCGGACTGGGCGGCTTCTACTACATTATCGACTACATGGTTTCCCAGGAAGCGTACCTGAGCCTGGAAGCCTTCGGATGGCTGAGCATTGCGCTGGTGATTTTCGCCCTGTGGAGGCCGCATCTGACGATTATCGGTTCCTTTGTGTTCGGGTTCCTTTTCTCCTGCTCCAGCTATATTACCAACATCAGCTGGATCCAGGTGACCATGGCGACCAAACCGCTGCTGAAGATGCTGCCGTACGTGGTTACGATCCTGGTGCTGATCATTTCCAGCATCCGGAACAAGAGGGAGAATCAACCGCCGGCCAGTTTAGGGTTGAGTTATTTCAGAGAAGAACGGTAAAGACAATTAACAATTAATAATTAATAATTTATAATTTATACTTTATCCTGCTACAGCAGGATACGGGGGAATGTATGAAGATCAGAATGACGGCAGACAGTACCTGCGACCTGGCACCGGAGTGGATCCGGAAGTACCAGATCGGGATCGCGCCGCTGAGCGTAATCATTGACGGCCAGGTGTATCATGACGGCGTGGACGTGACGCCGCGGGATATTTTCCGCGCGGCTGAAGCCGGCAAATCTGTCCGGACGGCTGCGGTGAACACCTATGAGTACAAGGAGTTTTTCCGGAAACAGCTGGAAAAATGCGATCAGCTGGTGCATGTCTGCCTGAGCAGCGAGTTTTCCACGAGCTACAGCGATGCGGTGGAAGCGAGCCAGGAAGTCGGCAACGTATTTGTTGTGGACAGCCGGAACCTTTCCACCGGCAGCGGACTGCTGGTGCTGGAAGGAATCCGGATGATCGAGGAAGGCGCGGAGGACGGCGCGGCAGTGGCTGAAGCGCTCCGGGCCAAGACGGACCTGGTGTGCTCCAGCTTTGTGGTCAGGACGATTGACTACCTGCGCCGGGGCGGCCGCTGCAGCGGCCTGGAAGCACTGGGCGCAAAGATGCTGCATATCCGTCCGTCCATCGTTGTGGCAGACGGAAAGATGCATCCCGGGCAGAAGTACCGGGGCCGGTATGAACATTACCTGAAGCACTACATCCGGGACGTGCTGGAGAACGATGACAACATCGATTTCCGGCGGGTGGTTGTGGTACATTCTCCCAGCGAGGAAGGCCTGGTGAGGTATGCCATTGACACGGTGAAAAGCTACGGACTGTTCAAGGAAGTGCTGGAAGCCATGGCAGGCTGCACCATCTGCACCCACTGCGGTCCGGATACCCTGGGCCTGATGTTCATGCGAAAAGAAAAGAAGGACGCCTGAAGAGATGGAAAAGAATCCGAAGGTCATCGCCGGGATCATCGGCATAGTGATCATGGCTGTGATGCTGATTGTGCTGGTGATCTACATGGTCCCCACCATCAGTGAAGTGCGGCGGGAAGCTAGCCTCACGCCCACACCGCTGCCGCCGGCTCCGAATACCATCCGCGAGAACGTCTATGCGGTTGCCACACCGGAACCTGCCCTGCACAACGGTTCACAGGGTGAAAAAGTGATTAAGCTCCAGGAACGGCTTCTGCAGCTGGGGTACTATGAAGGGGAAGTGGACGGACAGTTCGGCCCGGGCACACGGGAAGCGGTTGTGGCTTTCCAGGAACGGAACGGACTGGATGCTGACGGCTATGCGGGAGAAGAAACGCAGAGAGTGCTGTATAGCGATGGGGCCATCGCCAATTATAATTAACAATGAATAATTAACAATTAATAATGGCGGAAAAAACCAGCATCCGGAACGGATGCTGGTTTTTGTATTTGGAGAACAGGGAGAATCAGGTTTCGGATGTCGAGGGATCTGCGAAAGAAAGACCGAGGATGACCCAGAACATCGGTGCGACCAGGCAGACGGAGAAGGAGAAAACGGCCTGGACCGCGTAGCAGAGCACCGGGGCTGACCAGGGAGTCAGGCAGGGGAACCAGCCTTCCCGCCGGCGGAATACCGCAAAGAGCAGCAGGGCAGCGAACAGCAGCAGGGCCGGGATACCGTGATCCGTCAGCTGGGAGACGTATTCGCTGTGGGGCGTATCAAAATAGGCCGGCAGGGGGACACCGTCCTGCTCGGTGGGAATGACGTAATCATGCTCCGGAAGGAAGTTGTTGAAACACGCCCGGTAGGTTCCGGAGCCGGTACCGAAAAGGAGATGTTCCCTGGCCATGAGGATGCTGTAATACCAGACGGCAACGCGGTTGCTGCCAAAGGAAAGGCGGGCACGGCCGTGGAAGACTTCGTGCAGCTCCCACAGGCCGCCATTGTGTCCCGGCCAGAACCAGACAACCAGCAGCGCAATGACGATCAGGAAAATCAGCAGGGGAAGCCGGGCTTTTCGGGGCAGGAAGCGCAGCAGGGTAAAGAGAACCAGCACCGCCAGGGTGATGGCACCGAACTGAACGTCCATGGTGATGATGAGATAAACGGCCGCAATGAACCCGAGGAGACTGAACAGAGCCAGGATAAAATGCTTTTCGCCCTTCGGCCTCAGCCGGGCCGACCTGCGGGAGGAGCGGGAAGGCTGAAGCGTGAAAAGACCATCCAGGAAGGAATAGAGGAGGAAACCGGCCATGAGCAGGAGATAGCCTGTCACCATGTCGATGTTTCCGATGGTTCCCTGGAAATCCGGAATCAGTTCATAGCTTTTTTCGGCGGGATACAGCCCGAAGGGGTTTCCGCCTGCCCGCTGCATCAGCACGATGACAAGATAGGCAATGACGCCGGCGGAGGCACAGAATACTACGGGTTTCCGGTTCACACGGGCGAAGAGGAAACAGACAAAGAGGCCGAAATAACACAGCTGTGTGGCCAGCCCTTCATACCGCGTGGCTTCACCGAGCCACCAGGTGGCGGAAGTATATTCACTGCGGAAGCAGGACAGGGCAGTCCAGCCCATGAGAGCAGATGCGATCAGCAAGGGAGCCAGGAGATGATGCTTCCCGGAAGGGGAGGAAGGATGCTTTTTCCGAAGGATAAGAAAATAAACCGTGTCAAAGAGGAGACAGAGAAGGGTAAAAGCTGACAGATACAGTATAATATGCCATTTGTCGAGGGTGATATGCGTATAGGTTCCGCCCTGAAGCAGCGGGAAAAGGCCCAGCCAGAGACAGGCGGAAAGGGTCATTCCATATCCGCGGCGAGTGTGTGCCGGCTGCATGGAAGCGCCTCCTTTCCGTTGATTTTTTTGGTTCCGGTATGGTAATATAAACCAAATGAAAGTATACATCATCCGATCCTTTCCGCACAAGTGCGCGGAGAGAGAGTTGAAAGGAAGCGGATGCCATGAAAGTCGTGCTGGAGAACCTGACAAAGCAATTTTTATCCCGGCAGAAAAAAGGCGAAATTGTCACAGCTGTGAACAATTTCAACTTTGAAATTCCGGACGGACAGCTGATCGGCCTGCTGGGCCCCAGCGGCTGCGGCAAAAGCACCACGCTGAACCTGATCAGCGGGCTGGAAACGCCGACAACGGGGAAAATCTACTTCGGGGATGAGGACGTGACGAACCTGCCTCCGGAAGAGCGGGGCGTCGGCCTTGTGTTCCAGAATTACGCGCTGTATCCCCATCTGACAGTGGAGGAGAACATCATCTTCCCCCTGCAGAACCTGAAGGGCGCCCAGAAGATGACGAAGGAGGCCATGCACCAGAAGGCGGTGGAGACCGCGAAACTGGTGCAGATTGACGGCCTGATGGAGCGCAAGCCGAAGGAGCTTTCCGGCGGACAGCAGCAGCGGGTTGCCATTGCCCGGGCGCTGGTCAAGATTCCGAAGGTGCTGCTGCTGGACGAGCCGCTGAGCAACCTGGACGCGCGGCTGCGGCTGCAGACCCGGGAGGAGCTGCGCCGGATCCAGCGGGAAACCGGCGTGACGACGATCTTCGTGACCCATGACCAGGAAGAGGCCATGAGCATCAGCGACCTGATCATCGTGATGAAGGACGGCGTAGTGCACCAGATCGGGAAACCGCAGGAAGTCTATGACGAGCCGGTCAACCTTTTTGTGGCCCAGTTCCTGGGAACTCCCCAGATCAATGTGTTTGAGGGAGAAATCCGTGACGGGAAGGTCTGGATCGGGGAAGAGGCTGTGCTGGACGCCCAGGGCCGGGAAGACAGGAAGGTCTGGGTCGGCATCCGGCCGGAAGGCTTTATTCCCGATGAGAACGGGCCGTTTACCTGCCGGATGGACCGGGTTGAAGTGATGGGCCGGGACGTCAGCGTGGTTTCCACCCATGACAAGATGACCGGCAAGAGCATCCGCTCGATTGTGAGCGCGGAGAATAAGTTCAGGCCGGACCAGACCGAGGTGCGGTTCAGCCTGAAGCCGTATAAAGTATTTCTGTTCGACCGGGAGAGCGAGGAACGGGTATGAAACAGAAAAATAACCTGAAAGCATGGCTGTACCTGCTGCCGGCGATCCTGTTCCTGGGTGTGTTTATGGTTTATCCCCTGGTGGATGTATGCTTTTACTCCCTGGAGGAAAACTACCATTCCATCTCCCAGACCTATACAGGCGTCGGCCTGGGGAATTTCGGCCATGTGCTGAGCGATCCTTTCTTTATCCAGGCGCTGAAGAATACGCTGATCCTGGTGGTGATCACGGTGCCGGTCAGTACGGGCATTTCCCTGCTGATCGCCCTGGGACTGAGCTCCGTCAAGGCGCTGAAAAAAGCTTTCCAGACAATCTATTTCCTGCCGTATGTGACAAACACCCTGGCGGTAGGCCTGGTTTTCATGATCCTGTTTGCCCGGACGGAGTACACGGACGGACTGATCAACGCACTGATCCAGGCGATGGGCTATGAGATGGTGGACTTTATCAACGGCCCCTACTGGGCCAAGATGCTGGTTACCTGCCTTTATACCGTGTGGATTGTCATGCCCTTCAAGATCCTGATCCTGACCAGCGCCCTGGCCAGCGTCAACCAGGATTACTACAAGGCGGCAAAGGTGGACGGAGCCAGCAGCGGACGCATCTTCCGGAAGATCACCCTTCCGATGATCAGCCCGACGGTGTTCTACCTGATTATTACCGGCTTCATCGGTGCATTCAAAGCCTACAGCGATGAAGTGGCGCTGTTCGGCGTGAACCTGAACGAGGCCGGCATGAATACCATTGTGGGCTATGTATATGACATGCTGTACAGCGACAAGGGAGGCTATCCCGGCTACGCCGCAGCCGCGGCGCTGCTGCTGTTTGCCATTGTGTTCACGATTACATATATCAACCTGAGATTCAGCAAGAACAAGGTTCAATACATGTGATTCAGGAACTGAATCACATGTATTGAACAATGAATAATTAACAATTAACAATGAACAATTAATGGTTTTTATCCTGCTGTACATTCAGCATTGTACGAGCCGGAGGATGTGAAGGTATGATTGAGAAAAAGAACGCGAGGGTATCGCGGGGGCTGATCTATCTTTTCCTGATCATCTGGGCATTCATCGTCCTGTTTCCGTTTTACTGGATGGTGCTGACCAGCGTCAAGGATACAGCGGCCTACAACAACGAGAAGATTCCGGAATTCATTACCACCGCGCCGACCGGGGAGAACTATGTCAAAGCGTTCACCGAGGTCAGCCTGGGACGGTATTTTATCAACACGCTCATTTTTACAATTGTGACCACGGGCCTGATGATGCTGGTGATTGTGCCGGCGGCATTCGCTTTTGCCCGGCTTGAATTCAAAGGGAAGGGGCTGCTGTTTGCCCTGTTCCTGAGCCTGATGATGATCCCGAATGAACTGGTGATCATCACCAACTATGTGACGATTGTCAACTGGGGATTCCAGAAAGGCGACCTAACCTACCTGGGCCTGATCCTGCCTTCGGTGACCAGTGTTTTCTATATCTACCTGCTGAAGGAAAACTTTGAGGCTATTCCGGACGAACTGTATAACGCGGCGAAAGTGGACGGCACCAGCGATCTGAAATACCTGCTGAAGGTGATGGTGCCCATCAGCCAGCCCACCATTGTGACGATTGTGATCCTGAAGGTTATTGAGTGCTGGAACAGCTATGTATGGCCGAGACTGATCACCAAGGAAGCAAAGTATTTCCTGGTATCCAACGGCATCCAGGCGATTCGGGAAAGCGGCTTCGGCCGCCAGGATATTCCGGCCATGATGGCCGCGGTGGTGGTGGTCAGCGTGCCGCTGATCGTGCTGTTCCTGGTGTTCCGGGACAAGATCATGGCGGGAGTGTCACGCGGCGGAACAAAAGGATAAATGCATATGCATTATCCTTTTGTTCCGCAATTAACAATTAACAATTAACAATGAACAATTGATTTGTTGGCGGAACTGGAGGCAACGCAGATATGAATAAACACCTGAAGGGCATTGCGATCGGACTTGTGTTGATCTTTGTTCTGCTGCTTTTGTCCGGGTGTCACGGACGGCTGGAGAGCCGGGAGGCGGCAGGCGCAGGAAGCGCGAAGATTCCGGAGGCGTTTGACGATACGGAACCTATAGAGCTGATATTCTGGGCGAAGAATGACACCAATAAGGTGCAGACCGCCGTTTATACACAGGCCATTGCAGACTTTGAAAAGATGTACCCGAACGTGAAGATCAACCTGCGCCTGTACGCGGATTACAGCCGGATCTTCGCGGACGTGATTACGAATATTGCCACCAGGACAACGCCCAATATCTGCATTACCTATCCGGACCATATCGCCACCTACAAGACCGGGCAGGACGTGGTGCTGCCGCTGGATGAGTGGATGAGCGACAGCCGGTACGGGCTGGGCGGAAGCGAGGTGCGTTTCGATTCTCCGAAACAGGAGGAGGTTGTTCCTGAGTTCCTGAAGGAATGCATCCTGGACGGGCATTATTATGCCCTGCCTTACATGCGCTCCACGGAGGCGCTGTATGTGAACCAGGACATGGTTGAAAAGCTGGGCTATGAACTGCCGGAGATGGTCACGTGGGATTTCATCTGGGAAGTCAGCGAAAAGGCCATGGAGAAAAATGAGGACGGCACGTTCAAAATCAACGGCCAGAAAGTCATGATCCCCTTTATCTACAAGAGCACGGACAACATGATGATCACCATGCTCAAACAACTGGACGCGCCTTATTCCACGGAGAACGGGGATGTGCTGATCTTCAACGACACCACCAGGAGCCTGCTGAAAGAAATCTACGCCCACGCAAAGAGCCGGGCTTTTTCCACCTTCGCGATCAGCAGCTATCCGGGCAATTTCCTGAACGCGGGACAATGTATTTTTGCCATCGACTCCACCGCCGGGGCGACCTGGATGGGAAGCGAAGCCCCGATGCTGGACATCCATGAGGAGCAGATTGTACCTTTCCGTATGAAAGTGATGCCGATTCCGCAATACAATCCGGATGAACCGAAGATGATCAGCCAGGGCCCTGACATCTGTATTTTCAACAAGGATAATCCCCAGGAAGTGCTGGCCAGCTGGCTGTTTACCCAGTACCTGATCAGCAACAAGGTTCAGCTTGGATACGCAGAGACGGAAGGATATATCCCGGTGACCCTGAAGGCACAGAAAAGCGAAGAGTATCAGGATTACCTGAGCCGGAAGGGAGAGGACGCTGACCACTATTTCGCGAAGATCGAGGCCAGCGAACTGCTGATGAAGCATACCAGCGACACCTTCGTGACGGCTGTTTTCAACGGCAGTACCAGCCTTCGCTCCGCGGCGGGGCAGATGATTGAAAATGTCACCAAGGGCGCCCGCCGGAAGGAAAAGATGAGCGACGCCTATATCGACAAGCTGTATGCTGACATAACGAGCCTGTTCCAGCTGGACCAGATCGAGGTGAAGGCAGGAAAACGGGTCACCTTTGCCGAACTGCCGTCGGAAGCGAAGACGCTGCTGATTGTTGTTCCCTGCATCTGGATCCTGATCGGCGGATACTCCCTGTGGGTGAACAGAAAGAATCGAAAGAAAAAGGCAAAAAACCAGTGAGTCCGTTGTGTTTTTTGGGCTTTTGATGTATGATGTAACCATCCGAACGGAAGGAAATCCTTCTGCCAAACAATGAAAGGGGAATAGTTATCATGAAGAAGATTCTCAGCCTGATTCTGGCTCTTGCTCTTGTGATGTGCGCTGTCGGCGTACTGGCCGAGGAAGAAGCTGTGGAAGAGGAAGAAGTCGGTGAAGTGGCGCTGATGAGCCACGAAGAGTATGTCCTGGCTGAAATGGACGCTCCCGTGTATGTGGAGACCTACGTCCAGGCGCACCAGAACTGGTGGAACGACAAGGTGACCGTTTACGCCCAGAGCGAAGACGGCGCGTACTTCATCTATGAACTGGGCTGCAGCGAGGAAGAAGCTGCCAAGCTGGTCCCCGGCACCAAGATCGCCGTGAAGGGCTTCAAGGGCGAGTGGAGCGGCGAGGTTGAAATCCTTGACGCGACTTACGAAATCATCGAGAGCGATCCCTTTATCGCTACCGCTACCGATGTGACCGCCCTGCTGGGCACCGATGAGCTGATTGAGCATCAGAACGAACTGGTGGCCTTCAAGGGCATGACCGTGGAAGCTTATGATGAGAGCGGCGCTGCTTTCGCCTACAAAGATGCTGAAGGCAAGAGCGATGACCTGTACTTCAAGGTTTCCAAGGACGGCAAGACCTATGACTTCTGCGTGGAGTTCTATCTCTGCGGACGGGACACCGAAGTGTACAAGGCTGTTGAAGCACTGCAGGTCGGCGACGTGATCGATCTGGAAGGCTTCCTGTATTGGTACAACGGCGCGAACCCGCACATCACCAGCGTGAAGGCTGCTGAATAAAAACCATCCCGGAAATTCAGGCGGAACCGAAAGGTTCCGCTTTTTTCTATATCCTTATCCTGTCCGGGTGTGTTATAATTCTTCCTGACATGGAAGAAAAAGGCTGATACCGGAGGATGCCGCGCTGATGACCGCGGAGGGTACCGGTATATCAGCCGGGAAAGGAAACAGAGCCCTATGAAACTGAATGTCAAACGAACCTGTCAGATCGGATTTGCCTTCTTCGGAATTCTTTTGCTGTGGCAGGTGTATGACTCCTGGTGCCCGACCTTCCTGACGGATCTGTTTGCCCACCGGATGTACGGGCTGACCTCAGCTGAACTGAAGGCCAGCGCACCGGACAAGATCCTGAACGTGCAATGGCTGGTCGGTATTATCATGGCCTGTGATAACCTGGCCGCCCTGATCCTGCTTCCGATTTTCGGAAACCTGTCCGACAGGACGCGGACGCCCATCGGAAAGCGGATGCCCTACATCCTGGTCGGTACCTTTGTGGCGGCGGTGGCTTTCCCCTTTATTCCGCTGTTCTTCCATCAGAACAATATGGCAGGCATGATCATCATGATGGGCATTGTGCTGGTATTCATGATGATGTACCGGAATCCTGCCGTGGCGCTGATGCCTGACATCACGCCCAAGCCCCTGCGGGCGAAGGCCAACGGAATTATCAACATCATGGGATATCTTGGCGGCGGTTTTGCCACCATCCTGGGTGTTTTCCTGAAACTGAGCGACTATATCAACGTGACGGACCGCAGCAAGAAGATGTGGATCATTGAGATCCCGTTCATTGTGGCTTCCGTGCTGATGGTGATTTCAGCGCTGGTGCTGTTCTTTACCATCAAAGAGAATAAGATTGAAGAGGAAATGAAGGAGGAACTGGCGGAGGGAGAACGCCTGGCCGCTATTGAGAATCCTGCCACGGATGAGGGCCCCATGTCCCCGGCGAACCGGCGGATGCTGCTGGCGATCCTCGGCGCGGAATTCCTCTGGTTCATGTCCGATAATGCCATCGGCACCTATATCGGCAACTATGTGATCTATTACCTGCGGGCTGCTTCCAGCGCTACCATGATCCTGACCCTGGGCGGCGGACTGGCATCCGCGGTAGGTTTCCTGATCGCCGGCGGCATCGCCGAGAAAATCGGGCGGAAATGGACGGTGTCCATCGGCCTGATCATTTCCTTCCTTGCCACGCTGATCATGATCTTTGTCCATCCCACCGGAAAAGTGGTCGGCGAGAACGGAGAGTTCTCCTTCCCGGCGATCCTGTTCGGCGTATGGGCGCTGAAGGGCTTCGGCATGGCCCTGGTTCACAACTGCTCTTTCCCGATGGTGGTGGAGCTGTGCACCTCGAAGAAGATCGGCAAATTCACCGGCTATTACTACGCGGCCAGCATGTCCGCCCAGACGGTTACCCCTGTACTGCTGGGTCTGATCTTCATGCGGACCCTCGCCTGGGGAGCGCTTCCCGTGTACTCCTCCATCCTGACGGCCTGCAGCGCCCTGGTATTTATCCTGCTGGTGAAGAACATCAAAGCCAGGAAAGCAGCCAATGCTACCGGACTGGAAGCCTTTGCGGAGGAAGACTGAGATGAGACAGTATACCGCGGCGGATTTCCGCGGATTCTACTACGCCCACAGGGGCTTATATGACAACCACCACGGAATTCCGGAAAACTCCCTGGCGGCCTTCCGGGCTGCCGCAGAGAAGGGCTACGGCGTGGAACTGGACGTACAGCTGTCCTCGGACGGGCAGGTGGTGGTTTTTCATGACGATACCCTGGACCGGATCTGCGGCGTACACGGAAAGGTGATAGATTTCCCGCTGGAAAAGCTGCAGGAGATGAAACTCCTGGAGACAGGGGAGACGATCCCGCTGTTTACGGACGTGCTGGCTGTGCTGCAGCAGGGAGCGGGGCCGCTGATTGTGGAACTGAAAACGGTAGGGGAGCGCAACCGGGAACTGTGTGAGAAAACCCGGGAGATCCTGCGTTCCTATCCCCGTGTTTTCTGCATTGAATCCTTTGACCCGATGATCGTCCGCTGGTTCCGGAAAAATGCTCCGGAGATCTTCCGCGGCCAGCTGTCGCAGCCGGAGGAGGACTATGCCGGGCACCTTCCCAAGTGGCTGGGGTGGATGCTGGCCGGATGCCGCTTCTCCTTCCTGAACAAGCCGGATTTCATTGCCTATAAGATCGGTACGAGACCGGAACGGGTGCTGAAAAAACGCGGAAAAGGCATCCTGCTGGTGGCCTGGACGTCCCATGACGCGGAGCAGGACGCAAGGGAAAACGATGCCGTGATTTTCGAATACTGCGCGCCGCCGCTCCGGTATCAGGAAGAGTAAAAGAGGGACGAAGAATCCGCTTCCGGACAGAAATGTCCGGAAGCGTTTATTTTCTTCTTGACAATTTAATCCGGCTCATGTATTATATCCCTTGCGCTCGCAAGAGCGATGTGACGCGGGGTGGAGCAGTTGGCAGCTCGTCGGGCTCATAACCCGGAGGTCGGGGGTTCAAATCCCTCCCCCGCAACCATATGGCTCAATAGCTCAGTTGGCTAGAGCATTCGGTTCATACCCGGAGTGTCATAGGTTCGAGTCCTATTTGAGCCACACAA
>JAGAAC010000145.1 GCA_017615475.1 Clostridia bacterium
AAAACACCAGTTCCTCCCTTGGCTCCATCCTGCTGATTGCCCTGCCGCTGACGGTTCTGCTGGCGGCACTGCTGGTGCTGGGACCGAGGAAAAACCGGTAAACCGGTTTTTCCAATGCAGAATGCATAATGAAGAATGCAGAATGATATAAACTTGACACTGTAATAAAACGGGCAGGATGAGATCCGGAGAGGCCAAGTAAAGAGTGAAGAGTTTAGAGTGAAGTGCGATCGCCGTTACCAAAGTACCGATGGTACTTTGACGGCTGTAGCATGGCAGCTGTTACCCAAATCAAAGATTTGGACAGCTGCTCAACTGAAGAGTTGCCCGCGGGACGCGGGCAGTAAGGAGAAATACGGCGGCATGCAGAAGGTAGAAAGACAGAAGCATAAGGACCGGCGGCGGGGAAGGCTGACCGGGATCATTCTGTGCGCCGTTCTGCTGGCGGCCTGCGTGACCGGCGGCCTGCTGCTGTTCCGGGAAGGAAAAGAACAGAAACCGGTTCCCGTTTCCACCGGAAGTGTATCCGGAACGATTATCAAACGCGGGGAAGAGGAACTGGAGAGTATCACGGTAACCCAGCAGGGCAAGGATCCCTGGACTGTGGTGCGGGATGAAGAGGGAAACCTGCGGCTGCTGACGGAGGGCAATACCTCCTCCTGGAGCGTGGACCGGATTATCGGCCGCGCGCTTACGGATGCCGCCGTCAACCTGACTTATGAAGAGGTGTTTTCTGACAATCCGGAGGAATGGAAATCGGAATCCTGGGCTTTCGGCCTGGATGAGCCGATGGTGACAGCCGTATTCCGCTATACGGACGGAACGGAGAAAAAAGCAAGTATCGGTTATTCATCGGATACGGAAGGCAACAATGCCGCCTATTATATGTCGATAGACGGTGATGACCGCCTGTACTCAGTTTCGGCAGGCACCCTGGAAGACCTGAATGTGACCCTGGATATGCTTCATCCTGTGGCGCAGCCGGAGATCCGGAAGGCCCTTCTGGACCGGATTACCGTGAAGAACGGAGACGGAACCATACGGCGTGAGTGGGCACTGCAGGGGAAGATTACAGACCGGGATTCGGCTGAGAACTGGATACTGACAGTACCGTATACCTATCTCGCGGATTATGACACCATTAAGGGTTTCCTGGATACAGCGGAGAATTTCCGGCTGGGGAACTATGTCGGCGAAGCGGATGAGGAGTCTTTGAAGACATACGGCCTGGATGAACCGGCCTCCATTATTGAGTTCCATATGGCACAGGGATCCACAGGCACGGTGAGCGATTCCGGCGTTTATGACGTTGTGGACTGGGAAGATTCCACCGTGACGCTGGTCCTGGGTGCGCACAAAACCGACATGATCTCCTATGCCCTCTATGGGAACGAGATTTATACGGTTCCGGATTTCACCCTGCAGGCATTCCTGGAAACGGAAACCCTGCGTACCGTTGCCCGGTATACGATCGCGACACCGCTGACATCGCTCAAAAGCATTGTCGTGGAAAAGCAGGGCGAGGAAGCCGTTGTTTACACGGTTTATAAGAAAGAAGCCGAAACATCCGAAGAAAACGGAGAAGGGGAGAAAACGGAGGATCCGGGCTACGGATGCCTGCGGAACGGACAGGAAATATCCTATGATATGTTTTCCGCTGCCTGGGACCGCCTGCTGACCGTTACGGTAAGCGGAAAACTGCCGGACGGATATGTGCCCGGAGAACCGCATACCCGGTACACGATTCATACCGTGAGCGGCGCGGTTCATACCGTGGAACTGAGTGAACTGGATGCCATGCATGACGCGGTGACTATGGACGGATATACGCTTTTCTACCTGATCAAAGGCGGAATGACGGCGTTGCCGGAGGCAGCGCAATGAAAATTGAAAAATGAAGAATGAACAATGACAGTAACTGTAAAAAGCCCAATGCGTATGCATTGGGCTTTTCCCGATTGAAGAATCAAATAAGTTCGTAGCCGATGATGTTCCGGCCGGTGTATTTGATGGTAACCTGATCGCCGGCTTTGAAACCGGGGAGGGGAATTTGTTTATCCCAGTAATACCGTTGATCCCGCGTGCCGTGCTTATCAGGCTGACCGAGGAAGATCAGCCCCAGGCAGGCAACGCCGTCCACGAAAGACTGCTCTTTTTCGACCTCCCCGAATTCCAGGGTTTCCGTATGGGTACGGCCGGAAAGAGCGGATACAAGCAGTTTTTTATAGCGGTGCAGGGGCATGCAGAACAGATCAATTACAAAGACCATGACAGCGCCGAAGAGCACAATGGAGGCGACGCTCAGCCATTCCACCCGGATGATCCAAGAGTAAATAAAGACGCCCAGGAGCACGGCCAGAATGATGCCAAGCACCAGGTAACGCTTTTTCAGCTGGGAATTAATGGATTGAAGGTCGTTGGCAGAATACAGGTCTTTCATTTGATCACGCTTTCCAGAATTCACAATTTTGCGATCGCCGTATTCCATTCCTGCTGCGCTTTTGGCTTGCAGCAATGGACGGCTGTAGCATGGGAGGCATTAGCAGTGCTAAAGCACTGATGCCTCCTCAACAATTCATAATTAAATCTTTACCACTGTTCCAGCGGTTCTGACGCGTTGTTATATACAACATTCATATCATGAGGGTAAACAAGGCAAAAGTCAAGCCAAAAAGGATAAAAAGAAACCGTCCTCCTTGTGCAGGGGAGGACGGTATGCTTGCTTGATGTGTCGGTTAATGTCAGACCAGCTCGAGAATGACCATCTCGGCGGCATCGCCGCGGCGCGGTCCGAGCTTGTAGATGCGGGTGTAGCCGCCGGAGCAGTTCTTTTCAGCGTTGCGGGCCTTGTACTTGGGTCCGAGTTCGCGGAAGAGCTTTTCCACCACAGGATGCTTGTTATCCTTG
>JAGAAC010000146.1 GCA_017615475.1 Clostridia bacterium
GCGTCCCACTCAATAAAAGGAGGACTGACTATGGAACGCGTATACAATTTTTCTCCGGGACCTTCCCAGCTGGCTCTGCCTGTGCTTGAGAAAGCGCAGAAGGATCTGGTCTGTTACGGCGATACAGGCATGTCCGTGATGGAAATGAGCCATCGCAGCAAGATGTACACTGACATCTATGACAAGACTGTCGCGGATCTCCGTGACCTGATGAATATCCCTGAAGATTATGATGTGGTATTCCTGCAGGGCGGCGCGACCCAGCAGTTCTCCGCGGTTCCGCTGAACCTGATGGTCAACAAAAAGGCTGACTACATCGACAGCGGCAACTTCGCCCACCTGGCTGCCGAAGAAGGCAAGCGCTACGGTGAAGTGAACGTGGTCGCTTCCAGCCGTGAGGATGTATATACCTACATTCCGGACCTGGACGCCATCAAGTTCACCGATGATGCTGACTATGTGCACATCACCCAGAACAACACCATCTACGGCACCCGCTTTGTGGAACTGCCCAAGTGCAAGGCGCCCATCGTGTGCGACGCCAGCAGCATGATCCTGAGCGAGGAGATGGACGTGACCAGGTACGGCGCCATCTATGCCGGCGCCCAGAAGAACATCGGACCCAGCGGCCTGTGCGTCCTCATCGTGAAGCATGACCTGGTGGGCCATGCCATGGATATCTGCCCGAAGCTGCTGAACTGGCAGATCCAGGTGGAAAAGCAGAGCATGTACAACACCCCCAACACCTGGGGCATCTACCTGGCCGGCCTGACCTTTGAGTGGCTGAAGAGCATCGGCGGCGTGAAGGCCGTTGAAGCTGTCAACAAGGAAAAGGCTGCCATGCTGTACGACTTCCTGGACAACAGCAAGCTGTTCAAGGCGACTGCCCAGCCCAAGTACCGCAGCCGGATGAACGTGACCTTCGTGACCGGCGACGCCGACAAGGACGCTGCCTTCGTGAAGGCTGCCGCGGCTGAAGGTCTGGTGAACCTGAAGGGCCACCGTTCCGTGGGCGGTATGCGTGCGAGCATCTACAACGCCATGCCCATCGAAGGCGTGAAGAAGCTGGTTGACTTCATGAAGAAGTTCGAGGCGGAGAACGCCTGAGATCAATTCACAATTCAGAATTCATAATTCATAATGATGAATTTTGATGATTGAAATGGAATGACGCCTGCGGGCGGAATATCCGCTGCGGCGGGGGAGATCCTTCGACTTCGCCTGCGGCTTCGCTCAGGATGACACACTGGCATGTTGTGTTATCAGAACAGGCAGACTATTGAACAAAAATGAAGGAGATAAACCGATGTATAAGATTCAGACGCTGAACGCGATCTCGGATGTGATTTATACACAGCTGAGCGCGGACAAGTATACCGTGAGCAAGGATGAGCCGATCCCGGACGCGATCCTGGTGCGCAGCGCCGCGATGCATGACATGGAATTCGGCAAGGAACTGCTGGCCATCGGCCGTGCCGGCGCCGGCGTCAACAACATCCCGATCGACCGCTGCTCCAAGGAAGGCATTGTGGTCTTCAATACCCCCGGCGCCAACGCCAACGCGGTGGCCGAGCTGGTGATCTCCGGCATGATGATGTGCGGCCGGAAGATCGCGGACGGTATTGACTGGGTGAAGACCCTGAAGGGCAAGGGAGACGAAGTTGCCAAGCTGGTGGAAAAAGGAAAGAGCCAGTTTGTGGGCGCTGAACTCCGAGGCAAGACCCTGGGCGTCATCGGCCTGGGCGCCATCGGCTCCATCGTAGCCAACGCCGCCAGCCGCGGTCTGGGCATGAATGTTATCGGCTACGACCCCGGCATCTCCGTGGAACGGGCCTGGAGCCTGAGCACCACGGTTCACCGTGCGGCTTCCGAAGACGAAGTGCTGGCACAGGCGGATTTCATCACCTTCCATATTCCGCTGAACGACGAAACCCGCGGGTCCATCAATGCGGATAAGTTCGCGAAGATGAAAGACGGCGCCTGCATCCTGAACTTTGCCCGGGGCGAGCTGGTGAAGACTGCCGATATGCTGGCAGCGCTGGAAAGCGGCAAGATCGGCCGGTATGTGACCGACTTCCCGAACGACGACATCATTGGCGCCGCCAATGTGGTCTGCATCCCGCATCTGGGCGCCAGCACGCCGGAAAGCGAAGAAAACTGCGCCAGCATGGCGGCGGCGGAAATCCGGGACTACCTGGAGACCGGCAGCATCCACAACAGCGTGAACTATCCCGAAGTGCAGCTGGGCGAGCCCGAAGCGGTCCGCGTCCTGGTGCTGCATGAGAATATCCCGAACATGATTTCCAACATCACCGCTGCCGCGGCGAAAGAGGGAATCAACATCGAAAACATGGTCAACAAGAGCCGCAAGGATATGTCTGTGACCGTGATGGAGATGGAAGAACTGCCGTCCAAGCATGCGCTGCAGACGCTGAATGAACTGCAGGGAATCATAAGGATACGGACCTTTACTAAGGAATAAGTCCAGGCAGGCAGGTAAACAAATTCACAATTCATAATTCA
>JAGAAC010000147.1 GCA_017615475.1 Clostridia bacterium
CGCTGAACTGATAATCCGCTTCCAGGCCGTTAACGTCCCGGAGGGTATCAGTCCTGCTCTGGATCAGCAGGTTCATATCGTCGGTCGTGGCATATCTGTATTCCATGGGGTCTTCTCTCTTTCCAAAGGTTCACCGGCAATCATAGCATGAGAATGCTGTCCGGGCAAGTGATCCTATCGCATTCACGCGCGGCCGGCTGCCGCGTTTGACTCTTTTCTCCGGCTGTGGTATACATGGCCGGAAAACTTTTTACGCTGCCAAAACAATTATTCGTCTTATGCCGCGTCTAAATGGGTGAAGGAGGTGAGGTCATGGAAGATGTTCTTGCAGCGGTACCCTGCAGGAATGACGAACAGACGCTGATTCGCCTGATAAACCTGTATGGAACGGACATCAAGCGTTTGTGCTTCTGCCTGCTGAACGATTCCTCCCTGGCCGAGGACGCGGCACAGGAAACTTTTGTGAAAGCCTGGAAAAGCCTCCCGGGATTCCGGGGAGACTGCGCGGAGAAAACCTGGCTGTGTACGATTGCAGTCAACACCTGCCGCAGTATGCAGCGCGGTTCCTGGTTCAGGGTTATCGACAGGCGGGCATCAGCGGAATCCCTGCCGGAAGAGGCGGATGGTTCTCCTGATTACGATCCCACCGTCTGGAACGCGGTACAGTCACTGCCCGAAAAGCTGAAGCGCTCCGTGGTACTCCGGTACTACGAGGGGCTTTCCCTCCGGGAAGCAGCCCTGGCGCTCGGCACAAACACAAACACCCTGCACACCCGCCTGCGCAAGGCGAAAAGCATTCTGGAAACAGAACTGAAGGGATGGTACTTTAATGAAGACGAATAATATAAAAAACGAAATGCAAAAAAGAGTCTCCTCCACCCGGTGGTCGGAAGCGGATACCTTCCATGTGCTGCAGAAGATTACAGAAGAAGAGCCGGCCGTGGCAAAACGCCGCATGCCCGCCGCCCTGTCCGCGGCTTTGGTCCTCGTCCTGCTCCTGGCTGTCACCGCACTGGCTGAGTCCCAGTGGGGCCTCCTGCACTGGTTCTCCAATGATCAGCCCGCAGAAGCGATCGTTACTGTGAAGCCTGACATGATTTACAAGAGATCATGCGATATCGCTGACATTGAACTGACCGAAGCCGCTTCCGACGGTTACGGACTCTACATCAATATGCGGATCACTCCCAAGGATCCGAAGGCACTGTTTGTGAACCTCCTTCCGGACAACCCTGTATCAATGATCGGAGTCCATACAGATGATCCCATGAAGACGATCGGAGATTGGGCGGAAGAGCAGGGCTATCGCATATATGACTTCGATGTTGACTGCGGACAATACAGTCTCAAAGAAAACGGCCTGGTATTAACAGGCACTCCCGCTTCCTTTGATTCCTATGAAAACAGCATCATGCAGCTGAATGATGACGGATCCTTTAACCTTCTGCTTTCCGGAACGGATCTGGGCCCCGGAAACAAATACAGGCTGTACTGTTCTTTCTGGGCCTACCGGAAAGACACAGATGGATGGTGGGAATGGGATCAGGGATCAGATTCCAAACACAGAACAACCATTTGGTTTACGGTGCCTGAAGACAAGATCCTGGACAGCCGCGTAATTGCCCGCTATGTGCCTGAAACCTCGGAAGATCCGTCAGACGATGATTATGCGGAAGTTCAGGAAATGAAGATCGTCAACTCTGCCCTCTCCTCCTATGTTGTCACAAGATACACCCTGACGGAAAAAGGCCGGGCTCACGCAAATGAGTTTTATAAACCGCCGGCATTCTATCTTGACGGTGATCAATACACGTTCTACGAAATGTATCCCTCTTATGCCAAAGGCGAGATGTACAGCTGGAAGGAAATATCGGGCGGAGAACAGCCGGTGTATGAGTTCTGTTATTCCCGTTCCCTCCCGGATCCCATTCCGGACAAGATTTCCCTGGATGCCCATTACTGGCATATAGAATCTGTCCCAAATGGCAATGGTGACTGGACAATGGGCTGGAGAGATATCCCGGTGGGCCACTTCTTAAACCTGGTAACCGAATAAAGCCGAGCGAGCGGACCTTCCGGCCCGCTCGTTTTCCTTTTTATTGTGAATTCATTCCCCGCCGCCCTTACCTGAAATCTACTCCGTAGTCCTCTTCGCTCTCTTCCAGCAGGGAGAACGGAATCATCACCGGACGAAGCTTTTTCCTGTTCCTCATATCGTGGATAATCACATAGGCTGTCCCGTCCGGAGCCATGGAGACATAGGGATCGTATTCCTGGTATTCCGGATCGATCTTCCGCATATCCATGCTGTATCCTTTCATGTCAGCGTCCACGGTCAGCGCAAAAACCGTAAATATCCCCCGGGACCTGGCAATTGCTGATCCGTACAGTGTACAAAGCCCTGTGTATTCGTCGAGTTTTGCATTCTCAAAGCTCAGAACCACCTTGTCCCCTGTCAGCTGCATTATCCTGTCTGCCTTTCCATGGGCGTCATAGTGGAGCAGCCTGACCGGGCTGTAGTCACC
>JAGAAC010000148.1 GCA_017615475.1 Clostridia bacterium
AACCAGCCGCAGAACTATCAGCCGCTGTTCAACAGCAACGGCCAGGTGACGGGCCAGACCGGCAGCTTCCAGCCGATTCCCCAGAGCCAGGCGATGACGACGGACGATCACGGTGTGCCGGGATTCCTGAAGCGGAAAAAGTAATCCATTGAAAATCCAGAACGCGGAGCGCACGCTCCGCGTTTTCTGTAACCGTGAATCTGAATAAAGCGGGGAATAAAAGATGAAGTATTATAATGAATACAGGCTGAAGGACGGCCGGACGTGCATCGTGCGAAACGGCACGGAAGCGGACGCGGCCGGCGTGCTGAACAACTTTAACGTGACGCACGGGCAGACGGAATTCCTGACAACTTATGAGGACGAACTGACCTTTACCATCGAGCAGGAAAGGGCTTACCTGAAGCAGAAGACGGAAAGCGAACGAGAAGCAGAGCTTGTGGCTGAGGTGGACGGCGTGATCGCCGGGACGGCCGGGGTGAGCCTTCCCCGCAACGCAGAGAAAACGCGGCACCGGGCAGGATACGGGATTTCCATCGAAAAGTCCTGGTGGGGAATCGGCATCGGCCGGGCGCTGACCGAATCAGCGATTGAATGCGCAAGGACAGCGGGATATCTCCAGATGGAGCTGGAAGTTGTTGCGGACAATGCAAGGGCCATTGCCCTGTACAAAAAGGCCGGATTTGCCGAATACGGCCGGAATCCGCGGGGCTTCCGCACCCGGGACGGCAGGTGGCAGGAGAATGTCCTGATGCGGCTGGAACTGGACTGAGGTTCGGAATAAATGAAAATAAAAAAAGAATCCGGAAGGCTTAAAGCCTTCCGGATTTCAGACCATCAACAAAGTCCCGAGTAAAAATCAAGGTCAAAATTGCCCGTTTTAATTGGCTCTGAGAAGTGATTTTCAATCATCCGCTGGGAGTTTGTTAGAAAACAGCACAAAAGAAAACCTCTGAAAGGCGATTTTTGAAGTCGTGTTTCAGAGGCTTTTTTCAACTAGGGGTTTGTCGACAGTCTGAAAATCCCCTCCTTCCGGAGGGGATTTTTCATTTTTGGTTCAATTCCGGTTCTGTAATTCCGGTTCCATTATTCCGTATGGCATGATGGTGGCAGATCACGAAGACCGCAGTACCGGCCAGCAAAAGGATGACAGCCGGTGCCAGCGCAACCAGGGAAGCGGCAAAGATCACGTCCGGTTCCTTTGTCCGCATATCGAACAGCAGCATCGACAGCGGATACCGGGCTTTGTCTGTAATCAGCAGCAGCGGTTGCTCAATCATGCTCCACATTTCCACAAAGGAAAACAGGAACAGGATACATGCCGCGGGCAATCCAGCCGGGAAAACAATATGCAGCAGCATCCGGGACATTCGGGTGTCCTCCATCCGGAAGCATTCCGCCCATTCGTCCGGCATTTTCAGGAATACCTGCCGCATCAGGATTGCCCCGAGCGGGGAAAATGCAGCCATCAGACAGATGAAGAGCGGATCTCCGGCGGCACCGACCCATTCGGTAATCCGGTAAACCGGAATCAGGAACATCTGCATCGGCAGAACGAGCGTCATCGTGTACAGGAGCACAGTACGCTTTGTGAAACGGCTTCGGTATTTTGCCAGCATATAGCCGCAGATTACCGAGACAAGGACCTGCACCGCGGAGGAAAGCAGGCAGTACAGGGTATCCCGGCAGATAATCCCGGGCAAATCGGCACGCCGGGCAAACAGCAGGTGGAATTGCTCGGAGGCCAGAGGAACCGGGACCAGGCGGACAGGTTCGGCAAAAAGGGTGACCAGCATCGCGTCAAATGACGGAATCAGTGCCTGTGATACCAGGAGCCAGAGCGGCAGCAGGAAGATGATCACCGTGAAGATTAGCAGGAGTATGCTGAATGGATGCTTTCTCATGCTGCGTCCTCCTCCCTGCGCCGGAGCTGTTTCCACAACAGCGCAAACACCAGGAGCAGCAGCAGGGAGAAAATTGTCCCTGCGGCAGACAGGAGCCCGAAGTCCAGGCGGGCAAAGCCCAGGTTAATATAATGCTGGACAAAGAAAAGATTGGGCGGCGGATAGGCGCCGAACAGCATATAGGATTCCCGGAAGATGCGGACGCCGTTCATCATCAGGTACAGCAAAGTGATCAAAGCGATGTTGCGCAGCTGGGGAAGCTCAATCCGGAAAAAGATGGCCCATTCGTTTGCTCCATCCACCCGGGCGGCATCCAGTACGGCGTTATCCAGGGCTTTCATACCGGTCAGGTACAGCGTAGCAGCGATGCCGGTATTTTTCCATAAGAACAGGAGAAACAGGGAGAGGTATTTCCATTGTTCATCACGTGGCTGCAGGAGCCGTGCGATCAGGGAACCGCTTCCGACCATGGCATTCCAGATGGCTGTAATGGACGGCGCCGGCAGGAAGAGCGGCAACAGGAATATGGCCAGCAGTCCGCGCAGCCGCGGAACAACAAATAGGATCTGTGCGGTAAGGATACCCAGGATCATCAC
The DNA here is from genome assembly GCA_017615475.1 of Clostridia bacterium. GTDB lineage: Bacteria > Bacillota > Clostridia > Christensenellales > Aristaeellaceae > Aristaeella. The sequence continues at coordinate 2,501 of JAGAAC010000148.1, forward strand.
TGCCAGTACAACCGGAAACAGGAATAAAGCTGTGTTTTTAACGGACATGAGATAATACGGATCACCGAATAAATTTCGGTAATGGTCCAGCCCTGCAAAGCGGATTTCCGCAGAGTCGGCTATGAAAGATGTGACCAGTGACAGCACAAACGGAGCTGCATATAGCAGAAGCCATCCCCAAAACCCTGGAACGAACCATCGCATATCCCGGGCGGGATATATCAGCTTGTTGCGGGCTGTATCTGCCATCGTATTCAGCTGCTGTTTTTTATTTCCTGTTTGCCGCAATTCCAAGCAGATAATTCATCCTTTCTGCAAGGCTGTCATCATCAATATTCCCATAAAGCCATTCCTGTATAGCTGCATGAAGCGCATCATAGAAGTCACGTTCAAATGGGACCGTACTTACAATCAAACGGGAACGGAAATCCTGCATTGCACTGAACGCCTTTTCTGAGTATGGGAACTCTGCCACTTTTAAGTTTCTGCCGGATCCGGCCCGAAGGATAAGCCTTCCCCCACTTGAAACAAATTTCGGTACCCAAGGGCCGTCATATAAGTATTCCCATTGGGGACAAGCTTTTGAAATCAGCTTGTCATAACGCATAGAGATTGAATAATTCAATCCTTCTTCGGATATCATTGCAAGGAGAAAATCTGAAGCCAGTTCCCTTGATGCCGCATTTTGCAGCATTCCACAGGCATTCAGGTATCCGAAGTAAGGTCCTTCCTTGCCATCAAGGGTTGGAGGCGGCAGGAACAACATATCTCCTTCTTCTCCGATGACTGCATGATCCAGAAATATTAGCGGATTATCTCCATTTATACCCAGGAGGACATGCTTATCACTTCCGGATGAATGATTCATGTCCAGAAGGGCCGGACTTGTCACGATTTTTCTGAACAGTTTCAGGTATTTCCGGCGGAATGTGTTAAATTCTGAATGAGACACAATATACTGCTCTGCCATTTCAGTATTCGCGTTCCAGAGGGCCGGAAAAGCTGAAACCCTGCTTCCGTACATCAGGTATGTATCGTCTTCGCCATCTCCGTCTGTATCACGAGGGAACTTTTCTGACAATTCCGCGTAGTCTTCCCAGGTCCATGCTTTTGTTCCGGGATAATCCAGGCCGAGTGTTTCTCCCACACTTTCATTCCAGAACCAGGAAGGCTGGCTGACTGTGACAGGCAATGCGAAAAGGCGGTCATTCCTGGTCAGCCATTCACTCCAGTCAACCAACTGATCCGGATAACCTGTAATCCCAGCAGCGTCATCAAGGTATTTCAGGTATCCTTTCTCTTCCATACTGACCAATATGTTGTATGGCAATATTACAAGATCTGCATCTTCGGTTCCCGCCTGCAGGTGGGCATACAGTTGTTCTTCGGTATACAGGATGTATTCAATCTCTGTATCCGGATGCAGCTTAAAGAAAGCTTCTTCTGCCGGATAGTTTAAAGCATTTTCAGCATATGTTACGATGATCCGGAGTGAATCTGTTTCCGCACAGGCAACGGAGGACAACAGTAAAGTCATGAACAGGCATATACAGATTGTTATAATTCGAGCTTTCCTATCCCATACTGCCAGCAATCTGATCATGTTTTTTCCTCCTCGGAGCTACCAATGTTATAGAATAATCCTCCTGCATGAAAACTTTTTCATGCAGGAGAAGATGTTCAGTAAGAGATTAGCTTTACTTTTTTTTCAGCTTTTTATCATAAGTTTTTGAACCGGAATTATATCCACTTGTAGATTTTATATTATCATAAATATACTCATTTTGACTATTCTTCGTTCCCTTCGAAAAATAGTCATAGTTAACTTTATAGCTTGTAACTGATACTGTAAGTCTATACAAACTACTATCATAGCCTTTCATGAACAAAGACTTATCAACGCTATAGGAGGCAAAATCACCGATTGGACCAAAACTAACACTAATATCCGGATTTTTTGCATCATAATAAACGGTATAGTATTTGCCATCGATTTTTTGATCTTTATGCAAAACACTATAAGAAACATAAGGGTGCACAGCTAGTTTTGTTTCATATACAGTGGTACCTGTTGAGAGATTGTAGATAGGAATACGATGGGAAAAGTTTTTTCCAATTTCATCTGCCAATGCTATATTTACAGAGCAAATCAGTATTGAAAGGACCAATAGCAATAAACATCTGCTTCTATTTTTCATCTGGTTTTATTCTCCTCTTTTTTATTGACAAAAAAGTCCTGATAGATTAACTTATCCGTGTTTCCACAAGACGTGTACCGCAATGCGGTAATGCCAGCAAGCAATGTTTTGTGGAAACTTTTCATACTGGGACTGCGAACGTGTTCACTCATATAGATATTCCCCTTTTCATCTTTCTTCATTCTGATAAAATACCGGATATGAAGTATTCTCATAATATATAAACACCGGAGAGTGCATAATCCGGACAATAAATGATGTATTTTGATTGTTTTTAATAATAGCAATAGAAAAGCCCCTTTCTCCGGCCGGACGGAACTGATCCTTGCCGGCCATGAGCGGATGGCGGAATTCGTGAAGGAGCCGGCGCGGGCAATTGTCTTCAACCTGGGCTGGCTGCCGGGCGGGGACCATTCGGTAACCACCCGCTGGGAGACCACCCGCACGGCGGTGGAGAGCGCGCTGAACCTCCTCCAGCCGATGGGCGTGCTCATCATCTGCGTCTACCCGGGCCATCCGGAAGGCAGCGTGGAGCGGGAGCAGCTGACGAAAATGCTGGCCGGCCTCTCC
>JAGAAC010000149.1 GCA_017615475.1 Clostridia bacterium
CCCACTTACAAAATAAACAAACTAGATTATATCACAAGAAACATTGATATAAAAGGGAAATTGGAAGGAAATCTATGCAATGAAATATTCGACTTCGTCGAATGTGAAATATTGGCCTTACGGCCAATGTGAAATATCCCGTTTGCGCGGGATGTGAAATATTCGGCTGTGCCGAATGTGATATTTACTTTTTACGAAGCATCATAACGATATGTCATCCCGAGCGCAGTCGAGGGATCTCCTACGGATTCAGAGCGAAACAACCCAGTCCGAAGGCTATCATCCAAAATGTCATTCCGATCAAGCGTAAGCGCGTGGAGGAATCCCTTACTAAGCCTAAGGCTAAAAAGAGTAACTTACACATTGGCCGGCAGGCCAATATTTCACATCGCGGAGCGATATTTCACATCTGCGAAGCAGATATTTCACATTGAGCGGCAAAGCCGCTCAATATTTCACTTACCCGCAAAAAAAGATGCGAGCTCATGCTCGCATCTTTTTGTCTTTCCTCACCAACTGTGTTTCAGCGCTTCTTTCACGCACTGCTGATGCATATCGTCCACTTTCTTGCTTCCGTGGGTCTTGCTCCCGGAGAAGTGAATGCAGAAATGTCCTTCGAAGTTATTGTCGTCTATGGTCTGTGTTCCGTGAGGCATTCCGTTCATGGAAGCTCCGTACACATGTCCGTCATACTTGACCAGCACAGCCCGACGCTTCCAGCTCCAGCTGCCGTAGATGGCCTTCATGGTGGAAGTGTCATCCTTGGATTTGGGCTCCGCGTCCAGGTGGTTGGCTCCGCTCCACCGTTTGCAGGTGAAGACCTTGCCTGTCTTGATATCCTTTACCTTGAAGGTGGCGCCCTTCGGAATCTTTTTGCTTCCGCCGTTAAACCAGTCCAGTTTTTCGGTTTTCCCGGTTTCAGTGCCGGATGCGGAATCCGATGTATTGGCTTTCTTCGCGTCTTTGGAGTTCAGCTTGGCCAGGGTTTTGGTCCCGACCTTCCCGTCATCGTCCAGGCCGTTTCTCTTCTGGAAGCTCTTGACCGCGCTCTTGGTTCCCTTTCCGTAGTCGCCGTCGATGCTCCCGGTGTAATAGCCTAAACTTTTCAGTTTCTTCTGTACCTTTTTTACAGCACTGCCTGTGTCGCCCGGTCCGCAAGTCCCGTCATCTTTCTTCTTTTCGGACTTGTCGGAGTTTTTACTGTCTTTTGACTTGGAATCGTTCTTCTTGTCGTTTTTGTTGTCTTTGTCAGACTTCTTTTCTTCGGTTACTTTAATATACTTCTTATATACATAGCCGGTTTCCCCGCCCGCGGAAACTTTGTACCAGTTACCCGTGGTATCCTTAATGGTCACTTCGGCTCCTTCCTTGAGAACCTTGACCACTTTACTGTCGGAATCCGCGCTTTTGCGCATGTTCAGGGAGGTGGCTGTAACCTTGCCGGTCTTTGCGAGGGCGACACAGCAGGGAATCAGGCACAGAAGGAGTGTCAGGATCAAAAAGGATCTCCATTTTTTCATCCCGCGCACCTGCCTTCCTCAATTTGATTCAGACTCATTTTATTACGCATTTGTTACAATGTCAAGGATTTTTAGCTAAAACTTGTAATATTTATGGTGTTTTGGTAATAATTTTGACAATTTTTACAAATCCAGCCCGTTTTCCCTACCATGCTCTCTCCTGTTTTCAGAAAAACCTTGACACATAAGTCTTCCTATGGTAATATAGCCAACGGTTTCCGAAGAAACCAATGCCGTAGACAGCCGGTATCGTAAGATTTAAAGGGGTTTCCCGCCTGCCGAGGTGTAAGTGGATTTCGATTTTATTCCCTTGCGCCTGCACGCAAGGGTTTCTTTATTCTGAACCGGGAAAGAGGTGCGCAAGAAGAATGAGCGCTAATCTGGAAGCAAAAAAACAGGTTGTTTCTGACATCGTTGAGAAGCTGAAGAATGCCGAGTGCATGATGGTGGTTTCCTACAGCGGCCTGACCGTTGAACAGGTGACCGAGCTGCGTAAACAGTGCCGTGAAAACAACGTTCACTACTGTGTTCTGAAGAACCGTCTGGTGAACCGTGCCCTGGAAGAGCTGAAGATCGAAGGTCTGGAAAGCCTGCTGGAAGGCCCCAACGCTTTCGTGTTCAGCGAAAAGGACGTGACTGCCGGCCCCAAGATCATTTCTCAGTTCATTGAGAAGAACAAGCTGACCTCCCTGGAAATCAAGGGCGGTCTGATGGGCACCGAAGTCATCGACGTCAAGGCCATCAAAGAACTGGCCGCTACCCCCAGCCGGGAAGAGCTGCTGGCCACCATGGTGGGCTGCCTGGTCTCCCCCGTCTCTGCCCTGGTTTCCGTTCTCGAGCAGATCGCCGAGAAGAAGGACGCCGCCTGATGACAACCGCAGCCTGAGAGCTGCATGAACGAAAAAAAATGGAGGAAATGAAAATGACTAATCAGGAAATTCTCGAAGCCATTGAGTCTATGACTCTGCTTCAGGTTAAAGAACTCGTTGACGAAATGAAAGAAAAGTTCGGCGTGACCGGCGCTATCGCCGTTGCCGGTGCTCCCGCTGCCGGTGGTGCTGCTGCCGCTGCTGAAGAAGAAAAGACCGAATTCGACGTCGTGCTGAAGGATGCCGGCGCTGAGAAGATCAAGGTCATCAAGGTTGTCCGTGAAGTCGTTGCCGGCCTGGGCCTGAAGGAAGCTAAGGACATCGTTGAGTCCGCTCCCAAGACCATCAAGGAAGCCGTCTCCAAGGAAGAAGCCGAGAAGATCGCCGAGCAGTTCAAGGCTGTTGGCGCTACCGTCGAAATCAAGTAATTTCAAACGGTGCTCTCAGGGCGGACGCAATCGCGTCCGCCTTGTTTTATACCTTTTTTTCCTATATAATGGGCTCCGGGCGAAAGCCGGGGCAAATAAGAATTAAGAATTAAGAATTAATAATTCATAATTCGGTTTCCCGGTACTTGCTCCATAGCGATCAAGCACCCCCGCCCCCCAGTGTCATCTCGACCAAGGGCACTTGTGCCCGCGCGGAGAGATCTCCCACGGATTCAGATTGCAACAACAACCATGGGAACCACTCATCCCCGCCCCAGTGTCATCTCGACCGAAGCCGTCAGGCGAAGCGGAGAGATCTCCCTCGGATTCAGATTGCAGCAACAACCATGGGAACCACACCCCCGCCTGGTACACTCATCTAAATTATGAATTATGAATTGTGAATTATGAATTATCTGTTTAAGCGTCTTTCCGCGCTGTGCCTCACGGCCATTCTCTTTCTCCTGCCCTGCGCTTCCGCTCTCGCGGAAGACGCGGTCATCCCTCCTGCCTGGGACGTCCCGGACTATGTGACGGCTCTGCTTGAGGTTGCCTCAGAGGAAGTAGGCTACAAGGAAGACCACGGCCGCACCAAATACGGTGAGTGGGCCGGGGATCCCGCCGCCCAGTGGTGCGCGGAATTTGTCTGCTGGTGCGTGGACCAGGTGGACAAGCGGACCGGCACTTCCCTGCTGCGGAGCGTCTATCCCTACTACACCTCTTCCAACACCGGCAAAAACTGGTTCATCAAAGCCGGCCGCTATGTGGTCCGCAAGGGCCGCGTGGAAGGCTGGGGCTATGAATGGCTGAAGGGCAGCGATTCCTTCATCCAGTCCGGCGACTATATTCCCCAGCCCGGGGACTGGGTTTTCTTCAACTGGGGCGGCGGCACCGACACGGAGCATGTCGCCATGGTGGAATACTGCACCCGGGACCGGCTCGGGAACGTCACCGTCCACGTCATCGAGGGCAACAACCCTTCCTCCGTACAGCGCAATGAATATGACCTGAACAGCAGCTCCATCCTGGGCTACGGCACAGTGCATGACGTGGCGGATATCACCATGACCTTCGGCTGCCTGGGCGAAAAGGTCTATGCGCTGCAGGAAAAGCTGGCCTACCTGGGTTACCTGGATCCCTCCCTGGTCACCGGCCGCTACGGTGACGGCACCGTGGAAGCCGTCCGTGCCTACCAGGAGGCCCGCAAGCTGAAGGTAAACGGCATCGCCAACCTCCAGACCCAGGCGAAGCTGAATCTGGAATATACCCAGGCCTATGACAGCGACCCGGAGATCTGGGGCGTTGTGGATGACGACGACTTCTGATTTGAAAACGCTTTTTGTGTGTGATAAAATAAAGTGTTAAAACAATTTCCTGATGAAAGGAATCATTGCCATGACAAGGCGGATCCTCTGCGCGCTATGCGCATTATTCCTGCTGTTTTCCGTGCTTCCGGCATCCGCCGAAGGCGATACGGAAGGCTGTCACAGTTATGATTTTGACGTGACCTTCTCCATGAACGCAAAAGCCTTCCCGAAGCTTCTCCGCTCCAGGATGTCCGGCTACGCGGCACTGGTGAACTGTCTCGGCCTGAAGGGAAATATCGCCTGGAGCGAAAAGACCCAGGGAATGGAACTGGACGCCGTCCTTTATTTCAGGGACAATCCCTCCCTTTCCTATCCGTTCCGCCTCTACGGCACAGAGAAGCGTCTTTTCCTGTCTTCCCCCCTGCTGAAGGATGAAGTGATTTTCCTTAATATGGCCGCTACCCTGGAGTTCGCCGTCAAGGCGAAAAACACCCTCGGGCTTCCGCTGCCCTATTACGCCTTCCTTTCCCCCTATGTCTGGGAATGGGCCTTCGCCAGCATGTCCGAAGACTGGGACGCCGCCATCGGTAAATACACTGAAAGCGGCACCGTCACCCTGGATCAGTTCCGGGACCTGGCGGACCGGTGGCATGAAGACCTGCAGTACAACGAGCATGTACAGCGCTGGATCAACGCCCTTGCCGAAGGCGCGGACACCCATCAGGCCGCCGAAGCTATCAACAAGGGATTCTATGACAACCTGATCTACTACTATGAACTGGTCACCCTGAACCAGCCGCTGACGGTAACCGTCACCGATCATTCCGTCACCTGGAAAAACGTCCTGGATAAGGAGCTGTACTCCCGGGAGGAAACTCCGGATTCCCTTACCGTTTCCCTCGACCTGCCCGCCTCCGAGAACGGCTATGTGCCCGCCCTCTCCTTCGTCCGTAATAACAACGGGGATACCTACAGCTTTGAACTCCGTGCCGATGTATGCAAGGAAGGCTATGACATCCCCGTGGACGGCGTCATCGAAAAGTCAAAGCCCGCCGAAACCGCCCCGGAAATCCCCGATGAGGTGATGGAAGAGGAAGTCGTCGAGGCGGAAGAGGAAGAGATCGAGGAAGAAGTCTACGAGGAATACGAGGACGACTACAACTACGACTATGAGGACGAGGAATTCGATTCCTATGTGGAGGAAGAGGATTTCGATGATGTGGCCGCCCTGCCGGACCTGCTGCTTCATGTCTTCGCCAAGGGCGAAAACCTCCCCAACGAGCTGCCGGCGGATTCCTCCTTTGACCTGACCGGCACCACCTTCGGTGAGGCTTATCCGGACTACTCCTTCTGCCTCCACGGCGAAACAAAAAAAGACGGGTATCTGCTTCTCTCCCTCCGCAAGCCGAAGCCTGCGGATGATCCTGCAGAACCCGAAGAAATCTTCAGCTGCACCGGCTCCATCATTCCCGCGGAGCCGCGGGAAATCCCGGACTATATGCAGCTGCCCCTGGATACTTACTACAACGTATTCTCTTTCAATGAGACCCGGCTGGCGGAGTTCCGGAACAAGGTGGTTCCGATGCTGGTCAGCAGCGTGCTTTCCTTTGTGGATGCCATGCCCACTTCCGCCTGCCAGAGTTTCCTGGACGACCTCACCGACAGCGGCGTGCTGAACATGCTGCTGGATTAAGCCTCATATTCCGCGTCGAACACAAATTCAGCCGGTCCCTCCTGGAATACATGGTTTGTTTCAGGATCCCATTCCACCGTCAACGGTCCTCCGTTCAGTTCGAGGACCGCTTTTTTGTCGCACAAACCGTTCAGCACGGTGGCCACCAGCGTCGCGCAGGCGCCGGTGCCGCAGGCCAGCGTTTCGCCGCTTCCCCGCTCCCACACCCGCATCCGCAGGTGCTTCCGGTCCTTCACGGTCACAAATTCCACATTGGTTTTCCGGGGAAACAGCGGGTTCACTTCAATCTCCGCGCCGATCCCATGTACGTCAAAGCTGTCCGCGTCATCCACAAAGATCACGGCATGGGGATTGCCCATGCTCACACAGGTCATGCGGAAGGTCTGTCCCTTCGCTTCCACCGCCGCGCCGACCACGGGATTCCCGGGCACATTCACCGGGATCTTTTCCGCTTCCAGCACCGGTTCACCCATGTCCACCCGCACGCTTTCCGTCTTTCCGTCCTTCAGCGTCAGCTTGAGGATCTTGATTCCGGCGCCGGTCATCAGGCGGATCTCGGTCTTATCGCTCAGTCCCCGGTCATGGATATACTTTCCGACGCAGCGGGAGGCGTTGCCGCACATTTCGGCTTCGCTTCCATCCGCGTTATACATCCGCATGCGGAAATCCGCTTCCTCGCAGGGCATAATCAGCACCAGGCCGTCCGAGCCCACACCGAAGTGACGGTCGCTGATCTTCCGGGCCAACGCCGCGGGATCCGCCACCGTTTCCTCCAGGCAGTTTACATAGATATAGTCGTTTCCGAGGCCCTGCATCTTGGTAATCTTCATCTGATTTCACCCGTGGCCGCCACCGCAGCGCCGGTTGCTTCCGGCAGGCGGTCCGTTTCCTCTTCTTCCTTTAATCCCCTGCGGATAAACTTATTCAGTTCCTGCAGGCGTTTAATGCGTCCTTCCACCCGCTTCCCGGTCAGCGCCTTGCTGCGGTAGCGGTCAAACAGGGCCCTCACGCCCATAGTCACGGGGATAGCCGCCCAAAAGCCTGTAAGGCCCGTTACAGCCGCTCCAACGCCCATGGCCGCTCCGGTCTTCACCATGCGGTAAGCGCCGTCTTTCAGGCCCGTTTTGCCCGGTTTACGGCCCAGTAGCACCTTCGATCCCTCACTGACGGAGATGATCATAAAAGGCAGGATACCGGTGACGCTTTCCGTCAGCTCGGTCAGGATGCCGGTTTCCTCCAGCAATCCCGTATCCACCGCGATTTCATCCATATAGGTCAGCCCCGTCGCGATCGTATCCACAACGGTATCATGCTGACGCTTTTTATATTCCTTCACAAGTTCTTCGTATGTTTTCATCCAGGCTCACCTCCCGCCCAGAGGAACAACAGCCTTCGGTTGTTGTTCCTTCAATGCAGAATTCAGAATTATATAGTGTTTTCTTTCCTGTTAAGCATTCTTACATGCTGTCATTCCGAGCGGAACGCAGTGAAGTCGAGGAATCCCTTGCTAAATCGGCTGCGGTTCCAAATTGCCGAATCGTTCACAACATTATGAGTGTCCATCAGAAAAACTTATTGATCACCGTTACCAGGATCCACGCTGCTGCTGCGATGCTCACGATCAGCGTTATGCCTTTGATAATCCCGCCGGACTTTTTCTTATCTTTCGCGCTTGTTTTCGCCTGCTTTTCCAGCAGGGAAATCCGGCTCCGCAGCTCCGTCACAATCTTGTCATGCTCCCGGCGTTCTTCCTCCAGGGACGTCTCCAGCATGTCAATGCCGCTCTCCAGCTTCTGGATTCGCTTGTCCTCCTGGGTCACCATCCCGTCCACTTCTTTGCGCAGCCGGGTCTGATCCTCGCACAGGCCTTCCGCCACGAGGGTCATTTCAGCCGTAAACTGTTCGATCAGCTGGTTGGTATTCTCGCCCTTTACCATTTTCAGGGCGCCATCCCACAGGGTGGGCTTCTTCGTCTTCTCAGCAGTGAGGGTCTTTTCTTCTTCCATTCTGAACGCCTCCCTTCCCCCGGATTGTATCATATCCTTTGTTTATTCCTCAATCCTCTTTCCCGGATTATCAGATAGTGAACACAAAACGTTCACCACGGATCAGCTGTACATTGGTATGCAGCGGCCGTCCCCGCTGGTCATAAATCACCTCATGCAGTCGGATCAGGGGCACCCCTGCCTCCGTTTCCAGCAGCTTTGCTTCCTCTTCACTCGCGAAATGGAGCGATACGTCATGCAGTGCCAGCTTCGGTTCCACGCCGTATTCCCGCAGCAGGCCGTACAGGCTGCCGGTCAGGTCCTGATCCTGCAGCCAGGCATAGGCCATAGAGAAATGATTCCGCTCCAGTACCACCGGTACGCCGTCCCCGCGGCAGACCCGCAGGACTTCCAGCACCTTGCCGCCGCGGCTCATGTTCAGTTCCTCCACGGCGTCCGCGTCCGCGTCCGTTTCCTTTACATGGATCACGTCAACAGAGGGGCGCATCCTGTTCAGCTTACAGGAGTCATGGAACGTGTGCAGGTTTTTCAGCGGAAGGCTTCCCCTGGGTGATGCCACGAAGGTTCCCTTACCTTGTTTCCGCTCCAGCAGGCCTTCGGCTGTCAGCTCCGCCAGCGCGCGGCGCACCGTTACCCGGCTGACCTGGTACAGGCGTTCCAGCTCGTGCTCCGGCGGGATTTTACTGCCGATGGGATAGGTTCCCTGTTCTATATCCGCCCTGATCCGCTGCATCAGCTGATGATACAGCGGGCTGAAGCTTTCTGACTGTAAACTCTTCATGATTATCACCTTCAGTAATCCGATCACATTTGTCAACATGTATTGATACATTTCAATACAACATAACAATATTAACACTTCCGCTCTGAAAAATCAAATGACCCGCGCA
>JAGAAC010000026.1 GCA_017615475.1 Clostridia bacterium
AAAACAGCGGTGCGCATAAAACACCGCATGGCATTGTATCACAAGTTTCCTTGTATTGCAACAGTTTCTGCGGTTTTACCACGGATCGGAGACTGTGGGCAGCAGGTCGGAATGTCCGACACCGAGGATATCACTGGTGGCACGGGAAGGTTTGTTCTTCTTGCCGTTCTGCATTTTGCAGAGCTGATGGCCCATAAAGACGATGCAGGAAGTGTCCCCGCCATCCAGATTGAAGCCTACCGTGCATCCTTTTTCCAGAAGCTTTTCCGCCAGGAAACGGATGCCGTCTCCCTTGCTCCGTTTGATCCGGCCCTCCAGCATCATGAAGAAGTAATGGCCCTTCTCCACCATGCCCACCGCCGTGCGTTCCGCATGGCTGGTTCCGTATTTGTTCAGCGCGTCTTCATTCAGCTTTCCGTCCCGGATCAGGATCGGCCCGAAAGCCAGGACATCCCTTGCGCCGTCGGCCAGGTATTCCTCCGCCTTCTTCTCATCGCTGTAGAAGACTTTCATCTCTCCGTCCGGCCAGATCGCCAGGCAGTCCAGGTTCGGAAATCCTTTTCCGTTCTTTTTCCTTGTCTTGTCTGACCAGATCTTTCCGTTCCGGATCAGGATTCCCGGGCTCCGGATTTTCTTTCTCAGCCGCCACATGCCAAAGTCGCTGGAAACCGCCAGTACCGTCCCGTTCTTACGGGCGATCTTATGGGGATATCCCGTACTGGATTTCCAGTTTTCCGGATCATTGGCGATCATCCGGGGACCTTCGGATCCCTCCGCGCAGAAAACCTCCGCCTCATACCAGACCCGGGCAGGCTTCGCCTGTTCCCGGCGGAAGATTTCCACCCGCAGCGTCTCACTGGCATACCGCCAGACGCCGTTCTCCTCGTCCTCCCAGACAAACTCCCCGGAGTCCAGAAAACCGGCATCATTCAATGCCGGAAATTCTCCTTTTTCTTCGGCTTCTGCGCACAGTCCGCCCCACAGGAGCACCAGTGCCAGCAGCAGTCCAAGTGTTCTCTTGATCATCTTTTCCTCTCAGCTCACACCCATCATGCGGTGAAGCACTTCCTGATAGGCTTCCGCCACATTATCCATGTCTCTCCTGAACCGGTCGATATCCAGCGGCTCATGCGTTCCGGCGTCCCAGAACCGGGCCGTATCCGGTGTGATCTCGTCCGCGACGATAATGCGGCCGTGATAGCGTCCGAACTCCAGTTTAAAGTCGATCAGCTCGATGTTGATATCCTTCAGGTACGCTGTCAGGATCTCGTTGATCCTCAGGCTGACCCGGTTGATCTCTTCCATTTCCTCCGGGGTGGCCAGTTTCATGGCGTAGATGTGGGAGTTATTAACCAGGGGATCCGGATCGTTGCCCGTATTCCGCAGTTCAAACTCCACCACCGGCGGCTCCAGCTTTGTGCCCACCGGAATTCCCGTACGTTCCGCCAGCTGACCGGCTGAACGGTTGCGGATCTTCACGGAAAGCGGAATCATCTCACAGCGTTTCACCAGGCAGTGACGCGCGTCAATGTGCTCCAGGTAGTGGCTTTCGATTCCGTTCTCCTCCAGGAGATGAAAAAGGTGTTCGCACACCGAATTGTTAACCTCGCCCTTGCCGAGGATCCTTCCCCGCTTCAGGCCGTGAAACGCCATCGCCTCATCTTTGAAATAGACGATCGCCTTGTCCGGATCATCCGTGGCATAGACTTTCTTGCCTTTGCCTTCTCGCAGAATCATCCCGATTTCCGGCATTCCGAGTCCCTCCGTAATCAAGAATACACGAAATAATTCTATCATTCTCCTGTTTTTTTCTCAAGCCAGCTAATCTGTATGTTTTTCTCCCAGATTGTACAAAAATCGTACTTTCCATTTCTCTTTGTCGGAAAATGTTCGCCTTTTTGCCATTCCTTCTATTTAATGATAAAATAATTCTGTCCTTCGGACTCATAATTCATTCAGGCTTATGGAATCAGGAGATTCTGTAATTCTGAATTATGAATTGTTGAGCAGTTGTCCAAATCTTGATTTGGGTAACAACTGCCATGCTACAGCTGTCAAAACCGCAACGCGGTTTTGGTAACAGCGATCGCAGAATTAATAATCAGAAACGAAGTGATAACATGGATCATTACAGCAAAGCCCGCCGTGAGGGCCTGCGTATCTATCAGAATGCTATACAGAACAACACCGACCCCTATCTTCCTGTGCTGGAGGAACGGGTGCCGAATCTTTCCGCGCTCAGCCGGGTCTCCCTCGGAATCATGACCATTCCGCTGGACCGGGTCATCGGTTCCGTCTCACGGGGCCGCAGCTACGCCTTTACGGAAGGCTTTATGCCGATTCTCGAAGGCGGCAGCGAATTTGCCGCCAAGTGGGATCACCTGTGTGAAAGCGTGGAGGCTGAAGGCGTTAACCAGCCGGTCACTGTACTGGAATACATGGGATATTACTATGTCATCGAAGGCAACAAGCGGGTTTCCGTCATGAAGTTCCTGGACTCCCGGGATATCGAGGCGGATGTCACCCGCGTCTATCCGCCAAAGAGTGATGATCCGGATATCGCTTCCTATTATGAATACTGCGACTTCTGCAAGGAAACCGGATTGTACGCCATTTTCTTTTCCCGCCCCGGTTCCTATGAAAAACTGCTGTCCCTGCCCGGCATCCGGGCCGGGGAAAAATGGACAGAGGATGAAATCCTGTCCCTTCGAAAGCTCTATCACTATTTCGCCGAGAGCTACCTGACCCTGACCCGCGGCAAAACGGTTATGCCCTGCGGCGACGCTTTCCTGACCTACCTGATCACCTTCGGCTACCTGGACGTGAAGGATGATGACCTGGGCAAAACCGCGGAACGGGTCCGGCTCATGTCCAAGGAATTTGAGGAACGGGAAGGCCGCGTCACCCTGGTTATGGAAAAGGTGGAGCCCCCGGTTCCCCTGATCTCTGCCCTGTTCCACCCCTCCAAGGTCAAGGCAGCATTCCTCTTCAACCGGTCCATCGAGGATTCCGCCTGGAACTACTGGCACAACCTGGGCCGCCTGGAAGCCGAGGAAAAACTGGGAGGCCGCCTGGAAACCACAACATGTATCGTTCCCTCCCGGGCTGATTTCGCTGAGGAAATCGATAAGCTGATTGCCGATGGCTACACCGCCATCTTTGCCACCTCCCCCGTCATGCTCAACAGTGCGGTGGAGCCGGCCCTTAAGCACCCGGAAGTCCGTTTCATGTGCTGTGCCCAACTGTCCAATTACACCAACATCCGTACCTACTATATCCGGTTCTATGAGGCAAAGTTCCTGCTGGGTCTCGCCGCCGGTATCCTGTCTGACAACGGGAAAATCGGCTACATCGCGGACTTCCCGATCTACGGTGTCCCCGCCGCGGCCAATGCGTTTGCCCTGGGTGCCCGCATGGTCAACCCGAACGCGAAAATCTATATGAACTGGTTCTCCGCTTCCTGGTTTGATCCGGAGCTTCCATTTGAGGATCCGGAAATCAAGGTCATCTGCAACCGGGACATCACTGCGCCGAACCGCGATGCCCGGGACTACGGCCTGTATGTCCGGGAGGGCTCGGACATTCTCCACATGGCGACCCTAGTGCCCCGCTGGGGTCTGTTCTACCGCATGATGACCGAGCGGCTCCTGAATGGCACCCTTAAACCCGCTGACAGCAAGGACAGTGTAGCCAACTACTGGTGGGGACTTGGCTCCAATATTCTCGACGTAGCCTTCTCTTCCCGTTTTGATCCCTATGCGGCCCGGATCATTCACCATTTCCGTGAGCAGTTGCGGGAAGATTCCTTCTCTCCCTTTGAAGGCGAACTGCGGGACCAGAGCGGTACGCTCCGCTGCGATGCGGACCGTCGGCTCACTCCTGCCGAAATCCTGTGTATGGACTACCTGGCGGACAACATCATCGGCACCATTCCGGACACGGATGACCTGATCGAGACTGCCCGTCCGCTGGTCAAGCTCCAGGGCCTTCACGGTGAACTGACACCCCAGCTTTCAGCTTTCAGCTGGAACAGAAAGTGAGAGAACAGTATGCGGATTCTGGCTATCGCGGATGAACCGTCTCCCCGGCTGTGGGGAGAGCTCTGCCGGGAGGCGCTCCGGGGCGTGGACATTGTCCTGTCCGCCGGGGACCTGCCGGCGAAATATCTGTCCTTCCTGACCTGTTTTACCAACGCTCCGATCGTCTATGTGTACGGCAATCATGATGACCGTTATGAAAAAGAGCCGCCGGAAGGCTGCCTGTGTGCGGAAGGCACGGTCGTGCAGGTCAAGGGGGTCCGGATTTTCGGTCTGGGCGGCTCCGTCCGCTACCGGCCGGACGGGCACCATATGTATACCGAAAAAGAAATGTCCTCCCGCATTGCTTCCCTCCGGCGCAGGCTTCGGGATACCGGCGGTTTTGATATTCTGCTGACCCACTCGCCCATCCGCGGTTTCGGAGACCAGGAGGATATGGCTCACCGTGGTTTCGAATGTTTCGGTCCCCTGCTGGATACCTGGCATCCCGCTGTCATGGTCCACGGGCATGTTCACCAGGCTTATACAGGTTCCCATTTCGTCCGGGAAAGAAACTGGAACGGCATTCCCGTCATCAATGCCAGCATGGCCTATGAGTTCGATCTGCCGGAAACACCGGATAAAAAAGCGCCGAACCGCTGGGGACAGCGGTTCATGGAAAAAGCCAGCCGCTTTTGACCTCTGACAGCAGCTATCCTGGAAAAAGCCGGAGCATCGCTCCGGCTTAAATCATCATAACACATCCGCTTCCACATAAAATGTCATCCTGAGCAAGACGAGCGTAGCGAGCGCAGTCGAAGGATCTCATTGGCCGCAGGCCAATATTTCATTGAGAAAAGCCGGAGTCTTACTCCGGCTTTTCTCCTGTCCATTCTTTCGTTGTCGGAACATCCTGCTCGTCATCATCCAGCATATAGGCTTTATGCCGCTCGTCAATCACCGGATTTTCCGGCATGATCAGCCGCCCTTCGGGAATCAGCAGCCCAGGCTGTTTACCCGACAGGATCACTTTGGCATAATCTTTGATGTCAGTCAGCCGTTGATCCAGCGACACGCCGTACTTCGGCCAGCTTGCCCCGTGATGGTTGTCCGATCCGGCAGTCATAACCAGGTTGAATTCCTGTCCGTAAAGCCAGGCCCGGGCATCATCCAGGGGATCATTGCCCGCGTTGGCTACTTCAATGGCGTCACAGTATTTCAGTCCCAGGCGGATCCGGTCCATATAGTTCCGCATCCGGAACGGATGGGCCTGAACCACGCAGCCCCCGGCCTTGTGCACTTCCTCCAGCTGTTCGTGCCGGGTCCAGTGTTCCATCTCCGGATGGGCTTTCATGTACTCCTTGGTCAGTCCGTAAATCAGGTATTCATCAAAGTGAATGTTCTGCTCCAGGCCGAAGAAGACATCCAGGCCGATCCGGTCTCCCTCTTCCCTGGCGTCTTCATATCCCCTCCAGAACAGGTCAACCCGTTCCTCCCAGGGCAGTTCCCGGTTCACCGCGGTATTGCCGCCGAAAAAGTGGTCTGTAATGATGATCCCGGTAAAGCCTGCTTCCTTATAGGCCTGCGCCTGTTCCTTACCGGTTACCTTTCCGCAGGCACTTCCCTGGCTGGTATGCATATGGGTTTCATACAAAAATGGCATGGCGTTTCTCCTTCCGGATATACATCCATGCCATTATATTCAATTAAACCGTTTTTGTCATTCTTTTTTCTTGTACTATGCTGACAATTTTTGTCATTTCAGGAGCGTTTTCACAATCCGGTTTCATGGGAAGAATTATGAATTGTGAATTATGAATCAAGAATTATTTACCCGCCCGTTCGAGCAAAGTAAGAAGATAAACAAACTCTTCCTTGTACACGTCTCCGGAAACGCTTTCGCAGCCGCGGACAAGCTCCAGTGCCTGAGTGTAGGTCGCGGTGCCTTTCCATTCACTTTCCCGAAGGATCATGCCGGTCTCAGCCACTGCCGCCGCGAAGCGCATATTCTCGCTCATGGTTTCCCTGACGGCTTCGCCCGTCACAGGATACTCATACAGTTTGCTTTCCTTTCCTTCCGGTTCCTTGGCGCGGATGGAAACCGTCAGCCAGTCCGTGTTTTCCGTCGCCTGCGCGTTCTGGTAGCGGCTGCCTGCCTCACCGAAGTCAAAATCAGAATCCACCGGAACAATTTCATACAGGGCAGTCATCCTGTGGCCGCTTCCGATCTCGCCGCCGTCCTTCTCGTCATTGGCAAAGTCCTCAGCCGCCATCACCCGGTCTTCATAGCCGATCAGCCGGTAGCCCTTCACCATTGCCGGGTTGAAGTCCACCTGGATTTTGACGTCCTTGGCCACGGTGATAAACGTACCGCCGCCCTCTTCCACCAGCGCCTTGCGGGCTTCATAAATCGTATCGATATACCGGCAGTTGCCGTTTCCGTAGTCAGCCAGGGCTTCCATCTTGTTATCTTTATAATTTCCCATACCGAATCCCAGGCAGGTCAGGCTGATACCGCTTTCCCTCTTTTCCGTCACAAGCCGGGTCAGGTCGCCTTCGCTGGTCACGCCTACGTTCAGGTCGCCGTCCGTTGCCAGCAGGATGCGGTTCACGCCGCCCTCCCGGTAGTACTTCCCGGCGATTTCATAAGCCCGGAGAATACCGGCGCTGCCGTTGGTGCTTCCGCGGGCTTCCAGTTCGGAAATGGCTTCCATAATCCTTGTCTTGTCCGCCGCGGGCGTTCCTTCCAGCACCACCCGGTCATTGCTGGCGTAAGTAACAATGGATACCGTATCTTCCGGATCCAGTTCGTCCAGCAGAAGCAGGAATGCCCGTTTCACCAGATCCAGGCGGTCGCTGCCGAACATGCTTC
Source organism: Clostridia bacterium (assembly GCA_017615475.1). GTDB lineage: Bacteria > Bacillota > Clostridia > Christensenellales > Aristaeellaceae > Aristaeella. The sequence continues at coordinate 6,889 of JAGAAC010000026.1, forward strand.
CGGAGGTATCGATCAGAAACACTAGGTTGTGGCCGGGGCGGTTATCCTTCTCCACCTCCGCCGCCTGCAGGCCGATCAGCATCAGCTTCGTCTTTTCATTCCAGGGGCAGGGAGCGATCTCTGTGGTGACGCCAAAAGGCTCACCGGCCTTCGGCTGCGCATAATCGTAATGGAAATAATTCAGCATTTCCTCAATGCGGATGCTGTCCGCAGGCACCCGTTCCCCGCTCAGGATCTTCCGCCGCAGCAAGGCGTAGGAAGAGGTATCCACATCTGCCGCGAAAGTGGACAGGGGCGAAGTCAGCACGCTCAGGAATCGGTTGCTCTCAAAGGTGGTGTATTCCTCCGTATTCCATTCGAAGGCGTTGCCCTTGTAGGAGGAAGACGTCTGCATCGGCATGGAGGTGCCGGACGGAGCGTAGCAGAGATCAACACAGGCTTCCGCTTCTTCCCACATATCGTTGTAATACTGCCTTACCTCTGATTTCTTCTCCGTGGTTGTTTCCAGCACCTTCATGGTAATGCTGTCCGCCATTCCGCTCTTCAGCAGTCCCTGATCCTGCTGGAAAGTCCGCAGGGCTTCTTCTGTCTCTTCATCAAAAATACCGTCAGGTTCCTTTTCCAGGTACTCCAGCTCCTTGAGTCTGGTCTGGATCCAGGTGACCTTTTCTCCCTGGTCGCCTTTCTTCCAGATCTTGTTTTCTTCTCCCATAGCCGAAGCCGCTGCAGCAAATACCATCAGTGCCGCCAGTATGATTGCGAGGATCCGCTTCATTGTTTTTATCTCCTTTCAGTGTGCCGGTTCTCCCGGTCTCACTCTGTAGGACGCACCCCAATAAAAAAAGTTCCCGAATTTATCAGGAACTTTTCTTTTTCATTATGCATTGTGCATTATGCATTGTTTGAAGATTATATCTCATCGATATAATCTTCAAACCGAAACGCTATCGTTTCCTTCTGGTGGCTGTCGCTGGAAAGGATCAGTTTGCCGCCGTGCGCTTTGATATAATCCCGGATTTCTCTGGATGGATACGGGGATGTCCTGTATCCCCGGGATATCGCGCCGGTATTGATTTCAAACGGTTTACCGGTCTTCAGCAGTATATCCGCTGCATTCTGCCAGGCCTTCACATATCTTGGATGGCTCGTATCAAACGCCGGTTCCTGCTCGATGAACTTCGTGATCAGATCGAAGTGGCCGATGATGTCGCATTTCGTCACTTCCACCACCCGGGCCATTGTCGCGTAATAAGCTTCCGCGAATGCATACCAGTCTCCGCCGAAATACTTTTCCACGCCCTCCCGCTGTTTCTCCGCGGTCCAGTCAATGGAAACATGATGGCCGTCCGGCATTGTCAGCAGATGCACTGAGCCGATCACGTAATCATAATCGGCAAAATCATCGGAGATGAAATCCCGTTCCAGGCCGCACAGTACCCGGATCTGCCCGGCATACTTTTCTTTCAGCCGCGCAATCTCAGCCCGATACTCCGCACTGGCCTCCAGTGTCATCCCGCAGGGATCCAGGTGGCTGTGATCAGAGATGCCAACCGTATCCAGCCCCAGCCGGATCGCCTCCTGTACCATCTCTTCCGGCGTGTTCTTCCCGTCGGAAAAAACGGTATGCATGTGCAGATCTTTCATCAGACCATTTTCTCCTGCTTAACCTTCTTGTCAATCACATGGCGGGATGCCAGCTCTTTATGGATATCCTCCAGGGAGATCCCCGCCTCAATCATCAGCACCATCACATGGTACGCCAGGTCCGCGATTTCATAGACCGTGTTTTTCTTATCCTTGTCCTTGGCAGCGATGATAACCTCCGTGGTCTCCTCGCCCACCTTCTTCAGGATTTTATCAAGTCCCTTTTCAAACAGGTAGGTGGTATAGGAGCCTTCCTTCTTTTCAACCTTCCGGCCGGCAATCAGCTCCATCAGTCCCTCGTAAGTGAACTCATGCAGCTCATCGCTTTCCCAGATCACGTCATTGAAGCAGGTTTCATTACCCGTATGGCAGGCCGGTCCGTCCTTTTCCACTTTCACCAGCAGTGTATCCCGGTCGCAGTCCGCGGTAATGGATACGATATGCTGGTAATTGCCGCTGGTCTCGCCCTTCAGCCACAGTTCCTGCCGGCTGCGGCTCCAGAAGCAGGTCAGGCCCTTCTCCATGGAAACCTTCAGGCTTTCTTTGTTCATATAGGCCATCATCAGCACCTTGCCGCTGACCGCGTCCACCACAACGGCCGGAATCAGGCCCTTCTCGTCAAACTTCAGTTCATCAATGTTCAGCATGGTTAATCCTCCAATTCATAATTCACAATTCATAATTCATAATTATTGTTTATATGATCAGGCTCTTTACATTCCCGATGCACACTTTCACGCAAGCGAGCGCGGCGGGTATTCCGGATTTGGGGACGTCCGCAGTGCGGGTTCTTAGCGATTGACGACTGTTAAGGAAGTCAGAGCTTAGAACCCCTACACGAGGACCAAGCGCGAGCGGTCCCAAAATCGGGATACCCTGACAGCGAGCGTCCTGATTTACCCCAT
>JAGAAC010000150.1 GCA_017615475.1 Clostridia bacterium
CCGGCAGGATGAAGCTGTCTTTGAAAAAGTGAAGGGCAACATCTATGACAATTACCGCACCATGCTCGGCGCAGGCGTGCGGATCGGCAGGGGAGATCCCGCCGCGGTGAAGCAGTTCTTTATCGGGTGGACGGAGACCATTCCGGCGAGCTGGAAGACGGCGTATGAAAAGGCAAAGGAACACGACGACCTGGCCAGGATGCAGACAGAGCAGGTCAAGCTTGACGTGGTGCATGAAATCCGTGAACAGTTTGAAAAGGTATGGGAGGGAGCGTAATGACAGAAACAGAAGCGATCAGCCTGTTCAAGTGCCTGGCTGACAAATCCCGGCTGCAGATCCTGAAATCGCTGGCGATGGAGGATATGTATGTGGAACGGCTGGCGGAGCGGCTGGGAATTACCGCGCCTACGGTATCCTTCCACCTGAAGAAGCTGGCGGACGCCGGAGCGGTTACCTCGTACAAAAGCCAGTATTATATGATGTACTCCCTGAACAAGGAGATTTTTGAAACGAGCATCCTGGAAATCATTCGTGAGAAATCTGATGAAGCGGATCTCCAGGCAAAGCGGGATGCGGAATACCGCCAGAAGGTCATCAACGCCTTCTTTGAATACGGCAAGCTGAAAGCAATCCCGGCCCAGCGGAAAAAGAAACGGATTGCGCTGGAAGTGATTGCGGAAGCGTTTGAGTATGACCGTATTTATACCGAGCGGGAAGTGAACATTATTATCGCGGATTTCCATGATGATTTCTGTACCCTGCGCCGGGACCTGGTCGGGGAAGAACTGCTGGCCCGGGATACCAGGGGATACTGGCGGGTGAAGCAGGACGGAACCGCGGAAGGTGAGGCATAAAAATGCCGGAATTGTATATCACACACTATTATCTGCGGGGAACGGATCCCTGGCAGAACATTATGGCTCTTCCGGAGAAGGAAGCCTTCCGGAAAGCCAAAGAGCTTGCGGCAAAGTATGAGTACAGGACGAGTGTCGGCCGGTTTGCGGATTTTGAAAGATACTATCCGCTGCGGAAAAACACGGACAAAACAGTCAGGGAAGCATTCATCCGGCTGGGCGGACATCCCCGGCTGGCGCATCCGTACCACTTTGTCCTGCTGGAATGCGGCTACCTGCGTGAATGGTATGACAATGAGGAAAGCCTGCGGATTCCGCTGGATGATATTCCGGATGACCAGATCAGCTTTACCCTGGGCGACAGCTGCGCGAAATACGCGGTGAAGGATACGCTGGAAGTGTTCACGAAAGAGACAATCCGCGAAAAGCTCCGTGATTTCGACGACTCCCTGGAAAAGCTGCTTGAGAGCATCCCTCCGTTCAGGTATGTGGAAGCGCAGGTATGGTGCAGACCGAAAACCTGACAAAGAAAGAAACAAGTGAAAAACATCTTACAAAGCCGGAAACGGCTTTGTTTTGTTTTGACGGGGACTTCTCCTTTTGATAGAATTGGAACCGGCATCAGGACAAGGCATACCGCAAATCTGAGGAGCAGAACAGGATGAAGATTATACAGGCCGCTGCCGGTGATTTTGAGGCAGTGAAACGGATCACCCGGGACACAATCCGGGAGATCTATCCCCGGTATTATCCCGCCGGCGCGGTGGATTTCTTCTGCTGTCACCATTCGGATGACAGAATCACGGCGGATATTGCTTCCGGGAAAGTGTATCTGCTGGTGTATGACGATCAGGCAGCCGGTACGGTGACGATCAGCGGAAACGAGATTAATCGGCTGTTTGTCCTGCCGGAGTACCAGCATAAAGGGTTCGGCCGTGCCCTGCTGGATTTTGCGGAACAGGCGGTTCTGCTGCAGTATGATACCGTTCATATGGATGCTTCCCTGCCTGCCAAGGCAATCTATAAAAAGCGCGGATACAGGGAGACGGAATATCATACAATCCGGACGGAGAACGGCGATTATCTGTGCTATGACGTGATGATGCGCTCCAAAGAGGAAAAATGATGATTGATAATCTGGGAAGCCGGGTAGTTAACGCCTTTCTCCTGCCTTGTGGGGACGGATATGTTCTGATCGACACCGGGTACGCCGGAGGCTTCCGGCGCTTCCGGAAAAAACTGGCTAAGCGCGGAATTGAACCCGGTCAGATCCGGTATGTGTTCCTGACCCATGCCCATGACGATCACGCAGGCTTCCTGAATGAGGTGCTTGAGGCGACCGGCGCCGACGTGATCCTGCATCCCGGAGCAGTTGTCGGTTTGCAGAGAGGACAGAATTCCTTTGAAGGCGGATGCTCCTTCTTTTCAGCATGGCTTTTCTGCAAAGTGCTGGCTCTTTTCGGACACGGTGATCACCGGTTTCCGGCCATCCGGGAGGAATACCTGGACCGGCTGATTCCCGTCGGATCGGATCGGTTCCGCGAACTGTCCTTTCCCTTTTCCGTGCTCGAAACACCCGGCCATACAGTAGATCATATTTCCCTGGCTGCCGGGAATGCCCTGTTTTGCGGGGACGCTGCCATGAACGGTTTTCCCAGCCGAAAGCGGATAACCATCTGGATCGAAAACACGGAAGAGTACAGGCGCTCCTGGGAAAAGATTCTGGAAACGAACCCGGCTGTGATTTATCCCGCGCACGGAAAAGCGTTCAGAACCGGTGACCTGAAAAAGTACCTGAAAAGCCTGGACAGGGTGAAGCTGCGCCCGCTCTGAGCAGAAAGAAACGGCGGAAACGAAAATAATCCCGAATAAAAAGCATTCGGATAACCAGACCTAAAAAAACAGTATAGGATGATGCGTATGATGAAGAAGATACTGGCTTGTGCCCTGGCGTGTGTGATGGTCATGACTTCGTTCTCCTTTGCGTCCGCGGCGGGAGCTGCCTATACCGTACAGACTGTACCGGTTTTTGAAAAGGATGAGCAGACCGGCAGCCTGAACCTGCGGTTTTATATGGATGCGCCTCATATTCCCTATCTGGGAATACGGGAGTACCTGGACTTTGTTATGGAGACGGAAGTGACCGTTTCGCAACCGGACGGAGGCACCTGGGAGGTTACGAAACCCAACGGAGTCTGTATCCGGGTGGATCCGGATGCCGGCACCATTTCGGCGGCGGACTGGTCTTTATTTCAGAATAAGTCCGTTTCCGACCGGGAGAAGAAGGTCGGGGTTGAGGATTCTCCCTGCCCGTGGGCAAAAGAAATGGATCTTTTTTATGATGATGAACCTAGCGCGGTGCTCTTTGATTTCGCAAAATACGGCATCGGGATCCACGCGGACGCGGAGGATGTCTATCTTCCCCTGGCCATGCTTTCCTCTCTGTTTATGAACGGTTCATACGATTATCTCCTTTATAACGGGGAAAAGGTTTTTAAACCGACACTGGACCTGGAAAACATGGCCGCTCTCCCAGCGGGATATTACGAAAGCGAGCGGATGCGTGCCCTCCTGAACGGGGAA
>JAGAAC010000151.1 GCA_017615475.1 Clostridia bacterium
AGGGTAATGCGGGTGTACTGCTGCCAGGGATTGGCACCGTCAATCCTGGCGGATTCGTAAAGGTCCGCCGGAATGTTCATCAGGATACCGGTGGCCATCAGCATCAGGTACGGAATACCGATCCAGATGTTGATGAGGATGACGCTTACCCGGGCCCAGGTGGCGTCTTCCCAGAAGGGAAGGGCTTTATCAATCCAGCCCAGGCTCAGCAGGGCACCATTCACGATACCGTCCTTGGCGAACATCTTGGACACATACAGCAGGGAGATGAACTGCGGAATGGCGATGGTCATGACCAGAATGGTCCGCCAGACCTTCTTACCCTTGATGCCTTTCTTGTTAATGGCCATAGCTACGAACATGCCCAGGAAGTAGTTGGTGAAGGTGGCGAAGAAAGCCCACATCAGCGTCCAGGACAGGATTTCACCGAAGGTAGCAGCATAGCTCTGGGTTCCGCTGGCGCTCTTCCAGGAGAACAGGGTGTTGAAGTTATCCAGCCCCACCCAGTGGAACAGGTTGCTGATGTATCCGTCATGGGCGCCGTCATAGTTGGTAAAGGCGACCAGGATCATGAAGAAGAGCGGCAGGACGGTGAAGATGATGATGCCGGTCAGGGGCAGCGTCAGCAGCGTCTTGTGGAAGGACTCATCCACCATGGAATGCAGGTCTTCTTTTGAGGATTTCAGCCTTTTGCCGGCCGCCAGGATCCGCTCTGCCTCCTTGTTCTGACGAATGTTTACCCGCCAGGTATAGATAAAGGCGACGATGAAGAAGATGGTCAGCACACTGTAAAGCAGGATCTGGAAGGAGTTGTCGTTGTATGTATGGACATACGCGTCATAGATCTCGTCATATGTCTCTGTGGGGCCGAGCTTGCCCAGGGAGGGCATCATGGACAGCCAGTATGCTCCGGACAGGATCATGTATCCGATAAATACAATTTCAAACAGCAGGAACAGCAGTCCCCGCAGGATCTGTCCCCTGGCCAGGCAGCCAAAGCCCATGACCAGGTAACTGAGTTTGGTTTTCCAGTCGCCGTTGACAAAGGTGGTTACGATATCCTTTGCTTCCCGGCCGATGGCGGTGACGCCTGATTTCAGCAAATGCCCGAGACGCTGAAAGACATTCAGCACTGCCTGGGGAATGCTGGCAAAGAAGCGACCCACCTTGTACCCGAGTTTCCGTCCTTTGGACAGCTTCAGGTATTCCAGGTCACTGAGCTGTGCCATATCCGTGATCCACTCCTCTCCTGATGGGAAATCCGAAATCGGCCGGAGCCGAAATGTTCTTCAGCTCCGGCCGAAAAGATCGAGTCAGATGATGTTGGTTCTGTTATCAGTTCTTGACGATGGTGATGGCTTCGCCGTCCCAGGTCACGGTGTAGTTGCCGGGCTCCGCAAACACAATGTTGTTGTCGGGGTTGTCAGCGCCCAGATCCTTGATCAGTTCAACACCGGTGGTAACCTGAGCAAAGCCCTTGTCAGTGCCCCAGTCAGCGGGCTTGACGATACGGCCGCCCATGTAGTTGCTTTCCGGAACATCCAGGGTCAGGGAGCCATCCTTGAAGTAGTAGGTGTCAGCTTCGTCTGCGTTGTTCCAGCCGTTCCAGTCACCCACGAACAGCAGGGCGTTGGCGTCCAGCTTCAGGGATTCGTTGATCTTGTTCTCGTAGTTTACGAGGACCTGCTTCAGGCCTTCTTCATCGGTGGCATCCTTCGCTTCTTCAGCGATGACGTTGCCGATGTTCCACCAGGCACCGCTGATGGCCAGCTGAACCTTTCCGTATACTTTCTGAGCATACACAGCAGCAAGGATCGGGTCATTCAGCACAGCTTCATCAGCCTGGGCTTCCAGGTTGGCGGGGCCCCAGCCTTTGGAGGCATGACGCTCCAGGGAGCATTCCTTGCCGGTCAGGTACTGAGCCAGCTTGTTCAGGGCGGCGTTCTTCACGGCGTCTTCCTGCGGCTTGATGCCCATGAGCTTGAAGCCAAAGAAGCTGCCGATGTGATAGGACGTACCGTCGATATCATAGGAGGGGAGATCCGCAACGCCAAGGTTGTCGCCCAGGATCTGCTTGGCAGTGGAGGAACCCCAGGTACCGGAGACCACGATGGCGGAATTGCTCTCGAAGGAGGAAACTTCGGAGCTGCTGTTCCAGCAGTCGGAATCCAGCAGTTTCTTCATGCCCTTCAGGGCGATCAGGCCATTGTCGCTGTTGAAGTTATCCACAACGCCCTTGGCATTGCCGTCGGCGTCCATAACCCAGGAGGAGGTGCAGTTGGCATCGCCGAAGAAGAAACCGGCGGAATACCAGACGTTCTTCAGGTCGAAGGAGAAGTACTTACCGGCCTTCTCGCAGTCTTCGATCAGCTTTTCAAGAGAGTCAATATCCTCGTCCGGGATGACGCTCTTGTCATAGTACATGAAGTAGCCGTTGTCCGCGGTCAGCGGGTAGGCGTACATGGTGTCTTCCACGGTGACGGACTTGACGGAGTCAGCGTCGTAATTCGCGGTGACGAATTCGGCAGCCTTGGCTCCCAGCTTAGCCAGGGCCTTGGCGGTCAGCAGGCGGGACAGCTGGTCCTGCGCGAAGCAGTAGATGTCAGCGCCGGCTTCAACGTCCTGAACCATGTTGCTGGCGGCGTCGCCTTCGCCCATCTTTTCGATGGTGGCTTTGAAGGTGATGCCGTCTTCGTTGGTTTCATTGAAGCGCTTGATCTGAGCTTCGGTCAGGTCAACGATGGCGTCAGCCACCCAGACTTTGATTTCGTATTCTCCGGCCAGGCTGGACGCGGAAGCGAAGGAAACCATGGAAAGTGCCAATGCGGCGGCCAATACGATGGCGAGGAATTTTTTCATGGAGAGATCATCCTTTCATATTTATTTTCATCATACTTTTTCGTCGGACGACAAATTGTTCCAAAGAGCGATGTAGCTTTTGGTTCAATTTATTCCGTTTCGACTGTGTGCTTATCATAAAGCAGAGTTGCTGTTTTGTCAACAGGAAATTTTTCTGAAACCCCTTATTTTACGTAATTGGTATCGTTTCCGAAGATTTGAGCCCCGGAGCCCTTTTACTGCAAAGAATTGAGCATCGCGTCATCAATTTTTCCCCAGGCTCCGTTTCCGGTTCCCTGGCACTTAACATAGATGCCGACTGTCACTTCCGTACCGGCAGGATGATCAAATTCCGGAATGACACCCTGGTTCCAGCTGTTCCAGCCGGTGATGGGGATCTGTTCCGACCTTGCAACCTCTGTGCCGTCCACTTTGGCATAAGCATAGATATCGGCAGCTCCGCAGTCTCCGCCCATGACGGACAGGGCGAACCTGAACTTTCCTTCCGGCAGGTCACTGACGGTCTGCTCCAGGGTAAATTCCACGCTGTCCTGCGCGGCACTCCAGAAATGCATATGCTTTGAACCGGTGAGGGAATCGGTTTTTTTATCCTCTATATACAGCTCATCCGCTTTCTTCAGATCAGTGATGATCCAGGAACCGTTGTCTTCTTCAAAGCTGTAATCCAGCAGGTAGTTATATTCAACCATGGAAACAAAGCATTTTGCCTCCATACCGCCGGCTTCTCCGGTGATCACATACTGAGCGGGGCCGGAAGTGTGCATTGCCTGATTCTCTTCCTCCGAAAGATTCCAGGTGACAGGAACAGCCCGGCGGCTGTCATCCGTCATGACGGCATTGACTGTTTCCGGAAGGACGAGGGGCATGTTCAGGTCACAGAGGACAGAAGGCTCCTCCAGGGCGTCGGGAACGGGTGTGATTTCATTGCCGGTGCGCATCAGGCTGAAAACTTTCAGGGATTCCAGCGCGTTTCCTTTCGCGTCAAAGAAAGCCTGGTTATCCACGGCGCTTCCGCCGTAATACTTGCCCGCGTCCTTTGGATCATACACGGCAGCATAGCTGGAAGCCCAGCCGGAGCCGTTCTTTTCCCAGATTTCGTGGTTTTCCTCCCAGCTGTTTGTGCCTACGGTAATCCAGGCACCTTCCCAGTAGCAGATGCCGATGCCGGCAGGCGTGCGGTTGACGATGGTATCCGTGATGTTCCGGATGCAGTTGGCCTGCCCCTGGACAGAGAAAGGATAGTCCTTTACGATCCCGCCGCCGTCACCGATGGTATTGGAAGAGAAGTCTGTATCTTCCGCGGTAAAGGCATAGGAGGTTTCCATGACCATGACCTTCTTGCCGTAGGTTTCAGCAATCTCCGTCAGGATCGCGGAAAGGTTGTCAAGGGTTCCGTGCCAGTAAGGATAATAGGAAGTGGCGAAAACATCATACTGAATCAGGCCGTACTGTTCATAGTAGGCCATCTTGGACGCGTAGGTCCGGTAGCTGTCCGGCTTTTCCGGATTGGCAAAGTGCAGGGCGATCAGGGCTTCCGGATATACTTCCTTCACGGCGCGGGAACCGGCGTCCATCAGATGGGCAATGTCCCGCCAGATCTTTTCCCCGCACATGGCGCCGTTGGTTTCATTGCCCAGCTGCACCATGCCCACATCCACGCCGGCATCCTTCAGCTGTTTCATACAGTCCAGGGTATATTGATATAATGCTTCTTCCTTTTTATCGATATCCAGTTTTGCCCAGGCACGGGGGACCATCTGTTTACCCGGATCGGCCCAGAAATCGGAATAGTGGAAGTCTACCAGCAGCTTCATGCCGCAGGCGGTGGCACGTTTGCCGATTTCGACGGCAGCGGCGATGTCGCAGTTTCCGCCTCCGAAGCCGCGGCCTTCCGCGTCCCAGGGGTCATTCCAGACCCGGACCCGGATATAGTTGATCCCGTTCTCCGCCAGCAGGCTGAAAAGATCGGTTTCTTCCCCGTTAAAGTTATAGTATCTGACGCCGCTGGCTTCCTCCGCCAGGACGCTGGAAATGTCCATGCCGAAGATGAAATCCTCCGGCAGGTTTTCCACCTTTTTCACATAAAGCGTATCGGAAACAGCTTCCGCTTCTGCGCACAGGCAGGGCAGGAGCAGGAAAAGGATAAGGGTCAGGATCAGCAAAGCCCGTCCGTTCATTGGTTTTCCTCCTCTGCGGTCAGGGTCATGAGCAGTTCGGCGCCGCGGCGCGCCAGGCCGTCTGTCAGATGGGGGGATCCGGCACCGGTGTAGAGCCGGTAAACATCATCGGATTTGTAAAGAATCCAGGTTCCGGCAACGGAGATACCCGCTTCCGCATCATATACGGGGACTCCCTCATCCCCGGGGGCGAACCAGTCCGCATACAGGTTCTTTTCACTGTCGGGGACGATATAGAGATCCGCTGTTTTGAGAGCTTCTGAGCCGAACATGGCATACATGAAAGGATGAACCTGCACCATGCGGATGGGTTCCTCCAGGTCTTTTTCCAGGCGGGCGGCCAGATGCGCCTCATTGCGCACTTCGCCGTCCACATAAACCGTCAGCTTATGGCCCGGGTCCGTATCCGTAATCTGATAGAACACAAAAGAGCTGAAGATGACTGCAACAATGGTCCAGATGCCCAGCAGGGGCAGCAGCTTTTTCAGTTTCCATGCCCGGGCGGGGCGGCGGGAAACGGGCCGGCCGGTATCTGCCGGGGAAGTCTCTTCGAGGATTTCCACTCCGGCGATATAGCTGTGGGAGACCGGCAGGCGCACCAGGCTTCCGTCCGCGGGCATCCGGCCGATCCAGCGTTCATCCAGGTTCAGCCGTTTCGGCGTTTCCTCCCCTGTATCCAGCAGGACCTTCCGGATCCGGATGCTCTTCGGAATCCGGATGGATTCATCGGTCAGGGTCATGCGGCCTGTGAGCATTTCCTTTTCTCCCTGAAGGAGCATGTCCAGATGCCCTGCCTGGGCCCGGGCTTCCTGTATTCCCAGCACATGGAGGGATATACAAATCCCGCCCAGCACGATGGCCACGGCAATGAGGATCCAGTGGAAGGTCTGCGCGTTTTCGGTGCGGACCAGCAGGCACAGCACAATGAACGCGGCAGCAGCCAGGCAGACCAGGATCCGGAAGACGGCGGTAAGCTGTTTTACACGCTTTTTCCACGAGGACAGTTCTTCTTCGGTAGAAAACCATTCCATATAAGCGGTACATCCTTTTTTGTTTTGATTAACCGCAATATAGCATCTTTTCCTTTCCTTGACAACCTGCTCCCTTTGGTTCATGATACAGATGAAAACTGCGGAAAGAAGGGAATAACTGTGAAACGATTCATCATCCTGCTGCTGGTGCTGACACTGTTGATCGGTGCTTCCGCCGCGGAGGAAAAGAGCCTTAACATGGGAAACAATTATCGCGTATTTTATGAAATATTCGTCGGTTCCTTCTCTGATTCCAACGGAGACGGCACCGGTGATCTCCGGGGTGTAATCAACCGGATGGATTACCTGAACGACGGGGATCCGGATTCGGGAAACAGCCTGGGGATTGAGGGCATCTGGCTGACGCCGGTCTTCCTTTCTCCTTCCTATCACAAATATGATGTGACGAACTATTATCAGATTGATCCGGCTTTCGGCACGGAAGAGGACCTGAAGGAACTGATTGCCCTGTGCCATGAACGGGATGTGAAGCTGATCCTGGATCTGCCGCTGAACCATACGGGCGAGAACAATGAATGGTTTATCAACTTCAAAAAGGCGCACCAGGCGGAGGATACTGCTGATCCATTCTATGATTTCTATACCTGGATTCCCACGGAGGAGACAACTCCCACGGGACGGCGTTTCCGCAAGCTGGGCAGCCCGTCCCTGAAGGTGGAGGCCAATTTCTCCGATCAGATGCCGGAACTGAACTTTGACAATGAGCAGGTCCGGCAGACGGTGCTGGATGTGGCGGCTTACTGGCTGGGCATCGGTGTGGACGGATTCCGGTTTGACGCGGCGAAGTATCCCTATTACGGGGAGCATGAGAAGAACGCGGAATTCTGGGTCTGGTATATGGAGGAACTGAAGAAGATCAATCCGGATATCTATACCGTGGCGGAGGTCTGGGACGGAGATGCCATCACGGACCGGTACCTGAAGGCATTCAACTGCTTCCACTTTTCCACCGCTATGGTGGAAGGCCTGATCGCGGAAACCGCCCTGGGCGGAAACGTGAACAAGTTTGTCCAGTCCACGCAGGCATACCTGGATAACATTCATGCCATTAATCCGGAAGCCATGAACATTCCCTTCATTGCCAACCACGATACGGACCGGGCGGCGGGATTCCTGACCACGGCCAGCGGCTGCATGCATATGGCGGCGAACCTGTATATCCTGATGCCCGGATCGCCCTTCATCTATTATGGAGAGGAAATCGGCCTGCGCGGTTCCCGCGGAGGATCCAACACGGATGCCAACCGGCGGCTGGCCATGCCCTGGGGAGACGGGGATACGGTGCAGGATCCGGCGGGAAGCAACTATGACAAGTCCAAGTTTGTTCCTGTGACGGACCGGATCAAGACCGGCACTTCCATCCTGTGGCATTACCGGAAGCTGATTGCCCTGCGGAAAGCTTATCCGGAAATCGCCCGGGGTGAATACACCGCGCTGGAATTCAAGGACAGCAAGCTCGGCGGCTTCCTCTGCACGCTGGAGGGAAGCAGGGTGGGTGTTTTCCACAATACAACGGAGAAGACGCTGAAAGTGGACCTGGCCAAAGCAACGGATCATTCCTTTGCGGAGATTGCCGCGTTCCTGTCGGTGGATCCCTTTGAAGGCTTTGCTGAGCTGGACGGAACCGTGCTGACGCTTGGCGCGCAGACGAGCGCAATTCTCAAATAATTAACAATTAACAATTAACAATGAACAATTAAGTGATTTTCTGAAGACCGTGAAGAATAATCTTCGCGGTCTTCAGACAGAAAATACGGAGGGAAAAACAGATGCCATGTACAACGGTGCTGGTCGGACGGAAGGCCAGCAATGACGGTTCCACCATGATTGCCCGGACGGATGACGGACACTTTGACGTGAAAAAGCTGATTGTGGTCAATCCCAAGGATCAGCCGAAAAAATACACCAGCAAGATCTCCCATGCGGAGATTGACCTGCCGGAAAACCCGCTGCGCTATACATCCTGCCCCAGCGTGGATCCGAAGGAAGGCATCTGGGCGGCCACGGGCATCAATGAAGCCAATGTGGGCATGACAGCCACGGAAACCATTACCTCCAATCCGCGGGTGCTCGCGGCGGATCCGCTGGTGGTTTACAAAAAGGTAAAGACCCGGAAGGAAAAGGACGTACCTGGCGGCATCGGGGAAGAGGATATTGTGGTGCTGGTGCTGCCCTATATCCGTACTGCCCGGGAAGGCGTGCTGCGGCTGGCGAAGCTGCTGGAGGAATACGGCACCTATGAGTCCAACGGAATCGCCTTTAATGACGATCATGAGGTCTGGTGGCTGGAAACCATCGGCGGGCATCACTGGATGGCCCGGAAGATTCCGGAGGACTGCGTGGTCATCAATCCGAACCAGTTCGGAATGGACGGCTTTGACCTGAAGGATGCCTTCGGAAAGCAGGAGGCGAACCTGTGCTCCGCGGACCTGAAGGAGTTTATCCGGGACAACCATCTGGACCTGAACCAGGACGGCGTGTTCAATCCCCGGTATATCTTCGGCAGCCGGCGGGATATGGACCATATCTACAACACGCCCCGGGCCTGGTTCATGGGCCGTTACCTGACTCCGGAAAGCCACCGCTGGGACGGGCCGGAGGCGGAGTTTACCCCGGAAAGCGACAACATTCCCTGGTGCCTGAAGCCGGACCGGAAGGTGGCGGCGGAGGACGTGAAGTATATGCTGTCCGGTCATTACCAGGGCACACCGTATGATCCCTATATCAGCCGGGATACCGGCAAGCGCGGGATGTACCGGTCCATCGGAATCAACCGGACCGGCGTTACGTCCATCTGCCAGATCCGTCCGGACGTTCCGGAGGCCATCAAAGGAATTGAGTGGATTATCTTCGGATCCACCACCTTCGGCGCGGCGCTGCCGGTTTATACGAACGTCAGCCGTATGCCGGACTACCTGAGCAAGGTGACGCTGGATACCTCCACGGAGAACTATTACTGGAGCAGCCGCCTGATCGGCGCACTGGCGGATCCCTGCTACGCGTCCGCAGTCCAGAACATCGAACGGTATGAGCTGGCTGTGATGACCCAGGGCCGAAAGTTGATCCGGGAATATGACCAGATGATGATCTCCACCGGGAATTACGCCCTGGCGGAGGAAGCTAACGAAAAGCTTAGCGCCATGGCGAAGGAGGAAACCGTTTCCACCCTGAACAAGGTGCTGCTGACAGCCAGCGAGAAGATGAAGAACGGCTACAACCTGGCAGACAACTGAAACCAGTGACCCAAAGGACCGCCTGTGCGATGAACAGGCGGTCCTTTTTTGACGAAACCACGGGAAACGACAGCTGTGAACGGCATAACGGTTCCTATATAATAGGAATGTATCCAGTAGACAGAATCCAAAAGACAGTATCCCGCAGACACAAAAAGGACGAAGCGGCAAGGGTCCAAACCAGCTATTTTTTTACAATTGTATACAAAAATACCGGCAGTTTATCTGCCGGCTGGAGAAGCGAAACGGGAATGCCTTACGCGGTAATATACGCAAGGGTCAGGTCAAAGGTGCTGCGGAGCCCGTCGATATGGGTGCGTTCGTAGCCGTGGCTGTTGGCGGTGCCTGGGCCGATGGCGGCGTGGCGGATATCATAGCCGGCCAGCACGGAACCGTCTCCGTCAGATCCGTAGTGGGGCGTAAACACATCCATGACATAGTCCAGGCCGGCCTTTTTCGCGGTTTCCCGGAGCTCGGCGGTCATACCGCTGTGGTAGGGGAAACGGCTGTCCTTGGCAAAGATGGAAACCTTGTGCTCTTCAGAGTTCTGATCCGGTCCCATGGGAGCGATGTCCAGCGCCAGGATGTCCTTTACGCCTTCCGGCAGCCAGGTGGTGCCGTGGCCGATTTCCTCATAGCAGGCAAAGTAGGCAATGACTTTGCGGTTCAGCTTCAGGCCGTTTTCCCGGATGGTTTTCATTACGTTCAGCAGGACCGCGGCACAGGCCTTATCATCAATGAACCGGCTTTTGATATAGCCGCCGGAAAGGGTGAAGCGGGGCTCCAGGGCGATATAGTCCCCGGTTTCCACTCCGAGGGCCCGGGTATCCTCCGCAGACCGGACGGGCTTGTCCAGCACCACACAGACGTTGGTGCGGAAGTCTCCCAATGCCTTGCGGAGCTCTTCTTCCGTTACGTGGATGGAGTTCGGCGTGCGGCAGACAGTGCCGGTAAGGACTTCTCCGTCACCGGTGTAAACCCGCACGTTTTCCGTGACGCAGTAGAAGGGATAGAGCCCGCCGACGGGGCAGACGTTCAGGGTGCCGTCGGGATTGATCCTGCGGACCATGAGGCCGATATCGTCCAGGTGGGCGGTGATGACCAGCGGATCGCCTTCGCCGCCCAGATCCGCCAGGACGCCGCCTTTGTGGGTAAAAGCAGGCTCAAAGCCCAGGGAGCGGATCAGCTCAGCGGTTTTTTCCTGCACGGCACGGTACTGGCCGGTGGTGGAATCCACGGCGAGCAGCGCCTGGAAAGTATCAAGGGTATAGGATTCATCGAAATAACGCATGCGGGTGACCTCTTTTCATCATTCGGGCGGGGAGGGCCTTGCCTGGTTTCATTGTACATACGAGGTATTGTTCCGTCAAAACAAATTGAAAATTTGTTATATTTTTTTACCGGATACAATATACAGAGAAACTGTAAAAACATGCTACTACATCTATGCAAAAACGGCTAAAACTTTTGCCACGCAACGTTTGCAATTCAAAAAAGGATATGTTATTATGCTGTAACACAACTTCATACAGAAAATAAACAGTATTTATTTTGTATTATATCGGGAATAATCCCGATTAATAAAATTTTAAAGGAGGCTCCCCTTATGAAGAAACTGCTGGCACTGATCCTGACAATTGTCATGGCAGTCACCGTGTTCGGCACCGCTTTCGCTGAAGCCGTTGACGCGGCCAACATTGCGGATCAGCCCGAATTCGATGTGATGACCCTTGGCAACTACAAGTACAAGGAAGATTACATTTCTCTGTACGACCAGGTTGGCTCTGGCATCACTATCGCTGATGTGGAAGAAGACGAAGAAACCGGCTTCGGTTACATCACTGTTGATGGTGAGAAGAAACTGCTTGGTCTGGACTTCCTGACCATGGCCATGGTTTACAACTGCACCCCCGCCGGTGAGTACGAGACCGAAGATGACGTCTACGCCGCCTGGTGGAGACTGTACATCACCCGCTGGAATTACCTGCTGCCCGAAGTTCCGCTGTACAGCAACGAGTATTATGACCTGTACAACGCGAAGATCAAGGGCGTTCAGGAATATCCCACCAACCCCTTCTGGGGTCCGCACAAGGCTCTGATTGACTGGTCCTCCGAGAAGGAAGATAATTCCATCATCCTCGGCAACCACACCGAACTGTCCGGACAGTTCCGCGTACCGTCTTTCGGCAAGAGCTCTCCCGGTGCTTCCGATAACGACATCGGCATGCTGACCACTGGTCTTTCCACCGTGGAGACCACCAAGGAAGGCGCCTTTGCCTGGAACGATACCGTTGTGGATGCTCATGAAGAAAAATACAACGAGGACGGCACCCTGACCTACACCATCAAGATCAAGGATGACCTGAAGTTCTCCGATGGCAGCGCCATCACCGCCAAAGATTATATTGCCTTTACAATGGCAAGCCATACGCCCGTGTATACGGAAGCCGCTTCCCGTGAAACCAACGGCCGTATTCTTTTCGGTTGGGAAGGCGCCTATCAGCTCTACACCGGCCCCGGAAGTGAAGAAGGCACCAAGGAGTTTGCCGGTATTCATCTGATTGATGAGTACACCTTCAGCGTCACGGTTACCGCTGATTACGCCAACTACTTCTACAAAATCAGTTACGCCGGATTTGATGCTCAGCCCGCTGCCGCGTACCTGGGCGAAGGCGTTGAGATCAAGGACGACGGCAACGGCTGCTACCTGTCCGATGAATTCTATGCCAAGGATGAAGAGGGCAAGTACCTGCAGGCTGCCAAGATCAAAAAGCTGTGCACCGATACCAGCGCGGAAAACTATGCTGAGTTCCCCTGGTCCGGTCCCTATGTTGTGAAGTCCTTCGACAACAGCGATGCTACCGCTATCCTGGAGAAGAACGAATACTACAAGGGCAACTATGAAGGCGCCACCCCGAAGATCGGCAAGATCATCTACAAGAAGACCGTTTCTGAAACCCAGATCGAAGACTTCAAGGCCGGCGGCCTGGATGTTATCGCTGCCATCACCGGCGGCGCTGACACCGACAACGCCCTGAAGCTGGCGGATGAATCCAACGGTGCGTATGTTTACACCCACTACAGCCGTGCCGGCTATGGCAAGCTGGGCTTCCGTGCCGACTACGGTCCCGCCCAGTTCACCTCTGTGCGCCAGGCCATCGCCCTGTGCATGGATCGCGCCCAGTTCGCCAAGGACTTCACCGGCGGCTACGGCGGCGTTGTGGACGGCCCCTACTACACCGGTTCCTGGATGTACAAGGCTGCTGTGGAACAGGGCATGCTGCTGGACAGCTACGCCACTTCCGCGGACGCTGCCATCGAAGTGCTGGAAGCTGACGGCTGGGTCTGGAACGCTGACGGCACTCCCTACACCGGCGAAGGCATCCGCTACAAGGCGATCCCCGCTGACAAGATCAATGAGAACGACAAGAACTACAAGTCCGTGGACGGCGCTTACAAGACTGAAGAAGTCAACGGCGTGTACCTGATGCCCCTGGTTATCAACTGGTACGGCACCACGCCCAACGAGTTCACCGACCTGCTGCAGACCGGCTTCCGTGAAAATGACAACGTGAAGAAGGTTGGTATGGCGGTGTACAACACCCTGGGCGACTTCGCTCCCATGCTGGACGAACTGTATCAGCAGGCTGCGTACGGCTTCTACTCCGGCACCCCCATGTACTGCGCGTTCAACTTCGCCACCGGTTTCAACAGCGCGGCTTACGATTATGCGTTCAACATGACGATTGACCCCGCTCTGTATGATGACTATTCTCAGTATTACATCAAGGACTATGCTGATATTCTGTGGCTGAAGTAATCCCGGCTTTGGTATGATCAAAGCATCCGGCGGCGCTGCGCCGCCGGATGCTCTTGTTCGTCTGTATCCCTTCCCCAGACCGGCAGGTGCCGGTTGTTTTCAACTATCATCCCCGAAGGAGTTGGCCCCATGGCAAGGTATATTGTAAAGAGATTGGCCTATATGATGCTCGTGTTCATTCTGCTGACATTCATCCTGTTTATGCTCTATCAGCTGATGCCGGCGAACCGTGCCTATACGGACGCGAAAAATGAGATCAAGACCATGAAACGGCTGTCGGAAGCGGAGAAAGAAACCAAATTCCAAGAGCTGTACCTGAAGTATCAGCGTATGTATGGAACGGATACAGATAACAAGCTGATCCTCTATCTGCGCTGGCTGGGGGTCTATCCCTTCTACAACGGGGAGTATGGCGGCATTCTGCAGGGAGAATTCGGTTTTTCCTATGACTACAACCTGCCGGTGGTGAAGGTTGTTCCTGATCATATGCGCAACACCATGATTGTCAGTCTGGTTTCTGAGCTTGCCATACTTGGCGTGACCATTCCGCTGGGCATCAAATGCGCTGTGAAGAAAAACACCCGCTTCGACCGGTTCACCCAGTTCTTTACCCTGATCGGTTTTTCCACACCGCACTTTATTATCTATATCGTTTTTATTGTATTCTTCTGCTCCATCTTGGGGTGGTTCCCGGTGATGGGCGTGAAAACACCGGGATCCAATTATACCGGATGGAGGAATGTACTGGATGTACTTCATCATGTTACCCTGCCGACGATCTGCCTGACTTTCGGATCGCTGGCTTCCATTACACGGCTTACCCGTGCTTCCATGATTGACGCCCTGAACCTGGACTGCATCCGTACAGCCCGGGCCAAAGGCCTTTCTGAAAAAGTTGTCATTTACAGCCATGCGTGGCGCAATGCCCTGATTCCGCTGGTGTCCATTTTTGTGGGCGGATTCTTCGGACTGCTCGGCGGAGCTATCATCCTGGAACAGATGTTCGGATTCAAGGGCATGGGGCTGCTGCTCCTGAACGCGACCAAGAATGCTGATTACGATATGATCATGTTCCTTGAAGTGATTTATACCTTTATTATGTTGTTTTCCAACCTGGTTACCGATCTGTGTTACGGTCTTGTGGATCCCCGGGTCCGTATCAGCAAATAAGGAGGGCTTGAAATATGAAAGAAAAAGAAAACGTATTCCATATTCTTGCCCGCTGGTTTGTCCGCTGGTTCTTCGGGCCGAAATATGAGGAAAAATGGTTCTGGAATAAAGAAAAGGGTGGAGCTCCGGAAAAAGAGGAAAACAAAAAGCCGGATGATTCAGAATTGATTATCAGTCCGGGACGGCAGATCGTTCAACGGTTCCTGGAACGGAAGTTCGCGGTTTTTTCCGTGATTGTGGTTCTGATTATGTTCGCTGTGGTGTTTATCGCACCGCACTTTATGACGAAGTATTATGACGCTTTTACGGAGACCACCCAAAAGGATCTTCCGCCCACCCTGGATTTTATGAATGTCCCGGGAGAACTGAAGGATAACATCAAGTCCATCGACAGCTACAGCAGCTTCACTGTCGGCCTGTCCAAAGACGGGAAAGTGTATGTATGGGGGATCGGAAGTATCGGTGCCACAGGCATTGACATGAAGAAGATTCCGGAAGAAGTCAAAAACGCCAAAATCGCATATGTGGCTGCCGGTACGGACCATATCATCGCCATCGGGGAAGACGGACAATTTTACGGATGGGGCAGCAACCGGTTTGCCCAGTACGATGTGAACGATGTCATCAGGAACAATCCGAACCTGGAGCCGGTTCCGGACGCGGTGCGGAACGGTGAGCTGGATGTGGCCCATATCAAAAAGGTGACCTGCGGCTTCCAGGCCAGCGCCATCCTGATGGATGACGGTACGCTGTATATCTGGGGCAATAAACAAGCCTACGCTAATATGGACAAGCTGATCGGGCGGACCGACATTGTCGATGTGGACTTCACGCTGAGCTATGTGGTTGCCCTGGACCGGAAGCAGACCAGCGTCTATACCGGCACCAAGGGCTTGTTTGGCCGGGTGGTGAGCCAGATTGGCGAAGTGAATGCCAGGAAAATGTCTGAGTACCTGGACGGACGTAAAATCAATGAAGTCCGTGCAACCACCACCAGCGTCTGCCTGCTGCTGGATGACGGAACCATTGCCCTGACCGGTGACTTCCAGAGTGACAGCATTCCGGTGCCTGAACTGGAAGAGGGCGAGCGCTTCATCGATATTGAAGCGGGCAACTATCATTATACCGGCCTGACGAACCTCGGCCATGTGTACTCCTTTGGCGGGGATCATTACCGCCAGGCGGAAGCACCGACAGTCAACGGCGCCGCAAAGATTTATGCCGGCGCCTTCCAGAGCTATGCCGTGGACGAAAACGGCAAGCTGCTGAACAAATGGGGTCTGAGGGGCTACCTGTTCGGTACGGATGACCGGGGCGCCAACATCGCGGAGCGTGTCATTGCCGGCGGACGGGTGACCATGACGGTCGGCGCCGTTGCGGTTATCATTGAGATCATTATCGGTATCACAATCGGCCTGCTGGCGGGATTCGCCGGCGGCTGGGTGGACATCTTCCTGATGCGTGTGGCGGAGGTGTTCAGCTCCATTCCGCTGATCCCTTTCATGCTGATCCTGACCTCCCTGCTGGCGCAGGTCTCGCTGACAACCGATGAGCGGCTGTATATGATCATGGTAATCCTGGGTATTCTGGGCTGGCCGGGATTTGCCTACATGACCCGTGCCCAGGTGCTGGTAGCCCGTGAAAGCGAATATGTAACCGCAGCCCAGGCGATGGGTGTGAAACCGTCACGTATCGCGTTCAAACACATCCTGCCCAATATTTTCTCTGTTCTGCTGGTAACGATGACGCTGCGATTCGCTGCCTCCATGCAGACGGAGACATCCCTGTCCTTCCTCGGCTTCGGTGTCAACTACCCGCAGCCCAGCTGGGGCAACATGCTTTCCCGCGCTAGCAACTCGGTGGCGGCGCTGAACTTCTGGTGGCAGTGGGTGTTTACTTCCGCAATCGTGGTCCTGACGACCGTATGTATCAACACCATCGGTGACACACTGCGCGACGTGATGGATCCGAAATCGATCAATGATAAGTAAGGAGGGAATTAAGGATGCCTTTGCTTGAAGTCAAAAACCTTCATACCTTCTTTACAACGAGAAAGGGAATCGTCAAGGCTGTCAACGACGTGTCCTATACGCTGGAAGCGGGAAAAACCATCGGTATTGTGGGAGAAAGCGGTTCGGGCAAATCCGTATCCGCCATGAGCATCCTGCGGTTGCTGGACGGAAACGGCTATATTGACAGCGGGGAGATCCTGCTGGACGGGGAAGATCTGACCATGCTGTCTGAAAAGGAAATGTGCCATATCCGCGGCAATGATATCTCCGTGATCTTCCAGGAGCCCATGACCAGCCTGAACCCGGTTTTCACAGTGGACCGGCAGCTTTCCGAACCCTTCATGATCCATCAGGGCATGAGCAAAAAGGAAGCGCATGAACATGCGTTGCAGATGCTGTATGATGTTCAGATCCCGAATCCTGAAGTGGTTATCAAACAGTATCCTCACCAGCTTTCCGGCGGTATGCGCCAGCGGGTCATGATTGCCATGGCACTGGCCTGCAAACCCAGGATCCTGATTGCTGACGAACCGACCACCGCCCTGGACGTGACTATTCAGGCACAGATCCTGAAACTGATGAACGACCTGAAGAAAACGACCGGCACGGCCATCATCTTCATTACCCATGACCTGGGTGTTATCAATGAAATGGCGGATGACGTTGCGGTCATGTACTGCGGCCAGGTGGTCGAACAGGCACCGGCGGAGGTGATCTTCCGGAACTGCGAATGCAGCCATCCCTATACAGAAGGCCTGATGCTCTCCATTCCGCGGCTGGAAACGGAAAGCGACCGGCTGGAGCCGATCCCCGGATCAGTGCCTCATCCGCTGGCCCTGCCCAAGGGATGCAAATTCGCTCCCCGCTGCAAATACTGCACACAGAAATGTATGGAAGAGGAACCCGCATTGACCAGGATCAGTGAAAACCAGCTGGTCAGATGCTTCTATCCCAACAAGGAGGAACGGACCAGTGCCGAGCACCAAAAAATTACTGTCAATCACTAATCTGAAAAAGTATTTTCCGGTTGGGAAGTCCTCCATTTTCCAGAGGACGAAGCGATATGTCCGGGCGAACGAGGATATCTCCATTGATATCTATGAGGGCGAAACACTGGGCGTTGTCGGTGAATCCGGCTGCGGAAAATCCACCCTGGGCCGGGTGCTGCTGCAGCTGTATCCGCAGACAGCCGGCTGCTCCCTGTATTACGGCACGACGCTGGATGAACTGACCCCGGCATATGTGTTTGACACGCTGAAAAATGAAAAGAAATACCGCAAAACCCTGGACAAAGCCAGCGCGAAAGTCCGGGCAGTGGACGAGAAGGTCCGGGCAGCCGGCGGCGAAGACGGAGCGGATTTCTACCTGCTGCAGGAGCAGACGATTGCGCACTGCGAAGAGCAGACCCACCTGAGCAATATCGTCAAGATCCTGGGAGGTTTCTATGCCAAGGAGGATCCGGAAGGCATCAGCCTGCTGACGCAACTGTACCAGGAGAACAAAAAGCGCAACCGGATTATGGCTCAGCGGAAAAAGGTTCAGATGAACTATGAGCACTTCGAGCAGGAGGCGGCTGAAGCTGCGGAAAAAGCATCCGGAAAGGAAGCTTCCCTGACCCGGAAGAAGGATCTTGCTGCAGAGAAACTGAAACCGCTGGACGAGAGCATTGCCCGGCTGGATGACAGCATCGCGGCGCTGCAGTACAAACTGGAAAAGGTCAAGGATAAGTACCGGGGAGATCCGGAATTCGAAAAGTATGAAGAAATGCTGGATAACGGCATTGACCTGGCACGCCTGAACACTGAAGAAATGCGAGGCCTCCGGAAGGACCTGCAGATTATCTTCCAGGACCCCTATTCCAGCCTGAACCCGCGTTTCACGGTGGGCCAGATTATTGAGGAAGGCCTGGTAACACACAATTTCTTCCGGCACGGGTCCGCCAAACTGCGTTCCTATATTGTGGAGACCATGGAGAAATGCGGCCTGCAGGAATATATGCTGCACCGTTACCCCCACCAGTTCTCCGGCGGCCAGCGGCAGCGTATCTGTATCGCCCGGGCACTGGCTGTACAGCCGAAATTCGTGGTCTGTGACGAGTGCGTATCCGCCCTGGACGTGTCGATCCAGAGCCAGATTATCAACCTGCTGCAGGAACTGAAGGAAAAGCAGCACCTGACCTATATGTTCATTTCCCATGACCTGTCGGTTGTGAAATTCATTTCCGACCGGATCGCGGTGATGTACCTGGGCAGCATTGTGGAACTGGCGGACAAGAAGACGATTTTTGACGATCCGCGCCATCCCTATACCGTGGCCCTGCTTTCCTCCATCCCGACAACGGATGCGGATTCCGCCGACAAAGAGAGGATTATCCTGGAAGGCAATATTCCCAGCCCGGTCAATCCGCCGGCAGGGTGTAAATTCTGCACCCGGTGCTATATGGCAACGGACAAGTGCCGCCGCGTGAATCCGCCGCTGGTGGAAATTGAGCCGAATCATTTCTGCGCCTGCCATTATCCGGAGCGCAAGCTGGATGAGAACAAGAATTTCCTCTTTCAGGTGAAGACCACCAAGGAGGCCTGAACGTGAAGACATCAGACCAGGACTGCAGAGAGTTGCAGGAAGAGGAAGAACTGCCGGTTGACAAGAAGGATATACCGGCGATGATGCTTTCCGGACTGCTGGTGATCGGTCTGCCGTGCCTGCTGATGATCCTGCTGATCGCCGGCGTGACGCTGCTTCTGTTCGGACGATAGGAGAGGCTATGGGATTATTCGGAAACTTTGGGGAGAAAAGCAAAAAATTCAGCGATTTATGGAAATATACAGAGGATTTTGAGATCGTTGAAGAAGAAAAAACCAATGGAAAACTGAAGAAAACGGCCCGATACAAAGGGACCTGGACGATCCTCCGGGAGGTATCGTCCAGGACCTTTTTCAAACTGTGGTTTGCGGCTGTGGTGGCCTTCGGGCTGATCGGCCTTTATGCGGCAACGCTGCTGCAAAACCATACGGCAAGCGGTCTGTATACGGTGATGGTTCCCCTGATGGCGGGGCTTTTTCCCTGCCTGTATCTGGGAATGGGAGCACTTGCACTTCCTTTCAGGGGAAAACCGATGCGCCGGGACCAGTACATGCACAGCTTTATCCGGATGTCCAGATCCTGTATGGCGATCCTGGTGTGCGTTTTCCTGGCTGAGCTGGCGGTACTGATTTACCGGGTGATTGAAAAAGACTGGATGTATTTATCGGGGGACTGGAAATTCACCGCTTTCGGTATCATCCTGATTACCGCGGCAGCCGCGATTATCTTTACGCTCCGGTCCATTGAGATTACAGAGAAAGAAAACAGGGATTCCTGACGGAGTCCCTGCTTTGTTTATATTGCGGTCAACGATATTTTATTTGTTATGGTTGGAATGATAATGTATGACCAGTATGAACTGAAAACCGGATCTTGACTTCCCCAAAAGGATATGATATATTCCTGCTCACGTCGTAATGATCATTCAGGATTCATAAACAAGAATTCAGGATAATCCGCTGCGAGAAAGATCCCGATGATTTACGGGAGAACATCCGGAGGATTTTTTCATGAGCTATATTTTTGTCGACCACCTTTGCAAGTCTTTTGTTGTCCGCAAAAAACGGGAGAAGGGCGCTTTGCTGCGCGAAAAAGAGACCGTTCACGCGCTGAAGGACGTCTCCTTTGAGATTGAAAAAGGAGAACTGGTCGGCTATATCGGGCCGAACGGCGCTGGGAAATCCACCACGGTCAAGATCCTTTCCGGAATCCTGGTACCGGAAAGCGGAACCGTGACCGTCGGCGGGCGGGTGCCGTGGGAGAACCGGAAGGAGCACGTGAGCCATATCGGTGTTGTGTTCGGCCAGCGGACCCAGCTGTGGTGGGACGTGCCGCTGCTGGACAGCTACTCCCTGCTGAAGGATATCTATCGGGTGCCGGAAGCGGATTATCAGAAACGGCTGAAGGAGCTGACAGAAGCCTTGCAGCTGGGCGACCTGCTGCGGACGCCGCTGCGGCTGCTGAGCCTGGGACAGCGGATGCGGGCGGAGCTGTGCGGGAGCCTGCTTCACAGTCCGGAACTGCTGTTCCTGGATGAACCGACCATCGGCCTGGACGCGGTCAGCAAGCTGGCCCTGCGGGATTTCCTGCACTGGGAAAACAAGGAAAAGGGGACCACGATCCTGCTGACAACCCATGATATGGAGGATATTGCAGCGCTGTGCTCCCGGGTGATGGTGATCGGACACGGGAGCAAACTGTATGACGGCGGACTGCAGGAGATGCTATCGAAATATGACACCAAACGAACGGTTCAGGTGGAAGAACATCAGAATATCGACCATGTGATTGCTGCGATGTATAAGGATCTCGGGCTTTAAGGGAGGTAGGAAGCAGGAGGTAGGAGGGAGGAGGTATTCCCCATGGAGTACCTGCTTCATGATGAGGTTGAGGCAAAGGCAGGAAGTAAAGAATGAAAGCATATTTATCGGTTTTCGGGATGAGGAGGCGGATGGAGACCCAGTACCGGGGAGCGGTGCTGGGCGGGCTGGTATGCCAGATTTTCTTCGGGATTATCCTGGTGGCGATTTACCGGGCACTGTATGCCGGGAAGCCGCAGACGATTCCGCTGGGCCATGTGACAACCTATGTGTGGCTGCAGCAGGCGTTCTTCCGGATGCTGTTATCCAATGACCCGGAACTGCTGGATAAGATCCGTACCGGAGCCATTGCCTACGACCTGTGCAGGCCGCTGCACCTTTACGGATACTACTACGCCAGGATTTTGGCCCAAAAGGTGACCGGAAGCGCACTGCGGGCACTCCCCATGCTGGTGTTTGCCGCGCTGCTGCCGGAGGGATGGGGGCTGTGCGCCCCGGTTTCGGTGCCTGCCCTGCTGGCGGCAATAGTGGCTTTAATTCTTGGGTTTTTCTGCGTTTCCGCCATCGAGAACATTACCATGGGCTTTACCATGCGGACGCTGGATCCCCGGGGCATGCAGGCCATGCTGTCAATGCTGATTACCATCTTTGCCGGGAACATTCTTCCGCTGACGCTGTTCCCGGACAGCTGGCAGCGGGTCATCACCCTGCTGCCCTATGCCCAGCTGCTGGACGCGCCGATCCGCTTGTATACCGGGGAATACTCCCTGGGTATGCTGCCGCAGGTGCTGGCGATCCAGGGCGGGTGGACGGTGATCCTGATCCTGGCAGGCTGTGCCTTCTGGAACAGGAATCAGCGGAAACTGATCATACAGGGAGGCTGAGAGGATGGATACACTGAGATTGTACGGCCGTTCCATGACCATGCTGATCAAAAGCCAGCTGCAGTATCCGGTTTCCTTCCTGATGCAGACGCTGGCCCAGCTGGTGATGGAAGGCGGCGAGATGCTGGCGGTGATTCTGCTGATTGACCGGTTTGACCGGCTGAACCAGTGGGGCCCCGGAGACCTGTATTTCTTTTTCGGCCTGATGTCGGTTTCCTTTTACCTGACGGAAATCTTCGGCCGGGGAATCACCGGGAATTTTCCCTACCTGGTACGGAGCGGACAGCTGGATACAATCCTGCTGCGGCCCCGGGGCATACTGACCCAGGTGCTTTGCAGCGCGGCGGATCCCCGGCGGATCACCTGTATTGCGGTGGGCGTTGTGAGTATGGTGATCGGCAGCAATCTTTCCGCGATTGCCTGGACCCCGGTGAAGGTGCTGCTGCTGGCGGAAGCCATCTTCTGCAGCGGCTGGCTGCTGATGGGACTGTTCATGATCGAAGCGGTTATGTGCATCCACAGCGTGAAATCCATTGAGATCACCAATGCCATTACTTACGGCGGCCGAAGCGCCTGCGAATATCCAAGCGATATCTATCCGCGGTGGCTTCGGATGATGTTTACGGTCATTGCGCCTTTTGCGCTGGTGATGCATGTGCCGGCTTCAATGATCCTGGAAAAACCGCTGTTCGGATGGCCGGTCTGGGCGGCGTTCCTGACACCCCTGTCCGGCGCGGCGGTGTTCGGCATCATGTACCTGCTGTTCCGGAAGGCAATGAAATACTACCGGTCAACGGGAAGCTGATAATCAATTCACAATTCATAATTCATAATGCACAATCCGGAGTGAGGCTGGACGCCTTGGTCCGGATTGTGCAGGAGACTAAAAATCAGTTGCCAGAGAAGGCAAAAAACGGTATAATATCGGCAGACATTTTCGATTCTGATACTGAAACGAGGAGGGGACCCCATGCTTCAGGATATTATAAATAACGCGAAAGAAAAAATGAAAAAATCCTGTGAAGTGTACGAGCGGGATATGATGAGCCTGCGGGCAGGCCGCGCGAATCCCAAACTGCTGGACCGGATTATGGTGGACTATTACGGAACGCCCACTCCGATTCCCCAGATCGGCAACATCTCCTCGCCGGAACCCCGGCTGCTGGTGATTGCTCCCTGGGAGCCCAAGATGATTCCCCAGGTGGAGAAGGCCATCCAGAAGAGTGACCTGGGCCTGAATCCTTCCAACGACGGCAAGATCGTCCGTCTGGTGTTCCCGGAGCTGAACGAGGAACGCCGTAAGGATCTGACCAAGGTTGCATCCAAGGGCGCGGAAGAAACAAAGGTTGCGATCCGCTCCATCCGGCGGGATGCCATTGAACAGATCAAGAAGCTGAAGAAGAACAGCGAGATCACCGAAGACGACCAGCGGGATGCCGAAGAAGACATGCAGAAGCTGACCGATAAGGCCGTTAAGGAAGTTGACGAGATCCTTGCTAAAAAAGAAAAAGAGATCATGGAGGTCTGACGGACAACTCCGGCAGAAAACCAAAACCCGCCGGAAGGCGGGTTTTTGGCAGTATTATGAGGAGATAAACGCATGAAGCTGAAGACGGCATTGTCACTGGCCCTGAAAAAGACGCCCAGGACATCGGACGAATTTGACAAGCTGCCGAAACACGTAGCCATCATCATGGACGGGAACGGCCGCTGGGCAAAGAAACATAAGCTGAGTGTGTCCAAAGGACACCGGCAGGGAACGGAAACCCTGCGGGAGATCATTCGCCACACGGATGACCTGGGGATTGGTTCCCTGAGCCTGTACGCCTTTTCCACGGAGAACTGGAACCGGTCGGAGGAGGAAGTGGCCGCACTGATGCAGCTGATCCTGGATTTCTTTGCTTCCGAGATTGATGAACTGGATGCCAAGAACGTACGGATCCTGATTCTGGGAGACAAGGGCGGCCTGCCGGAGAAACAGCGGGAAACGCTGATTGAGGCGGAAAACCGGACAAAGAAGAACACAGGGCTCCGGCTGAATATTGCCGTGAACTACGGCGGACGCGCGGAACTGGTGCGGGCAACAAGGAAGATTGCCACGCTGGTACGCAACGGCACCCTGCGGGAGGACGAGATCACAGAGCAGACGATCTCCGATTACCTGTACACCTGCGGGCAGCCGGACGTTGATCTGCTGATCCGGACCAGCGGAGAGCAGCGGCTGAGCAATTTTCTGCTGTACCAGAACGCGTACGCGGAATTCATTTTCCCGACGGTCCTGTGGCCGGACTTTACCGTACATGATTATGATGAAGCCCTGGACGCGTTTGCGCACAGGGAAAGGCGATTCGGCGGAAGATGAGGAAATTCATCATTCTGAATGCAGTGTGATTTGAGAGGATAAAGGAATGAAACAACGGTTTATTACGGGATTAATGCTGACGGCATTTCTGGCAATCAATCTGTGGCTGCCGAGCTGGTGCATGGCCCTGGCGACGCTGGTCTGCATCTGCTTCGCGGTTTGGGAAGAATACCACGCGCTGGCGATCGCGGGACATAGGGTGGTCACCTGGCCGACCTGGGTGATCCTGGGCGTATCCATGCCGCTGACCTGGTTCTTTGGCGTAAAGGTGATCGTGCCGCTGCTGGCCCTGGCGCTGTTTATTATGATTACCCAGATCCTGTTCCGGAAGGAGCCGGAGCTGACGGACCTGAGCATGAGCGCGCTGCCGCTGCTGACGGTGGCCCTGCCCGGACTGAGCCTGGTGGCCCTGAGCCTGATTCCGGACCAGAAGGCGGTTGAAGTGGTACTCCTGTGCCTGACCTTTGCTGTGCCGCTGCTGGGCGATGTGATGGCCCTGTTTGTCGGCAGCGCAATCGGTGGACCGAAGTTCTGCCCCGCGGTGAGCCCGAAAAAGACCATCGCCGGAAGCATCGGCGGCCTGGCGGGCAGCGTGATTGCCGCCATGGCTGTGTACGGGCTGAGCGTTGCCTGCTGCAACGCACCGACACTGGCCAAACTGCCGGTATGGTGGCATTACCTGGTGCTTGGTTTCACCGGCGGTATTGCCGGCCAGATCGGCGACCTGTTTGCCAGCTTGGTGAAGCGCCACAGCGGACTGAAGGATTTCTCCAACCTGTTCCCGGGCCACGGCGGCATGCTGGACCGGTTGGACAGCGTGCTGTTTATGGCAGTGCTGATGTATTGCTATTTAATGTTCAAATAAACATCAGATAACAGTACAAATTCATAATTCACAATTCATAATTCATAATTATGAATGCTTTCCTGACTTAATGGATAATAGAACGTGTACAGGAAAACGAGGAAAGATTGAATGATGAGGAAGATTGCGATACTGGGATCCACGGGGTCTATCGGGACGCAGGCGCTGGATCTGTGCCGGCGGCATCCGGACC
>JAGAAC010000027.1 GCA_017615475.1 Clostridia bacterium
GTCAGGTAGGCGCCGGCTTCCGGCACTTCCAGGATCTGGGACACGCAGGCCTTGAATCCGTCGGCGGCGGGAGGCAGGATGGACTTGAAGTTTTCCACGTTCTCAGCCTTGATGGCGGTGTTGATCAGGCGCAGGTAGGTAAAGTAGCCGACTTCGCCGTCATTGACCTTGTTGGCCCACAGGTTGGAGTCCTGGGTCAGGGATTCCGGATCCATCAGCTCTTCCTCGTACAGCTGATGCAGCCACTCAACGCAGGCGCGCCAGCCGTCCTGGGCGCAGGTGAACTGAACCTTGTTGTCGGCGTCGATGAAATAGTAGTAGGTGTTTTCCGGCACGCCGAAGGAAGCAAACTGGTTCCAGATGCCTTCAGGGCCGGTTTCGGAACTGGACGCGGAGAAGGGCCACTTGATCCCGTCAGCCTTCATGGCGCGGAGCAGTTCGGTCACTTCATCAATGGTGGCGGGAGCGGTCTTGCCCAGTTTGTCCAGTTCCTTCTGGTTCACATACCAGGTGCCGGTATGGTTGACGTTCTGGGCCATGAGGAAGCCGATGTAATAGGTCTTGCCGTCGCTGGCGGGAATGGAGTCGCCGGCGTTGTTGATGTTCAGGCGGCTGACATAGTTGGGCATGATCTCCTCGGTCAGGTATTCATCGAGGGGAAGCAGCAGGCCCTGGGAGACGCCGTATTCCTCTACGTCCACAGAGTGGCGGATGATCATGTCAGGCATCTGGTCCGGCACGGCGAACATCAGGTTGGCGCTGGTTGCCCAGTCTGCGTCCTTCACCATCTGGAAGGTCACGTGGGTGTTGGTCTTGTTTTCCAGTTCGTCGAAGAACCAGAGGTTGTTAAAGTCGGTGTTCTGGTTTTCCAGGGCGTACTGGAAGGCGGTGAGCTCGACCTTCTCATCAGCGAAGGCGGCGCTCAGGCTGAGCAGCATACAGCATGCCAGCAGCAGGGAAACGAGTTTCTTCATGGGTTTTTCCTCCTTTTTATTTCAGGGCATACAGCCCTTAATACCGATCAGGCAGGGCGCTTTACAGCATTCCGTAAACGGCCCGGTATTGGGTGGGGGTACAGCCTTTGCAGGCGCGGAAGGCGCGGTTGAAGGATGCCGTGCTGCCAAAGCCGCTTTCGACGGCTATCCCCCGCATGGACAGATTGGTGCTGGTGAGCAGGTCCATGGCAGCCTGCAGCCGTTTCTGGCACAGATAATCCTTAAAGGAGTATCCGGTCTGCTGCTTGAAAGACCGGGAGAAATAGAAACGGCTGAATCCGGAAAAACCGGCAACATCATCCAGACGCAGGTCTTCGCGGTAATGATCATTGATATAGGTCATCACAGCGTTGATCACCTCTGTGTCCATGCTCCGAACCGTATCGCCGGTCCGGGACCTGATTCCGATCAGGCAGTGCCGGCCGAGCGTGGCATATACCTGGAGAATGCAGCTGTAGCACGCCGTATTCCACATCAGTTCCTGCTTTTCGTAGAAATCCTTCGCCCGAAGAAGCAGTTCCCTGATCTGCTTATGGGCATCTGATTCATCCCGGAGGTGGAAAGGTTTATGAAGATACAGGACCATGGATTTGATATCCCGCATGGTCATGATTGTGTCGGTTTCAAAAAGGAAAAGGTAGCGGCTGCTGCCTTCGCCCATTTCCAGGGAATGGGGCGTGTTGGACGGTACGATCAGCACTTCTCCCTTGCGTACGGGATAACTCGTTCCCTCTACGGAGTAGGTGACTGTTCCCTCCAGGACCAGGACGATCTCAACAGCCGAATGGTCATGGGTTTCATAACGCCATGGAATGTCTGAATACCAGATGCGGATGGAGGAATCACCCTGGTAGGTCACATATTCACGTTTGCCCTCCAGTACCCGATAACCGTCTATATGGCGGGCGGCCCGGGCGGACACCTCCACCCCTTTCTTCTGAGACATCGGGCCGCACCTCCTTTCCGGAAACCTTCTGATTAAAACGCATTATCCTTTGACAGACCCGATCATGACGCCTTTGACAAAGTACTTCTGCATGAAGATGTACAGGAAAACAGCCGGAACAGTAGCTACCACAATACAGCAGTACTTCGCGACTTCCGCCTTGCGTAGAGCTGCCTGCAGGCCGCCCAGGTTATCCGCGTAGGCTGCGAAGAAGGTATCGGAAGAACCGGTGGAAGTGAGGGAGGCCAGGATTTCCCGGAGAACCCTCTGCAGGGGGAACAGCGCACGGTCACGCAGCATGACCTGGGCGGTGAAATAGTCATTCCACCGGGCGACCCCGTAATACACTGAAAGCACCGCGACAATCGTGCCGGACAGGGGCAGGACGCATTTGAAGAAGTAGGTGAAATGGTTGGATCCGTCGATGACGGCAGCTTCGTAAAGATCTTCCGGAATGGTGGTCTGGATATAGGTTCGGGCTACCATCAGGTTCCAGACGGAGACCAGGTTCATCAGGATCATGATTGCCCGGGTGTTCCACAGCCCCAGGTTCAGGACGTTCAGGAAGATCGGGATCAGGCCGCCGGAGAAGAACATGGTAAAAGTAATGGCCAGGTTTACCAGCTTTTTGCCGGCAAATTTACGGGACAGCGCATAGGCGGCGGCCAGGGTGATGATAACGCTCAGGGCTGAACCGACAACGGTGTAGAAAATGGAGTTCACATAGCTGCGCAGCAGCTCGCTGTTCTGTAAAACGGTCTCGTATCCCATCAGGGAAAAGTCAACCGGCCACAGCAGGACTTTTGCCTGCAGCACCGCATCCGGATCCGAGACGGAAGCAATCAGGATCAGCCAGAGAGGATAGAGGACAATAAACAGGACCAGGATCCAGAAGAGGAGATTGAAAGTGTTAAAGATCCTGTCCTTCCGGGTTTCACGGATCCGGTTGCGCTTCCTGTGTTTAAGGGACAGTACAGTCATCCTTTTCCCTCCTTTCTCAGAACAGGCTGATGTCGCTCATTTTGCGGGAGACAGCGTTCACGCCCATAATAATGACGAAGTTGATGATGTTCAGACAAAGGCCGATGGCGGAAGCATAGGAATACTGGGCCTTGGGGGCGGCAATGCCGACGTTGTAGACATAGACACCAAAGATATCCGAGGTGGCCATGTTGCCGCTGGTCTGCAGGAGCAGCGCCTTGTCCGTGTTGGATTGCAGCAGGGAACCGCTGTTCAGGATCAGCATCATGACCGCAATGGGAATCAGATGGGGGATATCAATATGCTTGATCTTTTCCCAGCGGGTGGCGCCGTCGATAGTTGCGGCTTCGTACAGCTGGGGATCAATACCGGTGAGGGTCGCGATATAAAGAATGGTGTTCCATCCAGCGTTCTGCCAGATATCCGAACCGATGAAGAGCGGCCGGAACCAGCCGGGTTCCATAATAAAGTAGATGCTTTTTCCGCCGGCGGCAGTAATCAGATGGTTGATGATGCCGTTGGTTGGGGAAAAAAAGAGGTAAATCATTCCGGCCAGCACCACGGTGGAAATGAAGTGAGGCACATAGACCGCAGTCTGGGCAAATCCCTTGAAGCGCTTGCTGTTCAGCTGATTCAGCAGGATGGCCAGTATGATCGGGACGGGGAAACCGAACAGCAGGCCGTAGAAGTTCAGCAGAAAAGTGTTCAGGAACATTCTTCCGCAGTAATAGCTGCCAAAGAATTTTTCAAAATGTTTCAGGCCTACCCAGGGGCTTCCCTCAATTTTGAGTACTGCCTTATAATCCTTGAATGCGATCTGGATACCGTACATGGGGAAGTAACAGAAGACAATAAAGAAAACCAGACAGGGGAGCAGCAGTACCCACAGCTGCCAGTCCCTGCGCAGGGTCATAGCTATTCTGTGCCGGATCCCTCCGCGATAAGCCAGCGGGGATGAGGAAAGACTCATGGGGTATCCTCCTTCGGGGGTTAAGTGGATTTGTCAACGATTGCTCTCTTATCCAGATTATGGACGAAAACGCACCGGAAAAGAAAGAGGCGAAAATTTTGCATACCGTTGATTTTCCTTGATTTCGCGAAAAGAAAAAAATGTGCAGTTTTTTTGTGGCTGTTCTGTTTTCGCAAGAAATGATAAAATCTACCTAATTATATAAGGGACAAAACACATTGAAGGGAAAGACAAAAAATGCTGCCGGAGACAAACGTGAGCTTCCGAACGGAAGATGAGAAACTGCAGCGGGTTTATGACGCGGCAGAAAAAAAGTGCCTCCTGAACCTGAAGGATTTCAGCGGCGACACCGTGCTGGTGGAAGGAGGCGGGTATGAAAAGATCTGGCTGGAAACACAGCCTATGGGCGGGGAAATGTATGCCCTGCGGAACCTTGAGGCCGCGAAGAACAATATTCTCCTTTTTATGAAACATCAGCGGGAGGACGGACGGATGCCCGGCTCCATCCAGCATATCAACGGAAAAACAGAACCGCAGTTCAATAAATACCAGGGATTCTGCTTCCCTGATCCGGCCCTGAACCTGTATTACCTGATGGGAAAAGACAGGGAATACCTGGAACAGCTGAAGGAAGCGCTGATCCGCTTTGACGCCTGTTTATGGAGGACGAGGGATGTTTCGGGGGACGGGCTGCTTTCTTCCTTCTGTGTGTATGATACGGGAGAGGATCTGGCGGTCCGCTACGGGGACGCGCCCTGCTGGTGGGAGGAGGATGAACCGCCGGAAGGATACGGGGTGGTTCCCATGGCCAGCATGGATGTGACAAGTTGGAGCTTCGCGGCGCGCCATACGGCGGCGGAGATCTGCCGCATTCAGGGAGATCCTGCTTTTACGGTCTGGGAAAAGAAGGCGGGAGACGTGGCGGATACGCTGCGCAGGCGACTGTGGGATGCCAGGCGCGGCGCGCTGTATGACCGGGACCGGATGGGAAAAACGATCGATATCCTGTGCCATAACACGCTGCGTTGCATGTATTGGGGAAGCGTTTCCCGGGATATGGCAGACCGGTTTGTGAAGGAACACCTGCTGAACGCTTCGGAATTCTGGACGCCGTTCCCCCTGCCGAGCGTTGCCGCGGATGACCCGGCTTTCCGGAACGCGCCGGAGAATAACTGGAGCGGACAGCCGGAAGGCCTGACCTACCAGCGGGCGATCACTGCCCTTGAGCGGTACGGGTATGCCCGGATCGTGACAGCTCTGGGGAAGAAACTGATCGATGCTGTTGACGCGAACGGCTGCCGGTTTACCCAGCAATATGACCCGTTTACCGGGAAGGCTTCGCTGGTGGACGAGGCGGACCATCGGCCGGTCAGCGGAGACAGCGGCGAAAAGGTCCAGGATGCCTACGGCCCGACAATGCTCGCCTGCCTGGAGTATATTGCCCACCGCTTCGGAATCCATCCGCATATGGGGCAGGTGTGGTTTAGCCTTGACCGCGGAAAACCATATGAATATGAAGCGGCCTTTTACGGTCATCGCTACGGGATCCGGAGCGATGGAAAGAAAGCGGAGATCCGGGCTGACGGAAAGGATATCGGCAGGTTCAGCTGCGGCAGACGCATCGTAACGAATGAAAACGGGGACTTCCTGCGGACAGAGCTGATTTAGAACGGAGGAAACAGTATGGAGACCATTCGGGAGGAAAAGGAACCTTCCTGGTGCCGGGAACTGAAGACAAACATGGCGCGGATGGCGCAGGAACTGATAAAGGTTGTCCGGGAACGGACAGACGGGGGGCTGGTCTTTACGCCGGAGGAATTCGGGTACCAGCCCGGGGAAACGGCGACCGAAGCCATCCAGGGAGCGATCGAAGCGGCAGCGGAGCAGGGCGGGATCGTGCGGCTCGGGAACGGAGATTACGTCAGCGGAACGCTGGTAATGCGCTCCGGCGTATGCCTGGAGGTCCGGGCAGGCTCCCGATTGCTGGGCAGCATAGACCTTCGCGACTATCCGGAGCATCACGCCGCGCGGCTGACGGTCCAGGATACCAGTATGGGTATGCACCAGTCGCTGCTCTTTGCCGAAGGATGTGAGAATATCTGCCTGCGGGGCGGAGGTGTCATTGACGGGCGGGGAATTCCGGCGCATTTTCCCGGGGAGGAGACGGCCCAGGGTACGCCGGGCCGGCCGTTCCTGATCCGGATGATCGACTGCCGGAACGTTCATATCGCGGACCTGACCATGAAAGACGCCGCCTGCTGGATGCAGAACTACCTGAACTGTGAAAACCTGCTGCTGGAAGGGCTTACGGTCCGCAACCATGCCAACTATAACAATGACGGGATGGATATAGACGGATGCCGGAATGTGGTGATCCGGAACTGCCGGGTCAGCAGCGGGGATGACGCGCTCTGCTTTAAAGGCGCAGGCCAGCGGGAACTGAGCAGGGTTTTGGTGGAAGACTGCGATTTTTATTCCGCGTGCAACGCGGTGAAGGTGGGAACAGATACCCAGGGGGATTTCCGGCAGGTGTATATCCGCCGCTGCCGGATCGGCGGCCTGGCGGAGGATCCGTCCGGGCTGAAGCATGCCTGTGCGGACAGCGGGATCTCCCTTGAAATGGTGGACGGCGGAACGCTGGAGAATTTTCTGATCGAGGATATCCATATGATCCGCGCCTGGAGCCCGTTCTTCCTGCGGCTGGAAAACCGCGGAAGGGTCAAACCGGGGGATCCGGCACCCGGCCCGGGGACCCTGCGCCGGGTTCTGTTTTCGGATATCCGCGGACGGGAGACAGGCCCCCGCGGTTCCTATCTGCTGGGGATCCCTGAAAAGCCGATAGAGGACATCGCTTTCCGCCGGGTCCTCCTGCGGCAGGAGGCTTCCCGCCGGCCTTTGCGGAAAGAAAAGGTTTTTGATGAAATGCGCGGCGTGTATCCGGACGCCCATATGATCGATCCGGTAGGAGACGCCCCGGCCTATGCCCTTTGGGCGCGCCATGTGCGGGGCTTGTCCCTTGACGGGTATGAAGTGATCCCGGAGGGGAAGGAACGACGGCCGGCGTATATCTTTACGGACACAGAATTTTAACCGGATAGTGCGGTAAAAGGGAGAGCCATGGCGGCTCTCCCTTTTGCGTTCTGCAGGCCTGCGACACCCAGCGGATCCGGAGGGGCGGCCTATACAGAAGAAAATCATGTATTAATTTGTTAACTAATAAGTTAACCAATATAACCCGCAAAACAAGAAAACACATGTCTTTTCCGGAAAGAAGATAACAATAAATGACCAGCAAAGCCC
Organism: Clostridia bacterium; assembly: GCA_017615475.1. GTDB lineage: Bacteria > Bacillota > Clostridia > Christensenellales > Aristaeellaceae > Aristaeella. Next base: position 7,193 of record JAGAAC010000027.1, read on the forward strand.
AATATATGTGCATAAATTGTCTTGACAGGCGATTTTTCTTTCGCTAAAATTAGTTAACAAATGGTTTACAAATAGGTTAACAAACTAACAAAACAGGGAGAGAACGGAAATGAAAAGCAGTATGAAAAGCATATGCGGAATCGCAGCAGCGGTCATGACCCTGCTTTTCATCATTCTCTCCGGGACAGCAGAAGAGACGGGAGAAACGATGTTAGTGGAAGCGGAAACAGGTGAACTGAAGGGACATACTGCCGTTGCCGGAAACGGCGGGAATCAGTGGGTGGAAGGCTTTAAAACTGCCGGGGAGGATTCTGTTTCGGTAGAGGTGCCGGTCTCCCGGGAAGGTTTTTATGATATCGCGGTTATCCAGGCAAGCCAGGGCGGGCACAAGGAAAACCCGGTGCTCCTGGACGGGCAGAATATCGGAAGCGCGATTACGGATGAAACGACGTTCGGGAAAAGCGTGCTGGAACATATCTGGCTGTCCGCAGGTATGCATACCCTGGGTGTCGGTACCAGCTGGGGACATATCCGGCTGGACGGGTTTGAGCTGAAGCCTTCCGCTGCGCTGCCGGAGGACCTGTATACCGTTCCGGAAAAAATGTGCGTCGGCGAAGCCTCACCGGAAGCGCGGAAGCTGTATGACTGGCTGCGGGAATGCTACGGGAAAAAGATTCTTTCCGGCCAGCAGTGTGCCGGCGGAATGTACGGAATGGAAAACCAGGCAATCTGGCGGGCAACGGGCGGTGATTATCCCGCGGTTCTCGGACTGGACATGATCGATTATTCCCCCAGCCGCGTGGAGCATGGCGGCGAGAGCGACAAGGCGGTCCCGTACGCGGTTGAATACTGGAAACAGGGCGGGATCGTGACCTTTTGCTGGCACTGGAACGCACCATCGCCCTATCTGAAGGAACCCTGGTATTCGGGCTTTTATACCGAGCATACCAGCTTCAACCTGGGCAGGGTTATGGACGGAGAGGATGAAGAGGGATACCGGCTCCTGAACAGGGATATCGACGCGGTGGCGGCGCAGCTGCTGCGGCTGAAGGAGGCCGGGGTGCCGGTGCTGTGGCGGCCGCTGCATGAAGCGAGCGGCGGGTGGTTCTGGTGGGGAGCCTCCGGAAAGGATGCATACCTGAAACTGTATCACCTGCTTTTTGACCGGCTGACCCATGAATACGGCCTCAACAACCTGATCTGGATCTGGAACGGACAGGATCCGGAGTGGTATCCGGGGGATGACGAGGTGGATATGATCGGCATCGACATCTATCCCGGGGAACGTGTTTATGATTCCCAGAGCGCGTCCTTTATACCGCTGACGCGGATCGCGGGGGAACGGAAGATGATCGTGCTGTCCGAGAA
>JAGAAC010000152.1 GCA_017615475.1 Clostridia bacterium
GTACCTATATGAAGAGTGTTTATCTCTCCAGCACCATGGGTCCCGCCGTCCGCGTGAATCCGCTGAAGTTCTGATGAACATGATAAAGAGTCCGGCTGAAAAGCCGGACTCTTTTCATGTTTAATGAATAATGAAAACTGAAAATTTAAAACTTAAAAATGGCGGAAATGACAGCTTCCGATAATCGGAAGCTGTCATTTTTGATTTAAGGGAATCTTCATGCAGGGTCACAGGCTTAACCATCAATTATGAATTATGAATTGTGAATTATGAATTGAGATTGGGGAACGCAAGTGGAACGTTGAGTTGCCCTTTTTGGAACATACCATACGTAGAATATTGCATCGGGCGGCGGAATGCTGCCGGAATAAAAAATGCGGAGGAAATAGAAAATGTACTTTGACGCTATTGCCAGGATTGTTTCGGAACGGACCGGCTGTGACATTGCCGACATCAGGCCGGAAAGCAAGTTCGCCGAGCTGGGAATTGACTCCCTGGACACGGTGGAGCTGCTGATGAACCTGGAAGACGAAATCGGAATCGAGATTGAACTGGACCGGAAGGTGGAAACCATCAACGACCTGGATCAGTTTATCCAGAGCAGGCAGGGATAAGGCAATGATTCAGTCTGCAATTTGCGAAATGCTGGGGATTCAATACCCGGTGTTCCAGGGTGGTATGGCCTGGATTGCCGACGGGAAACTGGCGGCCGCTGTGTCAAACGGCGGGGGGCTGGGCATTATCGCGGCCGGGAACGCCCCCGGGGAATACGTCCGGGAGCAGGTAAGGACAGCCAGGAAACTGACGGAAAAACCGGTAGGCGTCAACATCATGCTTCTCAGTCCCTATGCGGCGGAAGTGGCCAAAGTGGTGACAGAGGAAAAGGTGGAAGTGGTCACCACAGGCGCCGGAAATCCGTCTGCCTACATCAAGAACTGGCTTGCGGCAGGTATCAAGGTGATTCCCGTCGTGGCCTCGGTGGCCATGGCGAAGCTGATGACCCGGCTCGGCGCTTCCGCCCTGATCGCGGAAGGCGGCGAAAGCGGCGGCCATGTGGGGGAACTGACCACGATGGTACTTGTTCCGCAGGTCTGTGACGCAACGGATCTGCCGGTGATCGCGGCCGGCGGAATCGCTGACGGCCGGGGCGCTGCGGCGGCCTTTATGCTGGGCGCCTGTGCGGTCCAGATGGGAACCCGGTTTTTAAGCGCGGTGGAATGCACGATTCATCCGGCGTATAAGGACAAAATCCTGAAAGCCACGGATCTGTGCACCATGGTGACCGGCCGGCGCCTGGGACATCCGGTCCGCAGTCTGCGTACGCCTTTTGCCAGGGAATATGCCAGGGCGGAATACAGCGCCATGCCGGACGAGGAACTGGAGGCAATGGGTACAGGCGCGCTGAGGCGGGCCGTGCAGGAAGGGGACAGCGAAAAGGGCTGTTTCCTTTCGGGGCAGATTGCCGCCATGGTACGGAAAGAACAGCCGGCGGCTGAAATTGTGAGGGAAGTAATGGAGGAAGCGGAACCGCTTCTTCTGAGGGCACCGCAATGGGTAAAATAGCGTTCGTGTTTTCCGGCCAGGGGGATCAGTATCCGGGCATGGGAAAAGAGCTGGCAGGGAAGTATCCTGCCGCGGAAGCGGTTTTCTCCGCCTGCGATGCCATCCGTCCAGGCACTTCCGCCCAGTGTTTCGCGGGTTCGGAAGAGGAACTGAAGGAAACCCGGAATACCCAGCCCTGCCTGTTTGCCATGGAGCTTGCGGCAGCGGCTGTGCTGAAGGAGCACGGTGTTATACCCGACGCTGCAGCGGGTTTTTCCCTCGGGGAAGTGGCCGCGGCCGCTGCCTGCGGGCTGTTTGACCCGGAAACCGGCTTCCGCCTGGTCTGCAGGCGCGGGGAGCTGATGCAGCGGGAAGCGGAGAAATCTGATACGGCCATGGCGGCGGTGGTGAAGCTGACAGCGGAGCAGGTCGAAGAGATCTGCGGACAGTTCCGGGAGGTTTATCCGGTGAACTTCAACTGCCCCGGACAGGTCACCGTTTCGGGCCTTTCCTCTGAAATGGCGGACTTCTCCGAAGCGGTGAAAGCGGCGGGAGGCCGGGCCATTCCCCTGAAGGTGAAAGGCGGTTTCCATTCGCCTTTCATGCGGGAGGCGGCAGAGGCATTCGCGGAAGAACTGGATAAGGCGGATATCAGGGAAAACACCATTCCGCTTTATTCCAACATGACGGCGGAACCCTATTCCGGAAACGCGGCGGAGGTGCTTTCCCGGCAGATCTGCAGCCCGGTGCAGTGGGAAAGGATTATCCGGAATATGATAGCCGACGGGGTGGACACCTTCATCGAAATCGGCCCGGGGAAAACCCTCTGCAACATGATCCGACGGATCGGCGACGGGGTCAGGGCAGTCCCTGTGACAGAATATCTTGCTGAGGTGGAAGCATGTTAAAAGGAAAAACAGCAATTATCACCGGCGGCTCCCGGGGAATCGGCAAAGCCATTGCCTGTAAGCTGGCCTCCATGGGGGCGGACATCGCCGTCATCTACGCGGGAAATACAGAAGCCGCGGAGAAGGTATGCCGGGAATGCAGGGAAGCATACGGCAGGTCAGCAAAGGCCTATCAGTGCGATGTGTCGGATTTTGCCGCTGTAAAGGAAACCGTGGGCAGAATCAAAGCGGATTTCGGGACAGCGCACATCCTGGTCAACAACGCGGGCATTACCCGGGACGGGCTACTGGCCATGATGAAGGAAGAGGATTATGACGCGGTGCTGGATACCAACCTCAAAGGCGCCTTCAATATGATCCGCCACTGTGCCGGACTGTTTATCCGGAACCGCGGGGGATGCATTATCAACATCACCTCTGTGGCCGGTATCATGGGGAATGCGGGACAGTGCAACTATTCTGCCTCCAAGGCGGGCCTGGTCGGCCTGACAAAATCCGTCGCCAGGGAACTGGCACCGAAAGGGATCCGCTGCAACGCGATTGCCCCCGGGTTCATCGCCACGGATATGACGGATAACCAGGCGGATAATCCGCTGCTGGAGCGGATTCCCCTGGGACGGATGGGCGGAACCGGGGATGTGGCTGAGGCGGCGGCCTACCTGGCAACCGCGGCATATGTGACAGGCGTGGTGCTCCGTGTGGACGGCGGCATCGCAATGTAAGGAGATAAAGAATGAGTGAATACAGAAGAGTGGTTGTGACCGGGATCGGTGCTGTGACTCCTTTGGGGAACAACGCAGCGGATACCTGGGAAGGCATGAAAAACGGGAAAAACGGCATCGGGCCCATCACCCTTTTTGATACGGAAAACTTCAAGGCGGCGCTGGCCGCCGAAGTGAAGGGCTTTGACCCGAAGGGATACCTGCAGGTCAATGAAGTCCTCCGTACCGACCGCTACGCGCAGTTCGCGGTAGCCGCCGCAAAACAGGCGGCGGATGAAAGCGGCATTGACGGGAAAGTGGATCCGGATCGCTATGCGGTGATCTTCGGCACGGGAATCGGCGGCATCAGCACCTTTGAAAAGGAGCACAGCACGCTCCTGGAGAAAGGCGCCCGCCGGGTTTCCCCGCTGATGGTCCCGATGATGATCAGCAATATGGCGGCGGGCATGATTGCCATCCGGCACGACTGCCGCGGTTCGGTGATGCCGGCGGTGACCGCCTGCGCCTCCGGTTCAAACGCCATCGGCGAAGCCATGCGCCTCATCCGTCACGGATACGCGGACGCGGCGATTACAGGCGGCGCGGAAGCCGCGATTATCCCGTCCGCCATCGCGGGCTTTGCCAACATGCAGGCCCTGTCTGTCTCCCGGGATCCGGAAGCGGCCTCCCTGCCTTTTGACAGGCGCAGGGGCGGCTTTGTGATGGGGGAAGGCGCGGCGGCACTGGTGCTGGAGGAATATGAACACGCCAGGAAACGCGGAGCCAGGATCTACGGCGAGGTATGCGGCTACGGTTCCACCTGCGACGCGTACCATATCACCGCTCCGCATCCGGAAGGCCGCGGCGGCGCGAAGGCTATGGAAGAGGCCATGCGGGAAGCCGGTTATACAGAGGACGATGCGGTCTATATCAACGCCCACGGCACCGGTACCCCGATGAATGACGTCATCGAGACTGCCGTAATCAAAAAGGCACTGGGGGAGGAAAACGCGAAAAAAGCCCTGGTCAGTTCCACCAAGTCCATGACCGGCCATATGCTGGGCGCGGCAGGGGCTGTGGAAGCACTGGCCTGCCTGTACGCACTGAATGAAGGTATCATTCCCCCCACGATCAACCTGAAGGAACAGGATGAAAAGTGCGACCTGAACTGCACTCCGAATCAGGCCGTCAGCGCGGGGATTACCCTGGCGTTTTCCAACTCCCTTGGTTTCGGCGGCCATAACGCGTGCCTTGCTTTCAGAAAGGTGTAAGGAAATGAAGGAAACAGATATTCGCAAATATGCCGGGCTGATGAAGGAACTGGGCCTGACCGGGCTGGAGCTGACGGACGGAACCGGCACGGTGCGCCTGGAACGCTCTCTTCCTTACCGGGCGGAAGGCCCCGTCTATACGGTTCCGGAACCGGCTCCCGCGGCACAGCAGGCAGCGGAGAACCGGGATTATATCAGCGTGAAATCCCCGATTGTGGGCGTGTTCTATGCCGCCCCGGCGGAAAAGGCAGAATCCTATGTGAAAGCGGGGGATTCCGTGAACAAGGGGCAGACGCTGTGCATTATCGAAGCCATGAAGCTGATGAATGAAATCGTGGCGGAAGAGGCCGGCGTGATCTCGGAGGTCTGTGTGACCAACGGACAGGTTGTGGAATACGGGACAGAGCTGTTCCGGATCAGGAGATAAAGGCTGTGAACAGAGAAGATATCATGCGGATCCTGCCCCACAGGGATCCTATGCTGCTGCTGGACGATGTGGAGGACCGGGACGGGGAAGCCATCGGGCATTATACCGTCCGCGGAGATGAGTTTTTCCTGAAGGGGCACTTTCCCGGCAGCCCGATCGTTCCGGGGGTGATTCTCTGCGAAATCCTGGCCCAGTCTGCCTGCATCCTGCTGCAGGATGCCATGGAAGAGGGAAAAATGACGGTCTATACGGGGCTGAACAACGTGAAGTTCCGTTCCCCGGTGAAGCCGGGGGACCGGGTGGAAACCCGGTGCCGGATCCGGAGGGTCAAGCATCCCTTCTTTTTTGCGGAAGGCACGGTGAACGTGGACGGGCGGCTCTGCGTATCCGCTGAGTTCTCCGTGGCCATTACAGGAGCGTAAACGATGTTTTCAAAAATACTGGTTGCCAACCGGGGTGAAATCGCGGTCCGGATTATCCGGGCCTGCAAGGAAATGGGCGTGGCCACGGTGGCGGTTTATTCCGAAGAGGACAGGGATGCCCTGCATGTGGCACTGGCGGATCAGAGCTACTGCATCGGCGGCGCGGAAGCGTCCGGCAGCTACCTGAATGAAAACCAGATCATCAGCACCGCCATCCTGGCGGGGGCCCAGGCGGTTCATCCCGGCTACGGTTTTCTTTCGGAAAACGCGCATTTTGCCCGCCTCTGCCGGAAAAACGGGCTGGTCTTTATCGGACCGGACCCGGAAAACATGGAACGCCTCAGCGATAAGGCGGTGCTGAAGGAACTGATCCGGGATACGGGCCTTTCCGTAATCCCCGGCACAAAAGCCGTGTCGTCCGCGGAGGAAGCGAAGAAAGCGGCGGAAAGAATAGGTTATCCGGTGATGCTGAAGGCCTGCGCCGGGGGCGGAGGCCGGGGGATCCGGCTGATCCACGCGGCGGAGGAGCTGGAGGACGCCTACCTGCAGGCCACAAGCGAAGCGGTCAGCGCCTTCGGGGACGGCAGCGTATACCTGGAGAAATACATCTTCCCGGCCAGGCATGTGGAACTGCAGATCCTGGCAGATGAGCACGGGAACGCGGTATGCCTGGGAGACCGGGACTGCTCCCTGCAGCGGCGGAACCAGAAGCTGCTGGAGGAGACGCCTTCCCCTGCAGTCAGTGACGAACAGCGCCGGAGAATGATCCGGCTGGCAGTGGACGCGGTCCGGAAAATCGGCTATGTGGGTGCGGGTACGCTGGAGTTCCTGCTGGACGGGGACGGGAACTTCTGGTTTATGGAAATGAACGTCCGTCTGCAGGTGGAGCACTGCGTGACGGAAATGCTGACAGGGATCGATATCGTGAAATGGCAGATCCGGATCGCGGCAGGGATTCCGCTGAACTTTACGCAGGATGAAATCAGGATGAACGGATCCGCCGTGGAATGCCGGATCAACGCGGGGAGCTGCGGGCGGCTGAAAATGCTGCATGTGCCCGGCGGACCGTCTGTGCGCTTTGATACCTGCCTGATCGAGGGAACGGCGGTTTCCCCGTACTATGATTCCCTGCTGGGCAAGCTGGTGGTTTTCGCCAGGACAAGGGAGGAGACGCTGCGCAAGATGCGGGCGGCCCTTTGTGAGCTTGTGATCGAGGGAATCCAGACCAATATCGCGGAACAGCTCCGGATTGTGGAGGATGAACGCTTCATATCCGGCAGGTATGATCTGTCATTTATGGGAAACAGGTGATGAGATGACAATGCTGAGCTTCAGGAACCCCATGAACCAGCTGGAAGAGGGCGGGCGGTCGTCCGCGCCGGTCCAGCGGGATGCCGGGGAACCGGAAAAGAAGTGCCCGAACTGCCGGAAGGAAATCCCCCTGAGCCGGCTCTGGGCCAATGACCTGGTCTGCCCCTGCGGATATCATTTCCGGATGAAAGCCCGCCAGCGGATCCAGATGATTGCGGACCGGGGCAGCTTCCGGGAACTGTTTTCCTCCATGGCCTCGGACAATCCCCTGAATTTCCCGGGATACCGGGAGAAGATTGAAACCGTCCGGGCGGCCAGCGGGGAAAGGGAAGCCGTTGTCTGCGGCACGGCGGCCATCGGAAAGCAGAAGTGCTGCCTGTTTGTCATGGAATCCTATTTTATGATGGGCAGCATGGGAAGCGCGGTCGGGGAGAAAATCACCTCGCTTTTTGAGTATGCCGTTCAGTTCCGCCTGCCGGTGGTCGGCTTTACCGTATCCGGCGGCGCGCGGATGCAGGAGGGGCTTCTGTCCCTGATGCAGATGGCCAAAACAAGCGCGGCGGTGAAAAGGCACAGCGATGCCGGGCTTCTGTATGTGGCGGTGCTGACGGACCCCACCACCGGCGGGGTCACGGCCAGCTTCGCGATGGAAGCGGATATTATCCTGGCGGAGCCCGGCGCGACGGTGGGCTTTGCCGGTGCGAGGGTCATTGAACAGACCACGAAGAAGGCCCTGCCGGAAGGCTTCCAGACAGCGGAGTTTGTGCTGGAACACGGCTTTGTGGACAGCATTGTTCCGCGGCCCGGCCAGAAGAAATACCTGGCTGAAATCCTGAAACTGCACAACGGAGGAACGGCCGGATGAGCGAAGAAGCGTACAAAAGGGTCAGGACCGCCCGCAACAATGACCGGCCGACGGGGCAGGATTACATCAGGAACATTTTCAAAGGGTTTATTGAATTCCACGGCGACCGCCGGTACGCGGATGATCCGGCCGTAATCGGCGGGATTGCCAGGCTGGACGGGACTCCTGTGACCGTGATTGCCATTGAAAAGGGACATACCGCAAAGGAGCGCACCTTCCGGAATTTTGGCGCGCCGAACCCGGAGGGCTACCGCAAGGCGCTGCGGCTGATGGAACAGGCGGAAAAGTTTGGCAGGCCGGTGATCTGCTTTATTGACACCTCCGGCGCCTTCTGCGGAATCGGAGCGGAGGAGCGGGGACAGGGGCAGGCGATTGCCGAGAACCTGATGCGGATGTCCACGCTGTGTGTTCCTGTTATTTCCATCCTGATCGGTGAGGGCGGCAGCGGCGGGGCCCTGGCCCTGGCGGTGGCGGACCGTGTATGGATGCTCCGGAACGCAGTCTATTCGGTCATTTCCCCGGAAGGATGCGCCAGTATCCTCTGGAAGGATCCGGAGAAGGCGGAAACCGCGGCGGCCAGCCTGAAACTGACGGCGGAGGACGCCCTGAGCCTTGGCGTGATCGAACGCATTCTTTCCGAAAAGGAGATCGGAACCAACGCATTCTATGACCGGATCCGCGGCCTGCTGAAGGAAGAAACGGACGCACTGGCACAAGATGCCGACCTGGTAGGGAAACGCTATGAAAGATTCCGTAAAATCGGTGCCGGCGCGGTCATGAAGGAGACAATATGAGCATATACGGTCAATTCTGCCATGAGATTACCGATGAAAACGGTATGCTGAAGAAGATTACCCTGGATTATCCAGACAATTTCAACTTCGGCTATGATGTTGTGGACCGGACGGCGGAGGAAACCCCGGACAAAAGGGCCATGGTATGGTGCAACGCGGAAGGGGAAGAGCATATTTTTACTTTCGCGGATGTCAGGGAGTACAGCAACCGGATGGCGAACGTGTTCCGGGCTTCCGGCATCGGGCGCGGGGACCGGGTGATCCTGATTCTGAAACGCCACTATGAATACTGGTTCGCGGCAGTGGCACTGCATAAGCTGGGCGCGGTAATGATCCCCATGACGCATATGCTGACGGTCAGCGACCTGGAGTACCGTTTCAGGGCCTCCCGGGCGAAGGCCATAGTATGTACAGTGCAGAATCACGTGCCTGAAAGGGTACGGGAAGCCCTGAACCTGTCGGGACTGAAAGCAAAGCTCTGGTGCGTGCAGGGAGAGGCGGAGGGTTTTGAAAACCTGACGGAAGCCATGCATAACGCGGAAGAGGATCTGGAACGTGTGCCCACGAGGGCGGCGGATCCGATGATCCTGTATTTTACTTCCGGCACCACGGGCTATCCCAAGGGCGTGATTCATTCCTGCAGCTATCCGCTGGCACACATTGTGACGGCTAAATACTGGCAGCAGGCGGAGGATAACGGCCTCCACTTCACGGTCGCGGAAACCGGCTGGGCTAAGGCTTCCTGGGGGAAGATCTACGGTCAGTGGCTGGTGGGCAGCGCTGTGATGATCTACGATTTTGACAGCTTTGATCCGAAACAGCTGACTTATATTATCAACAAATACGGTGTGACCTCCTTCTGCGCGCCGCCCACGGTTTACCGTTACCTGGTGCGGAAGGGCATTCCGGATATGCCGACGCTGAAACACGCCTCCACAGCGGGGGAAATGCTGGCGCCGGAGGTGTTCCGGAAGTTTACGGAGCGCACGGGTCTGGAGCTGTGTGAAGGATACGGACAGACGGAAACGACCCTGCTGCTGGCCAATTTCAGGGGGATGCCGGCGGTGGAAGGTTCCATGGGCGTTCCGTCGCCTTTCTACCATATCGAGCTCCGGAACCGGGAAGGCAAACCTGCCGGGGTGAACGAAACGGGCGAGGTGGTCATTGTTCCGGAAGCGCCCGGCCGGCAGACCGGCGTGTTCACCGCCTACCTGGACAACGAAAAGCAGTATGAATATGTCTGGCGGGACGGCGTGTATCACACAGGGGATGCGGCCTGCGTGGATGAAAACGGCCGGTACTGGTTCCGGGGACGCTTTGATGACATCATCAAGACCGGCGGATACCGCGTGGGCCCTTATGAGGTGGAGAATGTGCTGATGGAGCATCCCGCCGTTGCGGAGTGCAGCGTGATCGGCGTGCCGGACCCGCTGAGGGGACAGGCCATCAAAGCGGTGATCGTGCCCGGACAGGAATATCTGCCCACCAGGGAACTGGAACACGAAATCAAGGAGTTCTGCAATCTGCGGCTGGCAGAGTATAAATGGATCCGCCTGATCGAGTTCGCGGAGGAAATGCCGAAAACCATCAGCGGGAAAATCCGGAAAAGCCTGCAGCGGAAGGCCTGCGCACACTGAATGTACAGGCGGATCAGGCGGCAGGAATTGCAAAAAAATGGAAATTCAGCTATAAATATGGACAATAAAGCTTTTGCTTCGGATTCGGATCCCACGGGCAGGGAACCTATTTCTGCGAAAGGAGTTGAGATGAACAAGATGCTGAACCATACGGAGGAGATCCTCAGCAGGCAGATCAGCGGTTTTCATCAGTACAGGCTGAGTGAACCGGTTCATCTGACTTATGTGAGCCGGAATCTTTGTGGCATGGTGGGATACACGGAAAAGGAACTGCTCCATGAAAGCAGGGATCTTTACGCGCAGCTGGTTCATCCGGCCGACCGTGAAACATATGACAGGTTTCTCAGGGAAGCGGCGGGAAGGGAACAGACCCTGACCGCGGAATACCGCCTGGTGAAAAAGGACGGTACGGTGATCTGGGTGCAGGATACGCTTTCCGCCCGGCAGGGGGAGGACGGCGCCTGGGAAGGGGATTCCGTTTTAACCGACATCAGCGGCCTGAAAAAGGAAAACAGCGACCTGCGGTTCCTGAACGAAACCATTCCCTGCGGCTTTATGAAATATACCTGCGAAAAGCAGCCGAGAATTACCTATATCAACCAGAAAATGATCGATATCCTGCGCTGCCCGGCCGCCCGGGAGGGGGAACTGGACTATCTGGAAATGTACAAAGGAAACGTGTTCCAGATGGTTCCGATGGAGGAACGCCGGAGGTTTTCCAAATACCTGAACCGGGTTTATACGGCGGATGCTCCCCTGGCCGGGGAGATGGCGCTGCTCCGCTGCGACGGAACGAGGGCCTATGTGTTCGGCTGGGTCATTAAAACCGTTAATGAGGAAGGCGCGGAGGAATTCCAGAGCGTCTGCATGGACATTACCGCGCGGCACCAGATGCGGAAAGACGCCGAGACCAGGCGCTACATGAAAGCCCTGACCGACGTCTATGACAAGATCTTTGAGTTCAACCTGGACTCCAATACGGTGAAATGCCTGCATTGCGAGGACGGATCCTCCTTCAAGATGTTTGAGGACGTTCCCATGCTGATTGATGAAGCACTGGAGAAGTGGATCCTGGGCGCGGTGGAACCGGAATCATGGGAAAGGATCCGCGCGTTTTTCCGGGATTTCTGCCAGAAAAAGCTCTATGAGCCGGAGGCGAAGCCGCCCCAGATCACCTATAAGGCCCGGTGCTCCATCGGCGAACTGAGACAGTACCGGGGCATCTTCATCAAGGTGGATGACTCGGTCAGCTATTATTGCTGCCGCCGGATCCAGGAAACGGGCAGGGAGAACGTCCTGCAGACGGAAAACGATGAGCTGAAACAGAAGATGAAAGACCTGGTCATGCAGTTCTCTGACGGCATCGCTGCCTTTGAGGTTTCCGCGGAGGGCATGGTCAAGCCGCTTTACGCCAGCGATAACGTGCAGGAATTCTTCGGCTATACGGAAAAGGAATGGCTTCCCCTGACCGAGAAGTTCACGCCGCTGGAGACTTTTGCGGCTTACAGTGAAGCGTCATTTGAGGACTTTGAGGAACTGCTGCGGACCGGCGAGGCGGAGTATACTTATTTCGACTACGGCACGGAAACGGAACGGAAAATCAAGGCGATCTGCTCCCCGAAGGAATCGGGCAGCAAATCCCCGAGATACGTGATGCTGTACCAGGTGGAAGATACGGAAACAGACGGGAAGAAAAACCTGCCGGAAAACCGTACGGTGACGATCCGGACCTTCGGCTACTTCGACGTGTTTGTGGGGGACAAGCCGATTGCCTTCCGGAACAAAAAATCCAAGGAACTGCTGGCGCTGCTGGTGGACCGCCGCGGAGGCTATGTCACTTCGGAGGAAGCTATCGGCTTCCTGTGGGAGGATGAACCGGCCAATACAGTGACCATGTCCAGGTACCGCAAGGTGGCCCTTCGGCTGAAAAACACCCTGGAGGAATACGGCATTTCGGATATTGTGGAAGCGGTGGACGGAAAGCGCCGCATTGTGATGGAAAACGTACAGTGCGACCTTTATCAGTATTGTTCCGGCAAGGAAGAATATGCCGGCCTGTTCAGGGGCAGCTACCTGACCAATTACAGCTGGGGAGAGACGACCCTCGGCGAACTGACAAACAATCCGGAGTAAACAATGAGCAGATATATCCATAAGGTTCATTATTATGAGACCGACAAAATGGGCATTACCCATCATTCCAACTATATCCGCTTTATGGAAGAAGCGCGGATGAACTACCTGAATGAAACAGGCTTCACCATGACCAGGCTGGAGGCGGCGGGGATTTCTTCCCCGGTGGTATCCGTCACCTGCGACTATAAGTATCCGACCACCTATGACGATGAGATTGAAATTGAAGTGAAGCTCACCCAGTATACCGGCGTGAAGATCGTGCTTTCCTATGTGATGCGGAATCTCAGGACCGGAAACACGGTGGCTGAGGGCGAGTCTTCTCATTGCTTCATTGACGCGGCCGGACGGCCTGTGGCGGTGAAGAAAACCTGCCCGGAAATTGATGAAACGCTGAAAGGCATTATGCGTTCCGTATAATGCCTTTGCGGTGTTTCATAATTCATAATTCATAATGATTATAGTGTTCAGTAAACAGGCAGTCGACTGCCTGTTTTTTAATTCATAATTCTGAATTATGAATTATTCGACTGCTCAAAGCAGTTTTGCAAAAGGAAAAAACTGTTTAACAGTCGAATTATTATAGGTTCGATATTTTTGTGAGCGGGGAAGAGAGCATGAGACTGAATCCTTTGCTGATGGAAAAGCTGGCCGGGGAAGAGGAATACGCCGCGGGACGGGACCTGGAAGAAATCGGCGCGGTGAAGACGGCTGAGGAAGACCGGGGAATGATCCGCTATACGGTGGCGGGTCAGCCGCCGCATTCCGTTACGCTGACGCGGCGCCTGGTGATCCACTGCGACTGCGACGTTTTCCTGCATAAGGGCTGCTGCCGGCACGCGGTAGCGGTCTGGCTGTACGCGGACCGCCGGAAGGTGCCGGAAAGCATGATGAAGAAGCAGGCGCCGGAAACCGCCGCTGAGCTTTCTGACATGATCCTGCGGGAAATGCCGGCGGAAGCCAATGTCCGCCTGGAAGTGACGCTTGTGCTGCCCCAGAAAGCCGGCCAGGAACTGCGGATCGGCCTGCGGACAGGGGAAAAGAAGCTCTATGTGATCAAGGATATCCGCCGGTTCCTGACGGCCTTGGAGGCAGGGGAAACCATCGAACTGGGAAAGGATTTTGTTTACCAGCCGGAATGGATGCGCTATTCCGATGATGATATGCGGGTGCTGGACCTGCTGCGGAAACTGTGTTCCGCGCGGGAACCCGGTACGGTTGCCGGGAACCCGGCGGCAAACCGGCTGATGCGCTTGCCGGAGCCTTTTGCGGAGGAATTGCTGGAAAGCGTCGGGGAAACGACCCTGCGGGTGATGGACCAGAGCGGAAAAATCCAGCACGGAAAACCGGTCCGCGGCGCGCAGGTTCCCCTCCATTTCGCTGTAAATCTGGGCCCCCGGGGCCTGCAGGTAAGCGGGCGGATTCCGCCGGACCTGCAGCCGGTGACGGCGGCCTGCACCTGGATTATTGCCGGCGGAAACCTGATCCGGACGGAACGGGAACAGATCCGGCTGATCCGGCTCATCTATGATAACCAGTATGAAGGCCGATGCCTGATGGAATATCCGCTCAGCGACACGGAGCGGGTCATCGGCGAGATCCTGCCGTACCTGAAGATCCGGGGCGCGGTGGAGATCGGCGAAACGCTGCGGAAGCGGCTGGTCCGCCTGCCGCTGAAAACAGAAGTATACCTGGACCGGGACGGCAAGAGCGTTGTAGCCACCATCCTGTTTCGGTACGGCGATATCACCCTGAATCCCTTCGGAGCGAACGAAAAGAAAATCACCCTGGATAAGGGAGAACAGCTGCTGCTTCGGGACGCGGAGGGGGAGCACAGGGTGCTGGACATCCTGGCGAATGCCGGATTCCGCGTAGGAAAGGACAATATCCGCCTGAGCGGTACGGATGCTGTGTTTGATTTTGTCGGGAAGGGTGTCAAGCGGCTGCAGGAAGTCAGCGACGTGTTCCTGAGCCGGGAATTCAAGCGCATTGTTCCCAGAAGGCCGATCATGTCCGGCAGTATGCGGATGAACGGCGACCGGATTGAGCTGATGCTCACCCGGGACGGGGAACCGGTGGACGAGATCCTGGAGCTGATGGAAGCCCTGAGCCGGAAACGCCGGTATTTCCGCCTGCGCAGCGGGGAATTCCTGGATCTGGAGGACCTGGCGGGCTGGCAGGAAACCGCCGCCGGCATTTACGAGGCCGCGATCCGGGACGGAAACGAACTGAACCGGGATACCATCGTGCTGCGGGCCTACCGGGCCGGATACCTGACCAGCATGCTGGAAAACAGCGGGCTCAAAATTGAAATGGATGACAAGGTCAGGGAACTTTCGGAAAACCTGGCCAGCGGCGGAAAGGAAACCGACGCGCCGGAAATGGCTTCCGGGGTCAGCCTGAGGGATTACCAGAAGCGCGGATACGAGTGGATGATCGGTCTGGACCGGATGCATATGGGCGGCATTCTGGCGGATGATATGGGCCTGGGCAAGACCGCGCAGATTATTGCCCTGTTGATTGCCACCCGGGAGGCCGGACGAACCAGCCTGGTGGTGGCGCCCACATCCCTGACCTATAACTGGCTGAGCGAGTTCCGGAAATTCGCGCCGAACCTGAGCGTGACGGTGCTCAGCGGCAACGGCACCCAGCGGGCGGGGCTGATCCGCCATATCATCAGCAACGGGGACGTGGATGTGGTGATTACCAGTTATCCGCTGATCCGCCGGGATATCGGGCTGCTGAAGGATCATCAGTTCCGCTTTGTGATCCTGGATGAGGCGCAGAATATCAAGAACGCAGGCAGCGTGGCGGCCCAGGCGGTGAAGCAGCTGCAGGCGGATACCCGCTTTGCCCTGACCGGCACCCCGATGGAGAACGGCGTAGGCGAACTCTGGAGCCTGTTTGACTTTGTGCTGCCCGGGTATCTGCCGGGATACAACACCTTCCTTCGGAAGTACCAGGACGGGGAGAACGCGGACGACCTGCTGAAAAAGATTCATCCTTTCCTGATCCGCCGGCTGAAACAGGACGTGCTGGAGGAACTGCCGGATAAGATGGAAATCACACTGACGGCACGGATGACGCAGGAGCAGGAGAAGATTTACCGGGCGGCGCTGGAGCGCCTGCGCCCGCAGATCAACAAGCTCCTGGAGGAAAAAGGCGCCGCGAGGGGACGGATCGAGGTCCTCAGCGCCATTACAGAACTGCGGGAAATCTGCTGCCATCCCTCCCTGGTGATGTCCGATTACCGGGGCGGAAGCGGCAAGGAGGAAATGCTGCTGGAACTGCTGCCGGAGATGATCCGGGACGGCAGGAGGGTGCTGCTTTTCAGCCAGTTCACCAGCATGCTGAAGCTGCTGCGGGCCCGGCTGGAGGAAAACGGATTCAGTACCCTGTACCTGGACGGGGAAACACCCGCCGGGGAACGGCTGAGCCTGACGGAACGCTTTAACCAGGGCGAGGGACAGATCTTCCTCATCAGCCTGAAGGCGGGCGGATCCGGACTGAACCTGACCGGAGCGGATATGGTGATCCTGTATGATCCCTGGTGGAATCCCGCGGCGGAAGAACAGGCCACGGACCGGGCACAC
>JAGAAC010000153.1 GCA_017615475.1 Clostridia bacterium
CCGGTGTATTAATGAGAGGAGACGAAATGAAAAAACTGAGTATCAAGAATATAATCCTGTGGACAATGACCCTGATCCTGTGTGTGACAGCCTGCGCGACGGCTTTCGCGTCAGCCGGAGACCGTACGCTGAAGCATTATTCCTCCACGGACTCCACGAACCAGGGAGGCATTAACAATGTATATAAGATCAGCAGCGGCTTCTGCGCTGATGTCTGGGAATCCGGCGGTTCCGCACTGCTGAGGTTTGCGGATTACCAGTCAGAGCCTGAAAAATATATACTGCAGGAAAACGCGGCAGAGGATGGACAGCCTGAAGAAACCTGCGGCTATTTCTCCTGGAACGATGAGCTTTACGCACTGACAGCCCAATGGGAAGACAGCGAAGAAGGCGGGAGCATCAGCTCCCTTGCCGTAAAACATGTCAGACTGGATAACGGACAGGCGGTCCTGGAAGACAGCGGCCTGCCGGAACTGGACTGCGCCATGCTGCTGGAAGATACCGGAGATACCGGCAGTTTTTATCCGCAGAAACTGTTCACCTCCGGAGACCTGCTGGCCGGAATCACATACGGTATGAACGGAACCATCGTTTTTTCCTTTGATCTGAAGACCGGCGACTATAAGTGCCTGGAGATCGGGGAATTCAGTGAGATCGGGCCCGGACCGGAGGGCTCCGTGCTGGTAAACAAAGCGGACTGGACTGCAAAGGAAGCGGTTATTTTCCGGGTCAGCCTGGAAGACCAGAGCGAGGAACAGGTTGCTGTAATCACTGACGTGATCAATTACCTGAATCCCTGCTATGATGCGGAAAAGAATATCCTGTACTATACCGACGACGGTGAACTGTGGGCCCTGCCCCTGGACGGAACCGCACAGGCTGAGGTGGTCAATGACTGCCCGATCAACGGCAGCGGCGCCATCTGCCTGCCGGACGGTTTCCTCCTGCTGTGGGATTACTCGACCATCCTGATCCGGAATACCGATCCGGCACAGCGGGCCGGCGTTACCCTGCGGATCCGGGATACCAGTTATAACGGGGTGATGTCCGAAACGGTTTTCGCCATGAACAATAAACGGGGCGATATTGCCGTGATCGTGCAGCCGGACTGGGATCAGCTCCATACGGACATCCCGAAGGCCATGCTGAACCAGGAAGCGGACACGGACATCTATGTGCTTCAGTATGAAAGCAATGACTTCAGGGCGATCCGTACGCGCGGATACACGGAGGACCTGAGCGGAAACGCGCAGATCACCGCGGGAATTGACCGGATGTATCCCTTCATCCGGGATGCCCTGAAGCAGGATGGAAAGATTATCGCTGTTCCGGTTGAAGTGTCCGGCCAGACCATCGGAATCAATCCGGACATGTGGAAGAAGGTCGGAGGAACTGAGGAAGAGCTTCCGAAAACCTGGGGCCAGTTCTTCGACTGGATGGAAACCCTTCCGGACAGGCTGGCGGGACAGGAGGGCGTATGCGTCTGCGATGACTCCCGTGAAGCTTTTATCAGCAATGTTACCATTACCATCCTGTATGAATACCAGGTCTGGATGGACGGAAAGGGAGAAGATTACCTCTTTAATTCTCCTGTGATGAATGAACTGTTGACACGCCTGAAGAACCTGGACTATGATGCCCTTGGTATAAAGGACAGGGATTCCTATGAAGACGGCTACATGGTGGGTGAATACAAGGAACCCCTCCTGAATATCTATACAGATCCCGGGCTGATGAATTACTATCAGCCGATGCTGCTTGGCTTTGCCGAAGACGAGACACCCATCCAGCCGGTGCAGATGTGTGTGGCCTTTGTGAATCCTTATTCCGAACATAAGGAAGAAGCGGCGGAATTCCTCTCACTGGCCCTGGACAGCCTGTACTCGCGGACGCAGTATTCCATTTTCACGGATAAGACAGAGCCCGTCCGCCCCGTGTATCATGAGGAAAACCTGAAGCGCGAGCAGGAGCGGCTTGAGGCTGCTGAGGAAGCTCTTGAAAAAGCGGAGGACGGAGAACAACGGGCTGCCCTGGAGGAAGAACTCAACGACTGCAAAGAAATCCTGAAGTACCTGGAAGAAGATGACTGGGCTGTCAGTCCGAAAGCGATTGAAGATTACCAGAAACGTCTTCCGTCCCTGAAAGTGCTTGACTACCTGTTCCTGTATGATGTTGCGGGAAACCTCGACGAGGAGGAACAGGCGACGATAGAAAACCGCTTCTCCGGCGGCACGGATTCCGGAGAACTGCTGGACTGGATCGATCAGAAGGTCCAAATGATCCGTATGGAAGGGAACTGATACCTTTTGTATAAGAAACTGAGAACAGCGTGGCCCTTTTTGCTGCCGGGCCTGGCGGGACTGCTGGTTTTCTACGGCATCCCGTTTGTGGGCGGAATCTGGTACAGCGTAACAGACGGGCGTGTTGAAAACAGCTTCGTCGGGTTCGCCAATTATATCTCCGTCTGGAATAATCCGATGTTCCAGATGGGGCTGAAGAACACCATGGAGCTTTCCCTGATCTGCGCTCCGCTTCTTTTCCTGCTGTCCTTTTTACTGGCGGCAGGGCTGCACCGGATCCGCCCGGCCGGCGGCTTTTTCCGCTCCAGCGTGCTGATGCCTTATCTGATGCCGTCCTCAGCCATTCTGATTATCTGGCTGATGTGGTTTGACTTTGCGGGTCCGGTAAACCGTATCCTGACCCTGCTGGGCGGAACCCGGATCGACTGGCTGAAGGGGGCTGAATCCCGGATTCCGGTCATCCTGCTGTTCCTGTGGAAAAACCTGGGCTTCTGTGTGGTTATCTTTATGTCCGCACTGCAGTCCATTCCGGAATCCCTTTACGAATACGCGACGCTGGAAGGCGCTTCCTTCCTGAAGCAGACTTTCCGCATCACACTGCCGCTGGCGATTCCCTCGGCTTTCCTGGTGGCCATTCTTTCCTTTGTCAACGCCTTCCGGATTTTCAAGGAAGTTTATTTCATGGCCGGCGCCTATCCGGATGAGCCGCTGCTGTACACCCTGCAGAACTACATGAACAATATGTACGGCAAGCTGAACTACCAGAACGTAACGACCGCGGCATACATTTTCGCACTGATTGTGCTGGCTCTTTTCGGCCTGCTGTTCATAAGCCAGCGGCAGGCGCTGAAACGACTGAACGGAGGCGACTGACGAGATGAGACAAAAAGGCTTCCGGATCTGGCTGGCGCGGATTGTGCTGACTCTCATGGCAATCATTATCCTGCTTCCGATGGTCCAGACGTTCCTGTATTCCTTCTCCTCCATAGGAGAAATGAAGGAACTGATGAAAGACAGGGGCAAGCTGGGCGAAGGGCAGTGGATGGATCCGCATTACTCACCGCACCAGATTTCCCTTGGGCAGTACGAGCAGATCCTGATCAAGGATGAGGCGATCCTGCATTTTTTCAACAACTCAGTGATCTATGCCGCGGCAATCCTGCTGGGGCAGGCACTGGTGGTTCCGGCCCTGGCTTTCGGCCTGAGCAAATTCCGATTCCGCGGACGGGAATCCATCTTTTTCCTGATCGTGATGCTGATGCTGCTGCCTTTCCAGGTGACCATGGTCCCGAATGTGCTGACACTGCGCTTTATGGGCCTGCTGAACACACGATGGGCAATCATCCTGCCGATGCTTTTTGCCCCGTTCTTTATCTTCCTGCTGCGCCAGTATATGATCGCGCTGCCGGATGAACTGCTGGAAGCGGCGTCCATAGACGGAGCGGGACCGTTCCGGTCCTTCCTGTGGATCGTGCTGCCGGTCTGCCGGCCGGTGATCGGTGCGGCAGCGGCCCTGTCCTTCGCGGAAAGCTGGAACCTGGTGGAACAGCCGCTGACTTATCTGACAGCGGCGACAAGCCTGGAACCCCTGTCCACCCAGTTCAACCAGCTGACCAGGAGGGTGTCCGGCTATGAGTTTGCCGGCGCGGCACTGTATATCCTGCCGGCACTGCTGATTTACCTGTTCTTCCAGGAGGACATCCTGGCAGGAATCCAGCTGACGGAAATGAAATAAGAGGCTAGCCTGAGAGGCGGAAAGGTCTGGTTTTTATGCGACTCAAGAAAATAGCTTTACGGGGCATGATCATCCTGGCGGCGGTTGTCGCCCTGTGCATTCTGTTTGCCGGTACGCTCCGGTCACTGACCACCCCCAAGGTGGCATTTGCGGACGTCAAAACCGGCAAATTTGAGAAAATTGTCGAAATGACAGGCA
>JAGAAC010000028.1 GCA_017615475.1 Clostridia bacterium
CCTGGTATTCCGGAAAGTCACACTGTAAAGGCTGAGTTCATCAAAACGGTCATCAATCTCCAGGTGAGCCGCGGCTGTAATATTCTCCGGAAGCGGCGTGGGCAGAACCTCATCCGCAAGGGCGAAGCCCCCTGCGGACAGCATGAAAACAGCCAGCGCGCAGGCAGGCAGCCTCCTGAACAGGATTTTCCAGGATTCCGCTTTCCTCTGTCGCATGGCCATTCTCCTTTCGAGGCTGTATGGCGGTTACAATACAAGCAGTACGTACATCTGTATTGTAACCATGTTTGTGCCGGCAGTCAAGAGGCGGAATCAATGGAATTGTTTGTATTCAGTACTTAATGGGCGGGCTGTTTCCCCTTTTCTGTCATCCCTTTGGCGGATTTGTTACTTGCAGCAAACCCCGTAATCGTTTACGGGTTACATTTTCTGCTTTGCGTTGTATTTTGGTCGCTCATGTAACTGTTTTTTGCAGCAAAAAAAGAACGCGCGGAATCCGCGCGTTCCGGGGTTCTACGATTGTCAGACCTTCGGCAGCCTGGCACGGAAGCTTGCCAGTTCTTCGTCCGTGGGGATATAGTCGTCCATCTGTCCGTTGTGGAACTTCTCGTACGCCACCAGGTCAAAGTAGCCGGTGCCGGTCAGGCCGAAGAGAATGGTCTTCTCCTCGCCGGTTTCCTTGCATTTCAGCGCTTCATCAATGGCCGCGCAGATGGCGTGGCTGCTTTCCGGCGCGGGCAGGATGCCCTCGGTGCGGGCAAAGGTTTCCGCCGCTTCGAACACCCTGGTCTGGGGCACGGAAACCGCGCGCATCAGCTTGTCATCATACAGCTGGGACAGGATCGGGCTCATGCCGTGATAACGCAGGCCGCCGGCATGGTTCGGGGCCGGGATGAAGTCGGATCCCAGGGTGTACATCTTCGCCAGCGGGCAGACCATGCCCGTGTCGCAGAAGTCGTAGGCATAAACGCCGCGGGTCAGGCTCGGGCAGGAGGCCGGTTCCACAGCGATGAAGTCATAATCCGCTTCGCCGCGCAGCTTCTCACCCATGAAGGGGGCAATCAGGCCGCCCAGGTTGCTGCCGCCGCCGGCGCAGCCGATAATCGTATCCGGCTTGATGCCGTATTTGTCCATGGCTATCTTGGTCTCCATACCGATCACGGACTGGTGCAGCAGTACCTGGTTCAGCACGCTGCCCAGCACATAGCGGTAACCGGGATTGCCCACCGCCACTTCCACCGCCTCGGAGATGGCGCAGCCCAGGGAACCCGTGGTGCCGGGATGCTCCGCCAGGATCTTCTGACCCACCTGGGTGGTCATGGACGGGGAGGGCGTCACGGACGCGCCGTACACCCGCATCACTTCGCGGCGGAAGGGCTTCTGCTCATAGGAAACCTTCACCATGTATACCTTGCAGTCCAGTTCGAAATACGCGCACGCCATGGACAGGGCAGTACCCCACTGGCCGGCGCCGGTTTCGGTGGTCACGCCCTTCAGGCCCTGCTTCTTGGCGTAGTAGGCCTGGGCAATGGCGGAATTCAGCTTGTGGCTGCCGCTGGTGTTGTTGCCTTCAAATTTGTAGTAGATCTTTGCGGGAGTGCCCAGCTTCTTTTCCAGGCAGTACGCCCGAACCAGGGGAGAGGGACGGTACATCCTGTAGAAGTCCAGGATCTCCTGGGGTACGGGATATTCGCGGGTATCGTTGTCCAGTTCCTGCTGCACCAGCTCTTCGCAGAAAACGCCGCCCAGCTCTTCCGCCGTCATGGGCTGATGGGTACCGGGATTCAGCAGGGGCGCAGGCTTATTCTTCATGTCAGCCCGCAGGTTGTACCAGTAAGTGGGCATCTCGGATTCGGTCAGGTAAATCTTGTAGGGGATTTCATTGTGTGCCATGGTTTTCTGTCTCCTTTCAGTCTTCGTCGTTTTCGGTGGAACGTAGTGAAGGTTCTTTCCCGGGACAGAAAATAAAAACCTGTCCCAGTTCTTTTTGCTGGGACAGGTCTGAAAAATCATTCCTGCGGTGCCACCCGGCTTGGCGCGTTTCCGCGCCCTCCTCACTGCGTACATTCATACGCGGACCTTTGATCACGGAGGGTCATCTCCGTCTTACATACTCGGCTGCCCTTTCTGTTCGCCCTCGGAAGTCCATTCCTTTCCGCTTCCCTGCCGCCTTTCCACCCCCGGCGGCTCTCTGAAAGGAAAGATGTATGGAAAGTACTTACTCTTCTTCAACGGTTTATCAAAGCATACCACAGGACTTTCTTTCAGCGCAATGGGTTCATTGTTCTTCCTGTGTATTCAGGAAAACCTGCAATTCATGATTCACAATTCATAATTCATAATTGTGATTTGTTTTCCGCATTGTTCGTGCTCTGTCCGGATAAGCGCTCAGCACCATCCCTGGAATCATGATGAATGATAAAATGAATTTCTTCTTGCTTTTGGATGAAAAGCACAATATAATTGTGCTGCAAGCGAACGTCGAAACTTTATTCACATTTTTATTGTGCTTTGTGCAGAGGAGATCAATATGGAACAGTCTTTGAGAGAGTATGCCGGCTGGGCCGAGGAAGACCCGGTGGAGGAAATGCTCCGCGCCAGGGAAGATGAAACCCGCTGCCCTGTCCAGACCTGGCTGGTCCCCGTTGTGGACGATATGGACCGCTGCATCCGGGAACGTTTTTCCGCCCGGATCCTTCAGGAAATGAACGCCCGCCTCGCCGCCGGGGAATTGAGCCTCCTGCTCGGAAGCGCCGCCGTGTCCGAGCGGATTGCCCCGCGGGACCTGGAAATCGGCACCGTCACCTGCTGGCGTCTGAACCGTACGGATTTCCTGGCGGATGTCGACCTGTCCGTCTCCCTGACCGTTGAAAAAGACGGGCGGGATGTTGACGGCCGTTTCGGTTTCTGCCTGGGGCTCTGGTTCTGCACGGAAGAAGGCTTCAGCTGCGAGGTACAGGAACTGCACCTTGCGGCGGACAAGCCGGACCGGAGTTTCTGGAAGCTGGACCGTTTCCTGGTTCCGGTCCTCCGGGAAGACGAAATTGAATCCGGGGCAGAACGCCTGTGGGAAAACCTCCTGCCGGACATAAAGGATCCGAAGAACCGCACCGCCCGGATGCTGGCAGAAAAGCTGGGCCTGGAAATCCGGGAAATGCGTCTCCACTGCCAGAACCGCACCCGCAGCATCCTTTTCTTCCGGGAAGGCACCGTCCTTGTCCAGGATGAAAAACAGCCCGGGGAGGAAGACTTCCCTCTCCCGGTTTCCTGCCCGGTTCCCGCCAACACCATCCTGGTCAACACCGCCGCCCGGTCCGAATGCCGGGACCTGGATATCCTCCACGAGTGCATCCACTATGAGTGGCACCTGCTCTTCTACCGGCTCCAGAAGCTGATGAGCACCAACCCGATGGAAATCCGTTACCGTACCGTCCGCAATTCCGTCGGCCGTCCCGCCAGCGACCCCCTCCGCTTCATGGAACACCAGGCGCGCAGCGGCAGCATTGCCCTTCTCCTTCCCCAGAACCTGATCCGCGGAAAAGCCTGGCGCCTGTTCCAGCAGGCCAGCACCTACCCCTCCGTGGAAGGCTATATTAATCATCCGGGTTTCCGCTGGGACCGCGTGATCCGCCGCCTGGCGGATGAATACAGCGTTCCCCGCACCACCCTGCGCCGCCGCCTGGTCCAGCTGGGCCATCCGGCCGCCCGCGGCGCTGTCAATTATGTGGACGGCCGGTATATTACGCCTTTTGCCTTTACCGAAGAGCATTCCTCCCGCGGGCAGGCAACCCTTGTCATCAGCCGGAAGGCCCTGACGGACCTGTATCACCGCAGCAGCGAATTCCGCCAGCTCATGGGCCGGGGAGACTTTGTTTACGCGGACGGCCATGTCTGCATGAACGATCCCCAGTTCCTCCGTCCCACCAAAGAAGGGGCCCGGCTGACGCCCTGGGCCAACGCCCACGCCGATGCCTGCTGCCTGTGGTTTGAAAAGGTCTGGCTGCGGGAAAACGAGGAATCCGTCTGGCTCTTCGGCACCCTGAACAGCAATGAGGATTACATCCGGGAATATGACCGTTTCCTGGACCGCCGGCTGAGCCTGACCGCCCGGGAGCGGCTGGTCCGGCGGAACCGGCTCATGCAGTCCATGCCCAACGATTTTCCGGACGCCCTGGTTTACCTGATGGAAAACCGGGACGGCGGAAAGGTCACCCTGGAAGAGCTGGCCGCCCTGGCCCACGTCTCCAGCAAAACCGTCAGCCGCTACCGCGGCGGTATGCGCACGGGCTACAATCCGGACGTGGTCGTGGCACTGTGCATTGCCCTGCACCTGCCGCCCTGGCTTTCCCGCCTGATGCTGGACAAGGCCGGTTTCACCATCAAAAGCTACGGTCCCCGCGGACATTACGGTGAGATCCTTGACTGCTGTTTCATGGATACCATTCCCGAAGTGCAGGAGTATCTTCGCGCCGCCGGATACCCGGAGCTGCGGCTGCAGGAGGAATAAAAAAGCGGGTCCGTCAGGACCCGCTTTTTTCATCACCGTATATACAGCAGCCTTGTCTTCCGTGCTCCTTTACATGGTACAGGGCCGCGTCCGCCCGGCGGAACAGCTCCTGGGAGTCCGTAATGCTCTCGTCTCCCACTGCTGCGCCTACGCTCATGCTGACCGCCGGCGAACCGTCGGCGGTATCCGCCAGCGCGGTGTTCACCTGCTCCACCTTCTTCCGGATCAGTTCCTCCGGGTGTTCCTTCAGGTGGACCATGAACACCGCGAACTCATCCCCGCCGATCCGGCAGATATAGTCATCCGAGCGGAAATTCTCCGTCAGCACCCGGGAAATCTTCTTCAGGGCTTCGTCCCCGGTCTCATGGCCGGAAGTATCATTGATCTCCTTAAAGAAATTCACATCCAGGATCAGCAGCGCCGTTGTGGCAATATCCACGTTCGTGCGGATCAGCTCATAGCCCGCCCGGTTGTAAACGCCGGTCAGCCCGTCATGGGAAGCCTTGAAGCTCAGGCTTTCGATGTTCTTTTTGTAGGTGTGGTACATCCTGTTATAGGTTTCCGCCAGGTACCGGAATTCCTGCGCCCCGGTCACCGGAAGCTTTTCATCCTTCCGGATGTGGCCCACTGCCTTCAGCAGCGGCACAACACCCAGGTGTGAGAACAGCCACAGGATTTTGAATATGCAGATGCTCTGCACAATCAGCAGAATAATCATCCATGTCAGGTAGCGGTCCGTCCGGGCCTGCATCTCGTCCCGGACCTTCTGGGTGCCGCCGGTCAGCGTGTCTATACATTCCTGCATGTTTTCCCGGATCAGGCTCTTCCGCGCGTAATACTCCGCGTCGTGCATCATCGTCCGGGCCTTGTCCACCTTCGCGCCGTTATCCAGCGCCAGGTCCTCTTCAGTCAGCTGCACGTCCTTCAGGGCCGCGGGAATATCCGTATCCCCGGCCGCGTCCAGTATCAGCCGCATACCATAGTATTCCCTGCTCATCAGCTCCAGGGATTCCTTCATGGCCGCCTGCAGCTGCCCGAGGGCTGGGGAATCCGGTGCGTTCCGGAACATGACTGCCAGGGAGCGCTCTCTGCGGCGGTCCGTTTCCGCCTCCCGGAAATAATTCTCCAGATGCGTCCGGTCTCCCATCACGGTATAACGCTGAACCTCTTCTGTCAGGTAGTCGGAAGCGTCCATCAGTTCATCCGCGGCTGCGGTAAGCTCAATATAATCCCCTGTCGCGGCGGAAAGACCCCGGAAAGCCTTCACCGTTTGGAACGTGGTATACAGCAGGGCTGCCGTGATGATCAGGGAAAAGAAAAGCATCAGAAACGAGAAGCGTCTCAGCGATACGCCCCGTCTCTGTCCCTTCCTGAACGACAACACAGCTTACACCCCATTATTCTTTTTACAACGTAAAATAAAGCCACAATGTATTTTACCCTTCCTCTTTCCGGTGTGTCAACGTATAATTGTTATGATGTTTTTGTCTTTTTACGGAACTTTCTCTGCTCCCAATCGTCATATAGAATGAAACCGATTTTGAAAGGAGATTTCCTGTTATGCGTAAACTCACTGCTTTGATCCTGGTTCTGGTTCTTTCCCTTTCCCTTGTCTCCGCCCTGGCGGACTCCTCCGTTGTTGTCACCGGCACCGGTGAAACCTTCATTCCCGCCGATACGGCCGTTGTCTCCCTGGGAGTCACCGCCAGCAACGCCGATGCCCTGAAAGCGCAGGCGGAAGTCAACGAAAACATTGCCCGAATCCGTACCGCCCTCACCGGCGCCGGCCTGAAGGAAGAGGACATCAATACCGGTTATGTCAACCTGTACGCCTCCTATGACTACAGCGGCTATGCGGAGAAAATCACCGGCTACAACGCTTCCTCAAGCCTGGCTGTCATGGTGAAGGATATCAGCCGGGTCGGGGAAGTGATTGACCTGGCCTTCGGTGCCGGCGCGAATATGCTGGACGGTGTTTCCTTCTCCGCTTCCGATGACACAGCCGCCCGGGCGGAATCCCTGAAAGCCGCCGTTGCGGAGGCAAAGGAAAAGGCGGCTGTCCTTGCGGAAGCCGCCGGATTGGGCGATCTGGAAATCGAATCCATCCAGGAAACCGGATTCTTCAGCTATGAAAACGCGGCAAACCGGTTCGCCGCGAAAGCCGCCGATGTTGAAACAGATACCGCCACCATCATCCAGGCCGCGAAGATCTGCGTCTCCGCCACCGTCACCGTCTCGTTCAGAACAAAGTAATCCATCCGGATTTTCACTGCTTGGTTCTGTTTTTTACCTTTTCCTTTACCGCGTCAATAATATACCTTCCGCCAACTTCGCCGCTGCGGCCGAAGTTGGCGATTGTTTTCTCCCGGATCTCCCGTATCCGTCCGCTGAAGCTCCCGTCCTCCAGCAGGCCGCGGATCCTCTCCGCCAGTCCGGAGAACTCCCCGGGTTTCACCCGGATACCCACCTGATCCCGCAGGGTGAACTCCAGCGGAGCCACGGTGATCTTTTCATAGTCCGGATTGTTGATTTTCGGCGGTGTGTCAATGAACACGCAGGGCCGCTCCGTCACCATCACAAACTCATAGGCTGTGCCGGACCAGTCGCTGATCACCGTATCCGAATCGAAGATGGATGTGTTGCCGGTAAAGTCCAGTTCGAAGAACAGGTCTCCGCCTGTATAGTCCTCATACCGTTTCACAATGGCGTCCATCCGGTCCCCGTACCGCTTTACATATTCCGGATGCGGCCGCACCGTAACGTCGAAGCCCTCCCCCAACAGTTCCTTCAGCAGGTCGTCAATGCAGCTGTCCAGGATGTTGTCCGCCTGCCAGGAAGGCGCGATCAGCACCTTCGGCCGTGTCCGCTCCGTCCGGGGTGTCTCCCGGTATGCGTCATACAGCTTCTCCAGCTGACCATAGCCGCAGGCAATCAGCTCCTGTTCCGGATCGCCGAACAGTTTTTCCGTCTGGCGGATCTCCTCAAACTGGAAATCCCCCACGCACAGGATCGTGTCATAGTGCCGCAGCGCGCCGGTATGCAGCACCATATGGGTGCTCAGCGGATAATGGAACACATAGACATACCGGATGTCCTTGCTGTAATAGCTGCGTTTGTACTGGTAGTTTCCGAGGTCGGACATAGTCATCACCATCACGTCCGCCTCCAGCTTCATGAACAGCGTAATCAGCTTTTTCTGGCCGATATAGTACGGAACAATCCGCGGTTCCTTTTGTGCGATATCAAAGATCTGGTCTTTGGGATCGCTGGTCACATAGTGAACGGTCAGCTTGCTGTTGGCCAGGATATAGGCGATGATCCGCTCATAATACTTGTAGAATCCGCTGCTTTCGGAATAGAAAACCAGGTGCTTGTTGCCCACGGAGAAAAAGCGCTTGTAGTCCGCCTTTTCCCGGTGTTTGTCCTCCCGGCTGCGCACGGTTTCCTTTCCGGTATTGGTATAGGCGGCCAGTTCCTTCCGGGATTCCTCCAGCTCCGCCCAGTCGATTTCCTTTTCCGGCGGCCGGAGCCGGTTCAGCACCATC
>JAGAAC010000154.1 GCA_017615475.1 Clostridia bacterium
GAGAACGCCCCGGCACAGGGAACGGTGCCGGAAGAAACGGACAAAACAGAAGTATCCAAAGCCGCGGAGGATTTGGAATCAGAGTATAGCATACTAAAAACGAGGAACGAACTGCTGGAAATGAAAGACAAACTGGTTCCTGTGAACCTCAGCTGCGAAGACCAGGGAATCCGGATGGAAGTGGAAGCAGCAGCGACAGAGGGCCGGGAAGCCTGGATTCTCTATTCACTGGAGACCACGAGGGATGACCTGGATCAGTATCACGAATCTATACAGTTCCCCAATGCGAGATGGTATAATAGCATGCAGTATCAGAAATGCGAGCAAAGGAAGGTGAATGTGGAAGGAAACAAGACAACGTATTTGATGAATATGGAATATGCTGAACCGATTCTGCCGGAAAACGGTATGGTTCCGGTCATGCTGGGTAATATCAGATTTATGAAGTATAAAGATGTGGATCTGACGGAAATAATCTCGGAATATGCTGATGTTTCTGAAGGAATCACTCCTCCGGAACCGGTTGTCGAAAATAACTTTTTGCCGGAGTGGAAACACGGGAAACGGATCATTCTGGACAACAGCCATCCGCTGGACATTTTGCTTTGGGAAGACGTAGTGCTGACCGGGACCGGCTGGATTAACGGCGAACTGCATATACAGCTTCATTATACGGATCATACTGATCATTTTCTTCGTGCTGAGCTGCGTCAATATGACACTGACAGCCCGTATAATGGCACTGACGGATACCCGTATATTCTCGATCACTATGAACAGATGTGGGATGGTGACGGTGACGGGGTTGTGGATGGGATAGAGTTTACCCTGGATCCGGAAGATGATATGGAGCAGAGAAAGCTCATAATCCATCTGGAGAAAACAGCGAAGGTTGTGGAAGGAAACTGGACGGTTGAGTTCCCGCTGAATGACATCCGGAAGGAAGGAGACCGGTTTGAGCAGAACGGTCTGATGTTCAGACTGGAGAAAGACAATACGGTTACGCTTGTCAGCGATCCTTCCTATCAGCAGAAGAAAGAGATCGCCATTCCGGAAATTGCAATACATTATGTGAGGGAAATCGGGGAGGACGCGTTCAAAGACTGTAAAGAACTGGAGAAGATAAGCATTCCGGCTACGATAAGCTATATCGGGGATAACGCTTTTGCCGGATGCGGCAAGCTGGTATGCAGTGTAAACGATGGTTCCTACGCGCAGCAATACTGCGAGGAAAACGGCATTCCCTATGAAATCAGGCAGGGTGAGTGACTGCCTTTTGATCCGGAGCCGGGGAGAAACACTTCTCCCCGGCTCCTCTTGTTGCGGGTTTTGTTCCGTGATATGATGAAGCAAATCTGATGATCTGAGGGAAGCCTGAGCACATGCGGAACATGATTGACGAGGCCAAGGACTATATTCGGGAACTGTTTGCGGAGAACGCGGACGGACATGGATTTGAGCATTCCATGCGGGTATACCGCAATGCCCTGCTGATTGCGGAAACGGAACCGGATGCAGACAGGCTGGTGGTTTCCCTGGGCGCCCTGCTCCACGATGCTGATGACCATAAGCTGTTCCGGACAGAGAACAACGCCAACGCCCGGAGCTTCCTGGAGGCGCAGGGCATCAGCCGGGAACTGGCTGACCGGATCTGCGAGGCGGTTAATTCGGTTTCCTTCAGCAAAAACAGGGGAAAACATCCGGAAACCCTTGAGGGACGGATTATCCAGGACGCGGACCGGTTGGATGCCATCGGGGCCATCGGCATCGCCCGGACGTTTGCCTACGGCGGAAAGCACGGCCGGACACCGGAGGGTTCCATCGCCCATTTCCATGAGAAACTGCTCCTGCTGAAGGATCTGATGAATACGGAAAAGGCAAAGGAACTGGCGGAGAACCGCCACGCGTTTATGGAACTGTTCCTGAAAGAATGGGAACAGGAAATCGGGTGAATACCATGGAGACGTGGAACATACAGCTGATCCGCTGCAGGCGGAAAACCATCGGGATCCGGATTGACGACGGGGGCGGGATTACCGTCCGGGCGCCCCTGCGCACGTCGAAGGCCGAGATCCGGCGGGTTCTGGACAGCAAGAGAAAGTGGATCGAAAAAACGCTGGCGAAAGTCCGCACCCGGGCACAGGAACCGAAGCTGACTGAGGAAGAACTGGCCGCGCTTGTGAAGCAGGCGAAGCAGGTGATTCCGCCCAGGGCGGCGGAATGGGCCCGGCGGATGGGCGTGCGTTACGGCCGGATTACTGTGAAAAAGCAGAAAACCCTGTGGGGCAGCTGTTCCGCGAAGGGGAACCTGAACTTCAACTGCCTGCTGATGCTGTGCCCGGAGGACGTGCTGGACTACGTGATCGTCCATGAGCTGAGCCACCGGAAGGAGCTGAACCACTCCCCGCGGTTCTGGGCGGAAGTGGAGCGGGTTCTGCCGGATTACTGGAAGCCCCTGAAGTGGCTGAAGACCGATGGACAGGCGCTGATCTCCCGGATGCCGTAAGAGGGGAAAAGGACAGAGAAAAGAGCCGGGGACAGGCCCGGCGGTTGAGATAAAAACTGCTTTATGATCCTGTTTTTTGACGGGAATGAGTATGAAAACGGAGGACTGCGGAATGATCAGGGATATTCTGGCTGTGTTCGGCGGAGCGATGTGGCTGATTGTAAGGTTTATCCTGATTATCGGGCTGAGCGTCGGGGCGGTGTACTGCCTGGGGACAATCGGCTTTTTTCCCTTCATCTGGGAGGGACTGAAGCGGCTGGCGATTGCCGCGGCCTGCGCCGGCGGAGTGGTGCTGCTGATCCGCAGCGGCCGGGACAAGGATGATGAAGGCCCGATGCCGGACGATTACCGCCCGTAAGCGGGAAACCGTCAGACCAGGTTCCGCAGGCTGAAGCTGCTGGCA
>JAGAAC010000007.1 GCA_017615475.1 Clostridia bacterium
GAAGCTTCATCCCATCGCTTCCGAGCCGGAGATCCGAAAGGTTGATCCCAGTAGGCGTCTCCCGTGACTGCTGCGTAAAGGCATAGGACATGATAGTGTCTGAAGTGGTGTGCAAAGGCGCACAATTTGAGTGGTACCGCGAGCCAACATGGCCCGTCTCAAAAGATGAGACGGGCCATTTATTTATTCCCGGCTATCCGATTCAGGCATCCTTCTGTATGAAAGACACGGATTCTGCGTATTATGCGTTGTGAAGAGAGGAGCGTTTCCAGATGACAACCCGGACTGACCTGAGCCAACTGAGTGCGGTTGCTTCCCGTATCCGTGAAATGCGGGAGATCATGGGCTGGACCCCTGAGGAAATGGCGGAAAAGACAGAGGTAACCCCTGCGGAATACCTCGATTATGAAGCCGGCCAGACCGACATGCCCTTCACCTTTATCTACAAATCCGCCCAGGCTTTCAACATGGAGCTGACGGAACTGCTGGAGGGTCACAATGCCTTCCTGTCCACCTATACGGTCACCCGCCGCGGCAAGGGCGAAACCACCGCGAAGGAGGAAGGCATTGCTATCTCGAACCTGGCGCCGAAGTTCCGGGACAAGGTGGCGGAGCCTTACTGGGTTCGCTACGAGTATTCCGAAAAGCAGCAGAATGAGCCGATTCATACGACGACCCATAAGGGACAGGAGTTTGACCTGGTGCTTTCCGGCAGCCTGAAGGTTCAGGTCGGCGATCATACCGAGATCCTGGAAGAGGGAGACAGCATCTATTACAATTCCTCCCTGCCCCACGGCATGATTGCCGTGAACGGGAAGGACTGCGTTTTCCTGGCGATGATCCTGCCTGTTGAGGGACCGCAGGCTGGGGCCGATTTCGCGGCTGTGCCGAAGGCGGCAAAGTATGAGGGCCACCTTGTTGCCGAGAAGTTTATCGACGCGAAGGAAGATGAGCAGGGAAGGCTCACCGCAATCAGCTTCCCGAACCGGGAGACTTTCAACTTCGGATTTGATATTGTGGATGAAATCGCCCGGAAGTATCCGGACAAGCTGGCTATGCTCTATGTGGACAAGCATCACGAGGAACGCCGCTTCACCTTCAAGGATATCAAGGACGCTTCCAACCAGTGCGCAAACTATTTCACTTCCCTGGGTATCAAACGGGGAGACCGGGTGATGCTGGTACTGAAGCGGCACTATCAGTTCTGGTTCTCCATGGTGGCCCTGCATAAGCTGGGCGCTATTGCCATCCCGGCCACCAACCAGCTGAAGGAACACGATTTCGAGTACCGCTTTAATGCCGCGGGCGTCAAGGCGCTGATCTGCACAGCGGACGGAGATACCGCCGAGATCGCCGAGCGCGCCGCCGCGAAATGCCCCAGCGTGGAGACCCTGATCATGGTCAACGGTTCCCGGGAGGGCTGGCATGACATGAACGCGGAGTATCCGCTCTTCACCCGCCGCTACCGCCGTCCGGAAGGCGCTTCCTGCGGCGATGAACCGGCGCTGATGTTCTTCACCTCCGGCACCACCGGAAACCCGAAGATGGCACAGCACAGGCACACCTACGCCCTGGGCCACTATGTCACCGCGAAATACTGGCACTGCTGTGAGCGGGACGGTCTCCACTTCACCATTTCCGATACCGGCTGGGGCAAGTCCCTCTGGGGCAAGCTCTACGGCCAGTGGCTGTGTGAAGGCGCGGTCTTTGTTTATGACTTCGATAAGTTCGATGCCGCGGACATCCTGCCCATGTTCAAAAAGTACAACATTACCACCTTCTGCGCGCCGCCCACCATGCTGCGGATGTTCATCAAGGTGGATCTGGCCAACTATGACCTCAGCTCCATTCATCACATGACCACTGCTGGCGAGGCCCTCAACCCGGAAGTTTACCGCCAGTTCGAAAAGGCCACCGGCCTGCAGATCATGGAAGGCTTTGGTCAGACGGAAACGACCCTGACCATCGGTAACCTGGCCGGCACCGTGCCGAAGGTCGGTTCCATGGGCAAGGCCAGCCCGCAGTATGACGTGGATATCGTGGATCCGGACGGCAATCCTGTTGCCACCGGTGAAGTGGGTGAAATCGTCATCCATACGGACAAGGATGTTCCCTGCGGCCTCTACCGGGAATACTACCTGGACGACGAGAAAACGAAGGAAGCCTGGCACGACGGCATGTATCATACCGGCGACACGGCCTGGCGGGATGAGGACGGCTACTTCTGGTATGTCTCCCGTATCGATGACGTTATCAAGTCTTCCGGCTACCGCATCGGACCCTTCGAGATCGAATCCGTTATCATGGAACTGCCCTATGTGCTGGAGTGCGGCGTATCTGCCGAGCCGGACGATGTCCGCGGCCAGATCGTCAAGGCTTCCATTGTTCTTACCAAAGGCACCGAGGGGACGGAGGAACTCAAGAAAGAGATCCAGCAGTATGTCAAGGAGCACACCGCCCCTTACAAGTATCCGCGGAAAATTGTCTTCCGGGACGAGCTGCCCAAGACCATCTCCGGCAAAATCCAGCGGAACCTGCTGTAAAAACACCTGTTCATCTGAAAAGGACCGGCTCACGAATAAAGAGCCGGTCCTTTTTTGCCTGTATAAGGTGCAATACAGAAGCAGTCGTCAGATATATCCCTGGAGGAGTTTCTGTATGAATACAGGAAGAAGCATATATCATTATGAATTATGAATTGTGAATTCTGAATTAAAAAGGGACTGCCTCCTGTGATCCTTCCGGATCCTTCTGAGGCAGTCCCATTTCTTCGTTCTTTTCAGCTGGCTTTGTTAACCAGGGCGGTCTGGACGATGAACTCATCCATGGGAACGGGCTGGGAGAAATAATAGCCCTGCAGGTAGTCGCAGTTGATTTCTTTCATGGCGCCGGCCATCTCTTCTGTTTCGATGCCTTCCGCCGTGATGCTCAGGTTCATTTTCTTGAAGCCGTCCACCAGGGCGGGCAGCAGCACGTCCTTCTCCCGGCAATAGCTCCAGACCACTTCCATGTCGATCTTGATGTTTGTGAAGGGATACTGGCGCACCCGGGAAAGGTTGGAATAACCGCTGCCGTAGTCATCCAGGGAGAACTCGAACCCGTTCCTGTGCAGGCCGGTAATCTGGTCCCGCAGGAGCGAGAAGTCAATCATGCTCTGTTCTGTGATCTCCAGGTGGATCATCCGCTCATCCACGCCGTACTGCTTCAGGATTTCGGCGAAACGGGACGGAACATCCCGGCTCATGAACTGGACCGGGCTCAGGTTCACATTGATCCAGTGGATTCCGATGGACTCGATGTCGTTGTCCCGGATAAACCGGCAGACTTTGGCCAGCACCTGTTCACCCAGGCGGACGATGTAGCCTTCCTGTTCCGCCATGGAGATAAACAGGTCAGGACGGATCAGGTTGCCGTTGTCGTCCCGCAGGCGCACCAGCGCTTCCGCGGCAATCCGTTTTCCGGTATGGCTGTCCATCAGCGGCTGCAGGAATACTTCCAGCGTGTCGTTGTCCAGCGCCTTTTCCAGGCACCGGCGGATGTCCAGTTTCCGGTTGATCTCGTCAATGGAATCCATCAGGGAACGGCTGGCGTCGGGTTCAGCTACCCGGCTCAGTTCGTCCAGGGAAATCATCAGGGTGTTGACCAGCCGGTCGGAGGGACAGTTCATGACGTCCATATCCGCTTCCA
The DNA here is from genome assembly GCA_017615475.1 of Clostridia bacterium. Classification (GTDB taxonomy): domain Bacteria; phylum Bacillota; class Clostridia; order Christensenellales; family Aristaeellaceae; genus Aristaeella. Next base: position 3,688 of record JAGAAC010000007.1, read on the forward strand.
CAAAGGAGATGCCCAGCCGCAGTTCGCCGGCGCCGGCTTTCCAGGAACCGGTGAAGCGTTCGGAAAGCTTCTGCCGGATTTCCGTCAGGTCCGGATGGTTTGTACCCACCATGGCGTAGGAACCGCCGCGCAGGTAGAAGCTGCTCAAGTGGGGGAAGGTTTCGGAAAGGTATCTGTTAATGCCGATCAGGGCGTCATCCATCTGCTTGCCGCCGAAGATTTCCCGGTGTTCGTTGTAGTTCTGGATGGTAAAGCCCAGCACCCGGCAGGAGCGCTTCCGCTGCCAGCATTCGCCCAGCAGCGCGTGGAAGGCGGGCAGGTTATAGACGTGTCCCCGTTCGGAAAGGTACAGGTCCGGATTCAGGAAGGAAATGAAAATCACCACAATGGCCATCAGGCAGAAGGTGTTCATGACCAGGAAAGTCGGCAGAAGGAACCGTGCCAGGTTGCCGGCCAGCAGTACGGCCTGGATGGCCAGCAGGCTGATGATCTCATGTCCGCTCAGCTCTTTTACATGGCGCAGCACCCCGATGGTGGAAAAAGCGATATAGGAGCACCCGCAGGCATACAGGATCCCGAAAGCGGGGCCTGGATGGAAACCGTCTTCAATCCGGAAAAGCCAGTGGGTCCAGGGAGTCGACAGCGCAATCAGGATGCAGGGAATATAAACAATGGGAGCAAAGACACGAAGCCTGGACCAGAGCAGGGTTTTCGCGTCCAGAACGCTGACCGTAAAGACAAAGAACACATAGGGGCGGACAAAAGCGAAAATAAAATAAAGAATATTGATTACCCACAGCAGCTCGGAAGCATGCTCCTGCCAGGTTTCACTCAGCCGGAAGGAGGCAACTTCCAGGATCTCTGTGATAATGTCAATAATCAGAATGGCGAGGAAAGCCCGGTTCAGCCGGATAGGAAGTCTCGGCCGGAAAAAGTAGTAACCCATGATGACCAGCAGGATCAGCATGCTGGGGAATATAAAGCTGTAATTCATCCTTGGGGTTGGCACCATCTCCCGCGCGGGAGTCCTTTCTTCGTATAGGGTTCCAGGTACCTGGGTCCGTATCAGATTTTTGCGTGACGTGCAAAATTACCTGAATTGACCGCACAAATATAACATAAGTTACATGTAATGTAAAGCTTTTTTTCGATATGTCGCTTGTTTTCCTAAACCGGTTGAGTACTATATATTTACTGGCTTTCTAAGGAATTTCCATAAAATGGCAAACAAGAGGTTTTTATCATTTTTTTTGAGTATATTGTGCGAACAAATTTTTTATTTGCCAAGGAAGTCGGAATCACATATAATATACGCTGTATCCCTTCGCAGTAAAGCGATGGAGCCACTATACCGACCTCCTGGAAGGAGACTGATCAATGCATCGACAGATGACGGAACAGGAAATCATCAGCTCATTCGATCAGGCCATCAAAGACGGCCAGATTTTTGTTGAGTACCAGCCGAAGTATAATCATTCCACCGGCCGGCTGATCGGCGCGGAAGCGCTTATGCGCTGGACCCATCCGGAATTCGGCGAGCAGATTCCGAACGAGTTTATCCCGGTCCTGGAACAGTATGGACTGATCCATCGGGCGGATCTTTATGTTTTTGAGGAAATCTGCCGTTTTCATAACAGCTGCCCCAACTATATGCTGCCCATTTCCTTCAATATTTCCCGTCATGACCTTTTCGGCCATGACTATGTGAACGAAGTGGAAGCGATCCGCCGGAGATATGAGATTCCGGTGCAGTATTTCCATGCCGAAATTACGGAATCTTCAGCCATCGGCGGCTTTGACCTGATCTCCAATGCCGTGAAGCAGTTCCACGAAAAGGGCTACCTGGTGGAAATGGATGACTTCGGAAGCGGATACTCCTCTCTCAGCATCCTCAAGAACCTTCCGGTGGACTTCCTGAAGCTGGACCTGCGTTTCCTGGCCGGGGAAGGCCTGGGCGGACGCGGCGGCATCATTGTGAATGCCGTGGTGCTGATGGCCCGGTGGCTGAACACCCCGACCCTTGCAGAAGGCGTTGAGACGATTGAGCAGGCGGACTTCCTCAAGAGCATTGGCTGCAACTATGTGCAGGGCTACCTGTATTCCAAGCCGCTTTCCAAGGAAGATTTCCTGATGCTGCTCCTGGCCCATGATATCGAGCCGACAAAACCCTCCCTGCTGCTGATCAAAGCCATGGAAGCGGAACGGTTCTGGGATCCGGATTCCCTGGAGACCCTGATCTTCAACAGCTATGTGGGCGCCGCGGCGGTCTTCTGCTATGAAAACGGCGATGTCAATGTCCTTCGCGTGAACACCAAGTATGTCAGCGAAATCGGCATGAACCAGACGGAGCAGGAAATCCTGTCCGCGCCGGCGTGGGAATGCTTCCCGCCGGAAAGCCGTGAAGTATACGAGCAGATGATCCAGCGGGCGATCCAGTCCGGTACAGAGGAAAGCTGCGAAACCTGGCGGACCTTCAACTCCAAGATCTGCGGGAAATCGGACATCTGTGTCCGCAGCAATATCCGCGTCATCGGTAGGTCCGGGGACCAGGTGATTATCTACGCCATCATCCAGAACATCACAGAGGAAAAGAAGAATTACCAGGCCCTGGCGGAAAGCGAGCGGATTTTCCGACATGCCGGAGAGCATACCGGTGTGTATGCCTGGGAATACAATATTGATACCCATGAGATGCATCCCTGCTTCCGCTGCATGCGGGACCTGGGGCTTCCGCCGATCCTGAAGAATTATCCGGAACCGGTGATTGAGAGCGGCCTGTTTCCGCCGGATTACGCCGACATGTACCGCGACTGGCACCGGAAACTGGAGGACGGCGTTGGTGAACTGGAGGCGATTATCCCGCTGACGGCCGACCGGGTGCCCTTCCGTGTCAGATACACCACGGAGTATGATGAGAACGGCCATCCGCTGAAGGCCTACGGTTCCGCCACGCCGGTGGAGAATCCTGACAATAAGTAAGAAAAAAAGAGGACTGACCGTCCTCTTTTTTTGACCTGTTATCAGCCGGTGCCCTGCGGAAAAATAGACGGCTTTATTTTTCACATCCGGTCGTTTTTTCCGGATCCGGAACATGATATGCTTTCCTCACGGTGAGAGGATCACCGAATCAGACGGAAGGAGGGCATAAAGAATGTTCGGCATGGATAAGACCAAAAGCACGGGCCTGATCATCGGACTTGCTGTGCTGGTCCTTCTGGCGGCGAGGGGCGCCCGGGGCCTGCTCTGGCATGTTGCCAGGATGGGCGGCAGCCTTTTCGTCCTGATCGGGATCGCGGCTGTGGTATACGGATTCATCCGGAAGAACGGATGAGGGTAAAGCCGTAATATCGGAACCGGCTGGAATGTTAAGATATCCGGCACCGGGGAATTGTCCCCGGTGCCGGTTTTTGTTTATCTCCCGGAGGATTTCCGGCAGATAAAAGGAAAAAACAGGCCGGAAGAAGAAAAGCATAAGGACATTCTGTATGGAAAAAGGGTTGCGTATGACAGAGTATACAGTTCAGATCAACGGAATCATGGTATCCGCCCGTTACAGCGACCGGGCGGTCAATGAGATTTTTGTACCACTTCTGGAAAAATGGACAGGGATGCAGCGGGCCGCCGGCAGGCGGCTTCTTGTGATGCTCGCGGCTCCGCCCGGGGCGGGAAAGAGCACCCTGGTGAGTTTCCTGGAAAAGCTTTCCCGGGAACGGCCCGGGCTGTGCCCGATGCAGGCTGTGGGGATGGACGGCTTCCACAGGCGGCAGGAATACCTGCTGAGCCATACCACCGTCCGGGACGGAAAAAAGATCTCCATGGTGGAGATCAAGGGGGCGCCGGTCACCTTTGACCTGGAGAAGCTGGCTTCCGCAATCCGGAAAGTGAAAAGCGGGGAAACCTGCGGATGGCCGGTCTATGACAGGATCCTTCACAATCCGATGGAGGATGCCCTGACGGTGGACAGCGATATTGTTTTACTGGAAGGGAATTACCTGCTGCTGGATGAGGAGGGCTGGCGGGACATTTCCGCTTACGCGGACTTTACGGTTTCCGTCAGCGCCGGGGAGGCGCTCCTGCGGGAGCGCTTGATTGACCGGAAAATCCGGACAGGCGTCGCGGAAGACGCGGCGGTCCGGTTTGTGGACTTCAGCGATATGCCCAATGTCAGGCTCTGCCTTGAAAAGTCGAAACCCGCGGATCTCCGGCTGCAGGTCGGGGAGGACGGAGATTACAGGATTATTTCCGGGCTTTCCGGCAGCAGACTGTAAAAGCGGCCAGTGCCGCCAGGCAGCCGGCGCTGCACAGGCCCAGCGCCAGGGGCAGGGAAGCGTCCGCGGCGCGGCCGATGCCCAGGTCCAGCAGGATGATGAGGCTGTCGCTGATAATGGCGTTCAGGCTCAGGGCAGTGGCCCGGTCTTTTACAACCACCATTTCGTTTTCCAGGGTGCCCGCCAGCGGCCCGAACAGCGCTGAGAGAAAGGCGACCAGGACGATGAGAGCGACAGACAGGACGCCGGAGGTGGTGAAGGCCAGCAGCGCTGTGCAGAGGGCTGCCAGCAGAATCAGGCCTTTTCCCGTGCGGCGTGAACCGAAGCGTTTGCTCAGGTGGACGGACAGCGGACCGCCCAGTCCTGTGGCGGAAACCGCGATAAAGGCGGCGCCGATCATCCGGTCGCTGAGGCCGCAGCGCAGGTACTGCAGCTGATTGAAATAAACGGTCACCAGGCGGACAACCTCGAAAAAGAGCGCTCCGCACAGGACGATCGCGATCATCCCCGGCACCCGGAAGTGTTCCCGGGCAAGGCCGCGGAAACTGCGCTTCCGGTGCAGTTCCTCCTCCGGCCTGACTTCGGCCAGGAAAAAGGTCAGCACAGCCGCGATGCCGTAGGTCACCATGGTCCAGAAGGCGGAATTCCGGTACTGCCCGCTGAGCAGGACGGTATACAGCAGGCCGGAAAGGAGCAGGCCCGCTTCTCCGGCAGCCTGGCACCAGCCGGCATTGCGCTGGGCTTTATCAGGCGGCGCGGAAAGCCAGAGCATACTGGAGCTTACGCCGGACAGGCCGCTGATGACCACCGCCAGCAGCAGGCGCTCGGCCAGGAAGCCTCCGAAGTTTCCGGTCTGCCAGAAAATGAATTTTGTGACAAGAAATAAGACGTTGCATACGATCATGGTTCTGCGGTATCCGATCCGGTCCGCCAGCCAGCCCCAGGGCACTTCCAGCACCATGGACAGGGCCATGTTGGCGCTTTCGATCACCATGATCTCGAAGATGCCCAGTCCCGCCTCCTGGCGGTACAGCGTGGCAACGGCTGCGTAGAACACCATGCCCTGCAGGAATTCGATCAAACAGAGCAGTATAATATTCTTTTTTTGCATATGAAAAATACACCCTTTCTGATTGGAAGGCACAGCAAATAAAACTTTTTATCCGGCTGCTGCTTCAATCAGGTGGGCGTACACATGGCGCAAGGATTTCCTTTCCTTTTTTTGACAGTATACAGGGGATGCCTGAAAGTGTCAAGGGACAGACAGGGATACGGTTTCCGGACGCAGAATAGTATAAACAGGAGCCGCCGCGGAAGGACTGCGGGGCACGGGAGGAAGAAAAATGGAATACCGGAGAATCGGGGACACCTGTGTGGTGCGGATGGATAAAGGCGAAAACATTATGGAGAACCTGAAGGCGCTTTGCGGAAAGGAAGATATCCGTCTGGCGCAGGTGGACGCGCTGGGCGCTGTGGACCATGCGGAGATCGGTGTGTTCGATCCGGAAAAGCGTACATACTGCCTGGAAGAGCTGAATGAGTTCCTGGAGATTACCAGCCTTGCCGGAAGCGTTACACGGATGGACGGCCAGGTATACCTGCACCTGCATACGACCCTGGCCGGACAGGACCATACGGTTCACGGCGGCCATGTCATTGAGATGCGGGTTGGTCTGACCTGCGAGATGTTTGTGAGGGTGCTGCCGGGTGAACTGACCCGCCGGCCGGATGAAAAACTGGGGATCAATACCATCCGGTTCTGAACCGCCCTTCATCCGTCTTGTGCGGAAAGAGGAAAAATGGTATACTTTGCGGGAAGCGCGACAGTTATACAATATTCCGGAATCGTGTGAAGGAGGGAAGCCGGTGGCTTTTTCCCTGTTTCATAAAAAGAAGGCGGAACAGCCTGTGCATACGGAGTATCAGGGAACCCCGGCGATCCGGTGCAGCATCTGCACGGGAGAACAGGTGGCGGGTTTCCGCAATCCGGACGGGCATTTTGAAGAGGTGATGCTGCTGCGCTCCCCGGAGGACCTGGAGCAGTTCCGCAAACGGTACGGCATCACCGGAGAAATCGAAAAAATCTACTGAGTATTCCCGGAAGAAGGTCTTCCGGAAAGATAAAGAAAAAGGAGGGGCTGAAGATGAGCGAACGGCTGTCAGACAAACTGGCAAAGGACTGGACCGACGAGATTCCGGACGAGGAAGAAGAAAGGCCTTCTCCGTATGAGAAGACCTACCGGGACGGAACCGCGGCGAATGAGTGCTGGAACGCGGACCGGGAATGGCCGCCGCGGGAGGAAAAAACCTCCAGCGATGATCTCTGATTGAATAACGGCAAAGACGGGGCGCCTGTGACAGGCGCCCCGTTCTTTGTGTGATCAGGATCGTTTTATTCCGCGGAGGACCGGTTCTGTTTCCGGTACTGGCCGGGAGTGATTCCTGTCTGCTGCTTGAAAAAGCGGATGAAGGAGGACACATTGGGCATACCGACTTTAGCCCCGACAATCTGAACAGGTTCATCGGTCTGCGACAGCAGCCTGCAGGCTTCTTTTTTTCGCTGGGCCTGAACGTATTCCAGAACGCCCTGCCCCGCGCAGCTCTTGAAGTAATGGGACAGGTTGGAAGGCGTCAGGCTGAAGCGGTCCGCCATGGCCTGCAGGGAGAAAATCTCGTCAAAACAGTTTTCCTCAATATAGGCTTTCATTTCCTGCAGGCGGTCGTAGCCGCTGTCCGGCTGCAGGGTTTCCATGGAAGCGCAGGTTTCATCCACAAAGGTTTCCAGCTGCCCCACCAGCTCCGGAACCGTGTCGAAGGAAAGCAGCTGTTCCAGCAGCTCAGGCCGCACGGCGGGAGCGAGGGTTCCTTCCCGGCCGGTATAGAGGGTGCGGACGGTCATGTTCACCACGTCAAAACAGACCATCCGGACAAAGTTGAAGGAAATGGATTCCCTCTGCAAGGTGTCCAGCAGGCGGTGCAGCAGGCGGGAAACATTTTCCGTATCCCGCTGCAGCAGGTACCACTGCAGCTGTTCCAGCTGCTCCCGGGGATAATCCCGCAGGGAAGAGGCAGCGCCGGGATCCGCGGAGTAAACAACCAGGCAGCCGCTGCCCCGTACCAGGCGGAACTGCAGCGCGCGGACTGCCTGGGAATAGGCTTCGCCGATCTCCCGCACGGGACAGGGAAGGCTGAGCCCGGCGGAAACCGGAACGCCGCAGGCGTCCTCCAGCCGGTCCTTCAGGCTGTAAAGGCTGTCTTCAATACCGTCATCCTCCCCGGCGGACGGGAACAGGATGGCGAAGGAGCCTTCTCCCGGAAGGGAGGAGCAGAGCACCGCGTCCTGTCTGCCGAAGGACAGGGAAGCCATAAAGACATCTGCTTCCTCCCGCAGGGCGGCAAGCCGTGTTTTATCGCAGTCCAGTACAGCAACCCGGTACTGTTCTGTGTCGGAAAAGGACAGGCCGTTCTGCGAAAGTTCCTTTTTCAGGCTGGGATTGTACTCGCCGGCCAGCAGCCTGTGCAGGGCGCTTTGCAGCAGCACGGACCGGCTCTCCTCCAGTGCCATGCGGCTGGAGCGGCTTTCCTGGGCCAGGGCATCCAGCACGGCTTCCACCTGGCGCATTTCATCCGCCGGACCGACAGGGGATGTGCCGGCTTGCGGGTCATGGCTGCTCAGGGCCTTTTCGGTCAGGCGCCTGAGGGGCTTGTAGTGCAGATTGGAAAGGAAATAGACGGCCGTGGCGCCGAGAACGGATACGGCGATCAGCAGCAGGATCATCAGCTGCCGCATCCGCTGCATAGGCGCTTCGATGACCCGGGAAGGGATCAGCACAGTATAGTCCCAGCCGGCCACGGAGGAATGGGCGGAGGAAAGCAGATACTTCTCTCCGCTGAGGGAAACGGTGCCGTCCACGGCAGTCGGTCCGGCTTGCAGGTGTTCCTCCCGGGAGACCGGGCCGATGCCCAGCAGCAGGGTCCCTTCCGGATCGGTAATCTGGACGCTGCCGCCGTATTCTTCCGTGATACTGCCGACGATTTTCCGGATCCGGGAGGAGGGAATCAGGAAGGCTGTGCGCAGTTTCGGGGTTCTGACGCCTCCCGAGGCGGAAATAAACAGCGTGATATATTCCGTTTCCTGTCCGCCGTACTGGCGTACCGTGTCCGCGGGCCATGTGAGGATGTTCTCCGGCCGGTCTACCGCGGCGTAAAAGTCCTCCAGGGTATGGCGGGCGTAAACCAGCTGGCTGGAGAAGAGTTTCTCCGGACTGATCCGGGAAGAGGAGGTAAAACAGTAATCCGTACCGGAACGGTAGGTGATCAGATAGTCCGGCAGGGAAGAAACGGAATGAAGCACGCCGAGGGTTTCCACCGCCTTGCGGGCGGCGACCACGTCGCCCTCATTGGTGCGGAGGTTTACCACGGCGTTGTTCTGGATCATATAGGAGATATTGACCAGCTGTTCCAGCTGGGTGTCCAGGTTTTCCTGCATCTGACCCAGCAGGCGGGAACTGCTTTCGGCGATTTCCTGGCTGTAGCGGTCAAAAAGAACGGAATTGAACAGCGTAAAAAGCACGGCAACCGGCAGAAACAGTACCAGCGCGTAGGACAGGATATAGCGATAAAAGGTTCTGCTCTTGCTTTTCATCGGGACCGCTGCCTTTTTTCCACCGGGAGGGGGATCCTGCCGGCTTCTGTTTATTTCAGAACGTTCTCTGATTGGGGTATTATATCATTCTGACGGCTTCCGGGACAATGGAGGGAAAGGGAAACGGACGATGAATTGTCAGAATTGACGATTCAAAAAATGCATATTTACAGATCATAAAAATCGGATTTTCAAGAAATGAATATCTATTCAAAAACTGAAGATTGACTATCTGGCATAAAACACATACGATTTTGACATCAAAAAGAGCGTGAAGCTCCCGGTACAGTTTTCATAAAAACCGAAAGGCGCGGTGGAAGCGGAATGACAACGCTGGCGAAAAATCCGGGCAGGGATCTGCGGCTGACCAGGGGACAGAGAAGGCTGAAAAAAGTTCTGTGCAACTGGCAGCTTTATCTTTTCCTGCTGCCTGCCCTGGCATATTTTATCGTCATGCGTTACGTTCCGATGCTCGGACTGCAGATTGCCTTCAGAAAATACAAGGCCAGTGAAGGGATCTGGGGCAGCGCCTGGGTCGGAATGAAGTATTTTGACCAGTTTTTTAAGGGCCCCAATTTTGTCCGGCTGCTGACGAATACACTGATGATCAGTGTGGGAAGTCTGCTGCTTTCCTTTCCGGTGCCGGTTATCCTGGCGCTGCTGCTGAACCAGATGCCGTCGAAGAAATACAAGAAGCTGGTGCAGACAACCATCTACGCACCGCACTTCATTTCAACCGTAGTGCTGGTGGGCATGATCTTCCTGTTCTTCTCCCCGCGGAATGGTATCGTCAATCATCTGATCGCGGCCCTGGGCGGGGAACGCATTCATTTTACAGGCGAACCTTCCTGGTTCCGGCCCCTGTATATCGGTTCGGAAATCTGGCAGAATGCCGGCTGGGGCAGCATCATCTACCTGGCCGCGTTGTCCGGAATCAATCCAGAGCTGCATGAGGCGGCCATCATGGACGGAGCCAACAAGTATCAGCGGGTCTGGCATATTGATCTGCCCGGCATTCTTCCTACAGTGGTGATTATGTTCATCCTCAGTGCCGGCAGGGTAATGACGGTCGGCTTTGACAAGGCTTACCTGATGCAGACGTCCCTGAATAAATCGACTGCGGAAATCATTGCGGTTCATGTTTACCAGAGGGGGCTGCTGGAAAACCAGCCCAGCTATTCCACCGCGGTAGGCATGTTTGAGTCGGTGGTGAACCTTGTGCTGATTCTGACGGTGAACTTTATCTCGAAGAAAGTATCTGATTCTTCGCTCTTCTGAGCATTATCCGGCGGAAAGGAGGAATTCGCGTGCAGTACACAGGACCGGTGGTGAAAAAACGTCGGGCAAAAATCAGCGAAACCAGGGCAGACCGGGTTTTCGACGTCATGAACTATGTGATCCTGACGATCTGTCTGCTGATAGTGGCCTATCCGCTGTACTTCATTGTGATTGCTTCCATTTCGGATCCGGTGGATGTAAATGCCGGCAAGGTGTTCCTGTATCCGGTTAAAGTAACCCTGGACGGATACAGGCGTATTCTGGAGTATGATTCCTTTTTCACAGGTTACCGCAATACGTTGATGTATACCCTGGTTGGCACAACGGTGAATATGGCCCTGACGGTTCCGGCGGCCTATGCCCTGTCCCGGAAGGACCTGGTTGGCCGGAATTTCTTCATGATGCTGATCACCTTTACCATGATCTTCTCTGGCGGCCTGATGCCCACATACCTGCTGGTGCGTGACCTGAACATGCTGGATACGACATGGGCGCTGGTTGTACCTGTTGCGGTGAGTGCCTGGAACCTGATTGTGGCCCGGACTTTCTTCCAGCAGACGATTCCGGATGACCTGCTGGAGGCGGCCCAGCTGGACGGAGCGACTAACGTACAGTTTTTTGCCCGGATCGTGCTGCCGCTGTCTAAACCTATTATCGCGGTGATGATCCTCTTTTACGCAGTGAGCCACTGGAACAGCTATTCCAATGCGCTGTACTATCTGCGGACAACAGGCAAGTATCCGCTGCAGCTGGTGCTGCGGAGCATCCTGTTTGAGAATTCCATGAACGATATGGTGGATGACGCGGCAAACCTGGCAGCCCAGATGCGGCTGGGCGACCTGATCAAATACGGGGTCATCATTGCCAGCTCCCTTCCGCTGCTGATCCTTTATCCCTTCCTCCAACGCTACTTTATCCAAGGCATAATGATCGGAGCAGTTAAAGGCTGAAAGCCTGTAACTGCGCAGATCATTTGATAGGGGAGCGAGGGAAGCAGTGCCCCACTGGGGCACCTCTCGGTTCACTCCCCTCCTACTTCCTACCTTTACTTCGTTACTTGGGGCGCGTAATGCCCTGCAATAAATATCAATCAAGGAGGAAAGACACATGAAACGGTTCCTGGCAATCATCCTGGCCCTGGCCCTGATGCTGTCCTGTGCGGCGGCGCTGGCTGAAGGCTATCCCCTGGTGGATTCCCCCGCGGAATTCAACCTGATCATTCGTGTGCGCCCGCTGCACGGCGATCCGGATGAAATGGTGTTCTTCAAGAACCTGGAAGAACTCACCGGCGTGCATATCAACTGGGAAAAGATCCAGCAGGCGGAATACGATGAGAAGAAGAACCTGCTGCTCTCTGCAAACAAGGACCTGCCGGACGGCTTCTTCGGCAAATTCTCCCTGAGCTCTTCCGACCTGGTGGTTTACGGCTCCCAGGGCATCCTGATCCCGCTGAACGACCTGATTGAGGAGAACGCTCCCAACCTGAAGGCGCTGCTGGAGCGCCGCCCGGATATCAAATCCATGATCACTGCTCCCGATGGAAACATCTACTCCACTCCCTATGTCCAGGAAGGTGAAGACGGCACCATCGCTTCCAACATCATGATCAACAAGACCTGGCTGGAGCGCCTGGGCCTGGAAAAACCCACCACCCTCGAGGAACTCGAAGCTGTGCTGACCGCTTTCAAAGAGCAGGATGCCAATGGCAACGGAGACCCCAACGATGAAATCCCTATGACCTTCAAGTTCCTGGGTTCCCAGCGTGATATCGGCGGCTTCTTCGGCGCGTTCGGCTACGCGGATACCCTGGCTGCCGGCAATACCCATATCGTGGTGGGCGAAGACGGCAAGCTGATTTTCGTTCCGGCTACCGAAGGCTATAAGGAAGGCTGCAAATACCTGTATGAGCACTTCTTTGCCAAGGGCCTGATCGACCAGGAAGGCTTCACCATGGACAAGAAGACCTACAACTCCCAGAACCAGGGTGAAATCGCCAACATCGGCGTGTTCATGTGCTGGAACTCCTTCGACCTGGGCAC
>JAGAAC010000155.1 GCA_017615475.1 Clostridia bacterium
ATAAGCGCCGAAGCTCTCTCCCAGATCACAGTTCAGATCAATTTTTGCCATAGATGGTTCCTCACTTTTTTCGAACATGCCGATCGGGAGGAGACACAGAACCGTCCCCTGTCTCCTCCCGGAACAAAGAAAAGCAGGCGTGCTCTGCGGCCTGCTGCTGTTTATTGCCAGCTCCCTGCAGCAGATGGGACTTGTTTCCACCTCCGCCGGGAAAGCGGGATTCATCACGGCTCTGTATGTGGTGCTGGTGCCGGTGGCAGCCTGGCTGCTGTTCCGGAAGAACCCGGGAAAGATTATCTGGCTGGGCGTTGTGATCGCCGTGATTGCCTTGTGGCTTCTGTGCATGCCCGCGGGCGGCAGTTTTGCCCTGCAGGGCGGAGACCTGCTTTTGCTGGGCTGCGCGGCGGCCTTTACCTTCCAGATCCTGTGCGTGGACCATTTCGCACCACGGGTGAGCAGCGTGAAGCTCGCGCGGGACGAGTTCCTGGTGACCGGCGCGCTGAGCATGCTGTTTGCCCTGATAACAGAAACAATCACCTGGGAAGGCATCCGGGAGGCACTGATTCCCATCCTGTATGCCGGTATCCTGTCCGGCGCGGCAGGTTACACGCTGCAGGTGCTGGGTCAGCGGGACACGGATCCCACCGTGGCTTCCCTGCTGATGTGCCTGGAAGCAGTCTTCGCGGTGCTGACCGGGGCCCTGCTTTTGGGCGAAAAAATGACGGCCCGTGAGACCGTCGGATGTTTTATGATGTTTACCGCGGTGATCCTGGCCCAGCTTTCGCCGGTTATATCCAGCATCCGTCGAAACGGACGATCTCACCGTTAAAGTATTCTGGCATTTCCAGCAGGCGGAGCATGGCCTGCGCCGCGTCTTCAGGTGAAGCAATATAGCCCGCGGGGATCTGGTCGCAGATCTCCGCGGTTTCTGTTTCGGTCAGATGCGCGTTCATGCGCGTGCCGATAATGCCCAGGGCAATGGCGTTCACCCGGATATGGGAGGGCGCCAGTTCTTTAGCCAGGGCCTTGGTGAAAGCGTTCACCGCGCCTTTGGACGCGCTGTAGGCCACTTCGCAGGAAGCGCCGCAGAGTCCCCAGACGGAGGAAACGTTCAGGATCTGCCCGCCGCCGGCGGAAACCATGTCCGGTACATAGGTGTGGCAGGTGTTGTACAGGGAGGTCACGTTGACCCTCAGAACCCGGTCCCATACTTCCGGGGACATATCCGTCAGCAGGCCGATGCGGGAGATACCGGCATTGTTGACCAGCGTATCCACGGGGCCGAAACGCTCGCGCAGGCTCTGCACATAGGCAAGATCGCCGACGTCGCCGATGTCCGCAAGGCAGACAAGATCGCCCGCTGCGGAAACGCGGCGGGCGGTATCCTCCAGGGCGGCTGTATCACTGCCGCCGTTCAGGATGATCTTTGAGAAGCGCCCGGATTGCGCGCAGGCAACGGCAAATGCTTTGCCCACGCCATGGGAGGCGCCTGTAATCAGGATTGTGCTCATATTTCGGTATTGTCAAACACTGTGATGATTCCGCCCATGTTGTCCAGGGAGGATTCCCAGACCGTTGTGTTGGTCTTCTGGATGTCGAATTCCTCGGCATCGCCGACGACCTGGCGGTAGACTTCGTACTGCAGCTTGTCATTCACATACAGGGCGATATGGGGATGCTCTTCGAGGTACTCGATATACTCTTCCAGGGTGAAATCCATATAGTGCATGATGGCGGCGTTGCCCTTGCCGACATAGCGGTAAACGTTCAGGTGAACGGAAACGCCGGTTTTGAAGCTCTTGTCCGTGGAGGTTTCCAGGGGCCATTTGTTCTGCGGGAAACGGAAAACGAGGCCGTATTTCCAGCAGTTCTCGTTCATCCACTTGCCTTCGGGTGTGGTGGAATACTTCGGGGAACCGACATCCGGGTCATTCTTGTCATAGAGACGGAGTTCGAAGGAAAGACCGGAGTTGTATTCACTTCTGCCGGGGTAGTTGACTTCCTTCTGGGTGGCTTCCTCAAGGGCTTCTCCGGAATACTTGGAGGAAAGCTTTTCCTTCTTTTTGTTGTAGTATTCCTGCTGCTTTTCGATGGTGCGGTAGCCTTCCTCCACCAGGTAGTGTTCCATACCGGCAGCCTTGGCATCCATCAGGGCGTCATGCAGCGCGGCGAGGGCGGCGGGCAGGAGGGTTACGTTGTTGTCCTTGGCCTGGATTTTGTCATCGCCTTTATAAGCCTTGTTGACGCCGACAACGAGGGAATCATTAAAATCATCAGGACGGGAATGCCACGGGTTGACCAGCAGCATGCCGTTGTACATGAGGGCCTGCCGGCTGCTGTGCACAGCTGTCTGGTCCTGGAGCGGGAACTGGGACAGGTCAACCACTTCCCAGTCCAGCTTGTGGTCGTTTTCCGGCCAGGCGGGGTTCACAGGGGTGTTGTATTTTGCTTCCGCTTCAGAAAGCAGCTTTTGATACTGAATATCGGCTTCCTGGTTCCGCTTTTCCACCGCAGCCCTTGCTTCCGCGTTGGACCTGGCAATGGCATCCTTCCGGGGCTGGATGACCAAGGGATTAATCAGGAAGCAGACGACGGCCAGCGCGGCAAGCAGGATCGTGAGAACCAGTACGATCGGGACGGCTTTGCTCTTTTTTGCTCTACTCATTTTTTCTGCGCCCACCCTTTACTATCATTCATAATGTATCATTCATGATTGTGCTGATGTGACGGAAATAACCGGAACGATGAAAATCGTTCTTTAAAAATTTCGTCACACAAAGTTACAATTCCTTCACATTATAAGAGAAACAATGCAAAAACGCAAGTGGGAGGGGCTGGAGGACCGCCTGAGGCGGTCCACTGAAAAATGAGGACTGAAAAATGAAGAATGAATAATGGCGGGAAAACAGCGCAGAGCGCTGTTTTGGAATGGATGTGTCCTTCGGACAGGGGGAACGATCGGGACGGTCCTTTTCGTTCCGTCCACTGAAAAATGAAGACTGAAAAATGAAAAATGAATAATGGCGGAAAAAACAGCGCGGGGCGCTGTTTTTTGAATTGATTTCGTTCGGGATGATAGTTTTACATGCAGAAAAAACGCATTGGAATATTTCCAATGCGCTTCATGGATACGCAAACATTTTTAAGTTTTCAGTATTCATTGCGGGCGCGCCGCGTCCGCGTTACATCCTTTCGGGTGCTTCGATTCCGATGAGGAAGAGGCCGGTTTTGATCACCGTCTTCGCGGCGTCGGTCAGGGCGACTCTCGCGGCGGCCTGGGCAGGTTCGCCGTCCAGGATCCGGTGCTCGTAATAGTATTTATTGTACGCCTGGGCGATGTCGGTCACAGCACGGGTGATCATGCTGGGTTCATACTTGGCGGCGGCTTCGCGGATGACGTCCGGGAAGCGGCTGATGAGCCGCAGAAGCGCCTGGGCTTCGTCGTCGGTCAGGGCGGACCAGTCCGGAGTCACGCCGGAGAAGTCCGGAGCCTTGCGCAGCACGGAGCAGCAGCGGGCGTGGGTGTACTGGACATAGGGGCCGGACTCGCCGTCAAAGTTGAGGGCGCGGTCCCAGCGGAAGTCGATATCCTTGATCCGGTTATTGCTCAGGTCGGTGTAGACCACAGCGCCGATACCCACCTGGCGGGCAACCTCGTCCTTATTCTCCAGGTTGGGGGATTTCTCTTCGATAATCTCACGTGCCTTGGAAACGGCCTGGTCCAGCAGGTCCTCCAGCAGGACCATGTTGCCCTTCCGGGTGGAGAGGGCTTCGCCTTCGAAGCTGACCATGCCGAAGGAAACGTGGACGCAGTCCTTTGCCCAGGGATAGCCCATCTTTTCCAGTACACGGAATACCTGGCGGAAGTGCAGGTCCTGCTGATAGGCCACCACGTACAGGCACTTGTCAAAGTGATAGGTATTCTGGCGATAGATGGCGGCGGCCAGGTCGCGGGTGGCATAGATGGTTGCACCGTCGCTCTTGAGGATCAGGCAGGGCGGCATGTTGTCCTCGCTCAGATCCACGACCTGGGCACCCTGGCTTTCCACCAGCAGGTTCTTATCGCGAAGCTCCTGCACCACGGGTTCCATCTTGTCATTGTAGAAGCTCTCACCGGCGTAGCTGTCAAAGGAGACACCGAGGATATCATAGACCCGGGCAGCATCCTTCAGGGTCACTTCCTTGAACCAGCGGAAGATTTCCATGGCTTCCGGATCGTTGTCCTCGATCTTCTTGAACCAGGCGCGGCCCTCGTCCTCCAGGGCGGGGTTGGTTTCGGCTTCTTTGTGGAAACGGACATAGAGCTCGGTCATCGCGTCGATGCCGCGCTCTTCCACGTCCTCTTTCTTACCCCATTTCTTGTAGGCGCAGACCATCTTACCGAACTGGGTCCCCCAGTCGCCCAGGTGGTTGATGCCCACGGTTTCATAGCCCAGGAAGTCAAAGATCCGCTTCAGGCTGTTGCCGATCATGGTGGTGGACAGATGGCCGATGTGGAAACGCTTGGCGATGTTGATGGAGGAATAGTCCAGGCACACGGTTTTGCCTTTGCCTTCCTCGCCGGAGCCGAAGCGGTCCTTCTTTTCCTGCAGCTCAGCCATGATGCCGGCGGCGAAGTTGGCCCGGTTGAGGAAGAAGTTCAAATAGCCGTTCACGGACTGCACGGAGGCGGTATCCTCATTCTTCCAGGCGGCGCAGAGCGCTTCCGCAATCTTCGGCGGGGCTGAGCGCAGGGGCTTGGCCAGGCGGAAGCAGGGGAAGGCATAGTCACCCAGGGCCGGATCCGGCGGCACAGCCAGCAGGCCGCGGATTTCATCCGCAGCGGGCAGGCCTTCGGCATCTGGC
>JAGAAC010000029.1 GCA_017615475.1 Clostridia bacterium
TTACCCAGGGGACAACAATGATTCACGGTGTAAACAAGTCTCCCGGCTTGGCTTCATCCGCTGACGCACCTTCCCGCCGTCCGGCAGTGGTTTCATTGCGTCTTGTCAGCTTCACGGTTACTGGGTTAGCCCGGAACTTTCATCCGATTCCTATATCATTGGTTCAAAAGAACCGCCGATGCGCATCGCTGCGCAGATACACCGGCTATTCATCTGTCAGAATTATTATATTATTCCCAAAACCTGACGTCAATTGATTCCTTGTGTAATATTCCCCAAAAGAATACAATCATTCCGGGAGGTGATGCGGGAATGAAACGGGAACAGTTTGCCGAACGGTTTTCACACGGGGTTCATCTGCTGGACGGCGCAACGGGAACAGAACTGCGCAGGGCAGGAATGCCCGCGGATTGCTGCGCGGAGCAGTGGATCATTGATCATCCCCGGGAGATCATCCGTCTCCAGGAAGCCTATGCGCAGGCCGGGAGCGAGATCCTTTACGCACCGACTTTCCTGGCCCAGCCGCTGGCACTGAAAAAATGGGGGCTTGAAAAAGAAACGGAAAAGATTAACCGGGAACTGGTCCGGCTGACCCGGACAGTGTCCCCTGACTGCCTTGTTGCCGGGAACCTGACCACCATGCGTGGAAGCACGGACGATCCGAAAGCCATGCGGGACGCGTACAGGCGCCAGATGGAAGCGCTGGCCGACAGCGGCGCGGATCTTCTTGCCGCTGAAACGCTGATGAGCGCGGAGGAAGCGGAGATCATCCTGGATCTGGCAGAAGCATTGTCTGCTCCTGCGGTGATAATCTCCTTTAGCTGCCGGGGCGACAGGCTTTTCTCCGGGGAAAAACTGACGGATGTTCTTCGCGCCGCGGAGGAGGCAGGAGCGGCGGCTGCGGGTGTCAACTGTGTTCCGGCTTCCGGAGAACTGTCGGAACTGATCGGAAGGCTGCGCGGTATCACCGGACTGCCGCTGATCTGCAAACCCAATGCGGGCTATCCGGTGAACGGGGAATATCCTGTGAACATAAAGGCGTTTACTTCTGTGATGCTGGCCTGTGCCGGGAACGGGGCGAACCTGATTGGCGGATGCTGCGGAACAACCCCGGATTACATCCGGAATCTCTGTCACGGCCTCCGGCAGGACGGGCTTTCCGAATGACGGAGAAGGGGACGGATCCGGGGGATCCGGGACCGCTGCGGATGCAGCTTTAAAACATTCTCCAACATTGACACACCAATGGTTCAGGGGTAAAATAACTTGTTGCGTTTTTTGCGCAAGAATGACGACCGGAGGAAGACAAAATGGCTTGTACAGCGATCGTTGGAATCAACTGGGGTGACGAAGGAAAAGGACGTATGGTGGACCTGCTGACAGAGCAGATTGACATCGTGGTTCGCTATCAGGGCGGCGGAAACGCCGGCCATACCGTAATCAATGAACACGGTAAGTTTGCCCTGCACCTGCTGCCCTCCGGTATTTTCCGGAAGAATGTGATCAACATCCTGGGCAACGGCGTGGCCGTAGATCCGGAAAGCCTGATGAATGAAATCAATGACGTGGCGGAGAAAGGCGTTGCCGTTACTCCGGAAAACCTGAAGATCAGTGACCGCGCCTCCCTGCTGATGCCCTGGCACCGCCGCCTGGACGAGCTGGAAGAGCAGCGTCTTGCGGACAAGAAGTACGGTTCCACCAAGCAGGGAATCGCTCCTTTCTATTCCGATAAATACCAGAAGAAGACCATCATGGCCGGCGAGCTGTTCTACCCGGAGAGGCTGAAGGCTCACCTGCAGGACCTGATGGAGTGGAAGAACCTCATCATCAAGGGTGTTTACGGCGCTGAACCCTACACCTGGGAAGAAATCGAAAACTGGCTGAACACCAGCTGTGAAGCCATTAAACCTTTCATCTGCGATACCGGCGACCTGCTCCGGGAAGCGGAGGAAAACGGCAAAAAGATCATGTTTGAAGCCCAGCTGGGTTCCCTGCGTGACCTGGATCACGGCATTTACCCGATGACCACCTCCTCCAACACCATCGCGGCGTACGCGCCTGTGGGCTCCGGCCTGCCGAGCGCCGAGCTGGACCGGATCATCGGTGTGGTGAAAGCTTATTCCACCTGCGTGGGCGAAGGCCCCTTCACCTGCGAAATGTTCGGCGAGGAAGCGGAAAAGCTGCGCGAAGCCGGACATGAGTACGGCGCCAAGACCGGCAGACCCCGCCGGGTCGGCCCGGTGGACCTGGTTGCCACCCGCTACGGTGTGCAGGTGCAGGGCGCCACAGAGATCGCCCTGACCAAGCTGGACGTGCTGAGCTACCTGGATGAGATTCCCGTCTGCGTCCGCTATGAGCTGAACGGCGAACTGACGGACAAGTTCCCCTTCCCGGCAGCGCTGGATGAATGCAAGCCTGTGATCGAGACCGTCAAGGGCTGGAAGAAGGACATCAGCGGCGTGCGTACCTGGGAAGACCTGCCCGAGGAAGCCAAGGCTTATGTGCAGATGATTGAAAAGGCGATCCGCTGCCCCATCAAGTGGGTTTCTGTCGGACCGGAAAGAGACAGCATCATTCTCAGAGGCTAATGCATAATTCATAATTCAGAATTAATGGTCAGTTGACTGAGATTTACGGAAGACATGATACAGAATGGAGAAAAACGATGACACAGCAGTATGAAACCCCATTGTCCTCCCGGTATGCTTCTAAGTATATGCTGGAGCTGTTCTCTGCCGACACCCGCTACCGCACCTGGAGACGCCTCTGGGTTGCCCTGGCGAAAGCGGAAATGGAACTCGGCCTGCCGGTAACACAGGCGCAGGTGGACGAACTGGCCGCCCATATCGAGGATATCGATTATGACTGCGTTCGTGAGCGGGAAAAGGAAGTCCGCCACGATGTCATGGCGCATGTGTATGCCTACGGAAAGGTTGCTCCTTCCGCTGCCGGCATTATCCACCTGGGCGCGACCAGCTGCTATGTGACCGATAACGCCGACCTGGTGATTTACCGGGACGGCCTGAAATACCTGCGCGGGGAACTGCTTGGCGCCATGAAGAGCCTGTGCGACTTCGCGGAAAAGTATAAGGATATGCCCACCCTGGGCTACACCCACTATCAGCCGGCCCAGCCGGTCACCGTGGGCAAGCGTGCTTCCCTGTGGCTGCAGGACCTGGCTTCCGACCTGGAAGAAATTGATTTCGTAATCGATCATCTCCGCTTCCTGGGCTGCCGCGGCACCACCGGTACCGAAGCAAGCTTTATGGACCTGTTTGAGGGCGATGAGGCGAAGATTGACGAAATGAACCGCCGTATCGCCGGCACCTTTGGCTTCACCGAGTGCTTCACCGTCAGCGGACAGACCTATCCCCGCAAGACGGATGCCCGGATCCTGAATGCCCTGAGCGCCCTGGCCCAGAGCTGCTACCGGATGGCAAACGATATCCGCCTGCTGCAGCATGACCGGCAGATTGACGAGCCCTTCGAGGAAAACCAGATCGGCTCCTCTGCCATGGCATACAAGCGGAACCCGATGCGCTGCGAGCGTGTATGCTCCCTGGCCCGCTACCTTATGGCGGATGCCATGAACGCGCCGCTGACCGCTTCCGTTCAGTGGATGGAACGGACACTGGATGACTCCGCGAACCGCCGCATTTCCCTGCCGGAAGCCTTCCTGTGCGCGGACGCGATCCTGCGTCTGGTGCGGAACATTGCCAGCGGCTTGCGGGTCAACGAAAAGGTGATTGACAAGACCCTGCGGGAGTATATGCCTTTCCTGGCGACCGAGAACCTGATGATGGAAGCGGTGAAGCGGGGCGGAAACCGTCAGCAGCTGCATGAAATCATCCGCCGCTGCTCCATGGCCGCGACAGAGAAGATGAAGCAGGGCGAGCCCTGCGATCTGCTGGCCCGGCTGGCCGCGGAAAAGGATTTCGGCCTGACCGAGGAAGAGATGCGCTCCGTGCTGGATCCCTCCAAGTATGTAGGCCGCTGCGGCGCACAGGTGACCGCGCTTGCAGAGAAACTGCGTCCGCTGTTTACGGAAGCCACCGAAACCAAAGACTCCATCGATCTGTGAGGAATTAGACCGATGCACATGCGAACCAAGAAATGGGCAAGACCTGAGCTTCAGGCCTGCCCGTTCTTTATTGACGCGATCAAGGGACCGGATGCGAAGACCGGCGCGCTGAGGGGAACCTGGCGGCCCCGTTTTGCCAACCCGGACCTGCCGCTGCAGATTGAAATGGGCTGCGGCAAGGCTGTCAGCACGGCCAAAATGATCGCGGACAATCCGGGAACCAACTTTATTGCCGCTGACCTGAGCGCGGATATCCTGGGGGTTGCCCGGCGGAACATCGTGGACGCCTGCGGGGAGAATCCCGGCAATGTCCAGCTGGTCATGGCGGATATCTGTTTTGTGGACCAGGTGTTCGGCCCGCAGGAGCAGGCGGAACGGATCTATATCCATTTCTGCAATCCCTGGACGGAACACCCTAAGCATGAAAAGCGCCGGCTGACCCATCCGCGGCAGCTGATGCAGTACCGTACCTTCCTGAAGGAAGACGGGGAGATCTGGTTCAAGACGGATGACGATACGCTGTTTGATGATTCGCTGGCCTACTTTGAGCTGTGCGGGTTTGAGCCGGTGAAGCTCGGCCGGGATCTGCACGCGGACGGTTTCAGCCCCAACTATATCAGCGAACACGAAGAAAAATATACGGCACTCGGTGTGCCGATCAAGTACGGTGTATTCCGTATGAAGCCGGAAACCCCGGATTTTGATCCGACGCGTTTCCGTCTGACGCCCGGTATAAAAAAAGATGCGATTGAACGGATAAATCGTGGTATAATTCTTTCGAGCAAGGAAGAAAAGTAAACAAACCGCCCGGTTTCTGCAAACCCGGGCGGTGATCCTGTTTTCGGAACCTTGAGACAGTACAGACAACCCGGAATTGACAGGGATGTATTTTCATCGCTGAGGAAGCAGGTGGACAGGCAGGCCATGAGAAGGAAACAATTCAGACAGATCAGGATGGAGCAGCTTTTTTTGCTGCTGTATATTCCGCTTGTGCTGGCAATGATGCTTGTCATGCCTGTCGGCGGTCCGCCGGATGAACATGCCCATTTACGGCAGGTTTGGCTGCTGAGCAGCGGCCAGGTCGGAACAGGTGAAAGTGTTTTCCCGGCTAACCTCCGGGAGATCCTCCGGGATTCGGTGGAGGGCACGGAAGCCAGCGCGCTGAAGGATGAAGCGTTCCGGAACGTCCGCCTGTCACAGGAAACTGTGACAGAGGAAGGAGACGAAGCGACCGGGATCTATCCGCTGGCGTCATACCTTCCCCAGAGCATCATGATGTTCCTGACCCGGCTGTTTACCGACCGGATCGATTTCCTGCTCTACAGCGCCAGGATTGGCAGCCTGATCGTGACAGGGTTCCTGTTCTGGCTGGCAATCCGGCGGAGCCCGGCAGGGAAGGTCATCCTGCTGGCGATCGCCTGCCTGCCGCTGACCCTGCAGGAAGCGGCATCCGCGTCCTGCGACGGTATGACGATTGCCGGTATCAGCTGGATTACTGCGGAACTGCTCCGGAGAATGAATAATCATACAGAATATACAGCCCGTTCACTGTGGCGTTATGTCTGGATGGGCCTATGCGCCGTACTCTGCAAGCTGCTGTATGTACCGGTGCTGCTGCTGGGCCTGATGCCGAAGGCAGAAACCACAGAAGACAAAAAGCAGAAGCGGAAACAGAACCTGGTGATGGCGGGGGCTTTGCTTGCGGCGCTGGCGGTCTGGTACCTGCTCTCCGTGAAGAGCCTGTCCGGACGGGAGGGAATGACCTCCGGGGCGCTGAACCGAGCGGGACAGGTGGCTGCCAATCCGCTGATCCTGATCGGCGCCCAGGTGCGCACGCTGATTCATCGTACGCCGGGATGGATCCGGCAGCTGTTCGGTGTTTTCGGCCGGCTGGATGTCTTTTCGCCCTGGCTCCTGACCGGAGCACTGGCTGTATCCTTCTGCGGAATTGTGCTGGCGGACAGCGGTGCGGAAGCGGTTCTGCCGGACCGGAAAAAGGCGGTTAAACTCCGGCTTCTGCTGATCGGAATCTTTATCTTGTGCTGGATGATTCTTTCAGGCGCCCTGCTGGTCTGGTGGACAGGAGAGGAATCCACGCTGATCCAGGGAATCCAGGGGCGGTATTTCCTGCCGTGCCTGTTCTGCCTGCTGCTGGCCCTGCCGCGGATTCCGGACAAGGCAGGAAAAGGCGGAACGAACCGCCGGGAGATTGTGCTGAAAGCTGCCCTGGCGGTCTACGTGATCTGCACGGTGATCACGATCATCCTGCTGGGAATGAAACTGTAATGCATAAAACACAGGTCAAATCCTGTATATTCGTTGTATATATGCATAATATTCATAAAAAATATAAGAATATGAATAAAAATGCATAAAATGTATTGACAAGGGTATAAGCCGGTGCTATACTGGCGCCAATCCAAACGGAAAGAAGAGAAACGAGGAGGCACATTACAATGAAAAAGATTCTGGCAATGGTTCTGGCACTGGCTCTGGTATTGAGCGTAGCCGCGGCTACCGCTGAGTATAAGACAATCGAAGAGGGCAAGTTCATCTATGCCACCAGCCCTGACTTCCCGCCCTTTGAAAGCACTGATGACAACGACAATGTTATCGGTATTGAGCCCGACATCCTGGCTATCATCTGCGGAAACCTGGGCCTGACCGCTGAACCCTACGCCATCGACTTTGACAGCGCGCTGGTTGCTCCCAGTGCCGGCAAGGCTGACGCCGTGGTTTCCGGCGTGACGATCAAGGAAGAACGCAAGTCCAGCATGGACTTCACCATCCCCTATGTGACGATCGTGCAGGGCATCGTGTTCAAGAGCGGCGCGGACATTACCATGGAGAACCTGGGCGAAAAGATGATCGGCGCTCAGAGCGGCACCACGGGCAAGGACCTCGCCGTTGACAATTTCGGTGAAGAACATGTGACCTCTTACGACAAGTATTCCCTCGCGTTCCAGGCACTGCAGAACGGCCAGGTGGACTGCATCATCGTGGATGACATGGTCGGCGCCGCTTATGTGAAGCAGATCCCCGGACTGGAAATGTTCCAGACTGACTATACGCCTGAAAACTTCGCTTTCGGTTTCGCCAAGGGCAACACCGAACTGCTGGAAGCTTTCAACGCGGAACTGCAGAAGCTGATTGATGACGGCACCATTGAGCAGATCATCCTGAAGTGGAATGAGTAATACAGAAGGCAGAAAGTAATTTTCACGCCGGAAGGAAAAGGCAAAAATGCCTTTTCCTTTCTGCGTTATTATCGCGGTACAAAAACGATCAACCAGTGAAGGAGAGGATCCGTTTCCATGGAACAGTTTGTGGCCTGGAAGGCAATGATGGCTGCGAATGAACCTACAACATTGTGGCAGCAATTCTATGTCCTTTTTTATCAGGCATTCATCGAAAATGACCGCTGGCTGCAGTACCTGAACGGCGTGGTGACCACGCTGTATGTGACGGTGCTGGCACTGATCCTGGGTGTGATCCTTGGTATTATTGTCGCGGTGATCCGTACGGCGCATGACCAGCAGCGCCCCGGACACAGGAACCCGATTCTCGGGTTTGTGAACGGCCTGCTGAAGATCTATGTGACGGTAATCCGCGGCACGCCTATGATGGTGCAGCTGATGATTATGGGCCTGGTGATCTTTGCGTCCAGCCGGAATTTTGTGATGGTCGGCGCGCTGACACTGGGCATCAACTCCGGCGCCTATACGGCTGAGATCATCCGCGGCGGCCTGATGAGCGTGGATCACGGGCAGATGGAGGCCGGGCGCAGCCTGGGCATGAACTACACAGACACGATGCGGTTTGTGGTGGTGCCCCAGGCCATCAAGGCGATCCTGCCTGCACTGGGCAATGAGTTTATCGTGCTGTTGAAGGACACCTCCCTCATCAGCGTAATCGGCGGAAAGGAACTACTGTACGCGGCGCGGAGCGTAGCTTCACGGAACTACGAACCGATGTATCCGTATCTGGGAGCGGCGATTATTTACCTGCTGCTGGTTATGCTGTTTACCTGGCTGCTGGGAATCTTTGAGAGGAGGCTGCGCGCAAGTGATAGACGTTAAAAACCTGACCAAAAGCTTCGGCAATCTGGAAGTACTCAAGGGCGTCAGCCAGCACATCAGCAAGGGTGAACGTGTTGTACTGATCGGACCCAGCGGCAGCGGAAAATCCACTTTCCTGCGCTGCCTGAACCTGCTGGAAACCCCGACAAGCGGTGAAATTATCTTTGAGGGCCAGTCCATTACGGATGACAAATGCGACATTAACAAGATCCGCCAGAAGATGGGCATGGTGTTCCAGCATTTCAATCTGTTCCCCAACATGACGATCCTGAAGAACATCACGCTGGCTCCTGTGCGGACCGGACTGATGAACAAGGAACAGGCGGAAAAGGAAGCACGGGAACTGCTGAAACGCGTCGGTCTGGAAGACAAGGCGGACAGCTATCCCGCCCAGCTTTCCGGCGGCCAGAAGCAGCGTATTGCCATTGTGCGCGCCTTGTGCATGAAACCGGAAGTGATGCTGTTTGACGAACCCACCAGCGCGCTGGACCCGGAAATGGTCGGCGAAGTGCTGGACGTTATGAAGGAACTGGCAAAGAGCGGCATGACCATGGTCTGCGTTACACATGAAATGGGCTTCGCACGGGAAGTCGCCGACCGGGTGCTGTTTATGGATGAAGGGAAAATCCTGGAGGAGGGAACTCCCAGCGAGATTTTCACGAATCCGAAAGAACAAAGAACTAAAGATTTCTTAAACAAGGTTTTGTGATATAATCATGTCATTCAGAGAATACTCTGAATGACATTTTCCGTGGAGGAAAAGGAATGTCGTCTTTAACCAAGATACTTTCCCTGCTTTCAGCCGCTTCCATGATGGTATCCGGCGCCCTGAACACCGCCGCACCCCAGCATGACGCGGACGGACTGCTGTTCCTGGTTAACCGGGAATACAGGGTCACCGAAGCCTATGAACCGGATGACCTGGAGATGAGCGATGTGCCCGGCCAGGTACGGCGTCTGCGTCCGGCGGCCGCGGCTGCCCTTCGGGACATGTTCCAGGCCTGCAAGGAAGAGACCGGCAAACAGCTTTTGTCCATCAGCGGCTACCGTTCCTACGCCAAGCAAAGCGGCATTTATAACCGCAAACTGCGCTCCGTCAAAAAGAACGTGGAAAAGGCGCAGGAGTATGTGGCACCGCCCGGCGCAAGCGAACACCAGACAGGCGTGGCCATGGACGTGGGCCAGAAGCACAAGGTGAACCTGGAAGTATCTTTCGGGGAAACCGAGGGCGGAAAATGGTGCCGTGAAAACTGCTGGCGGTTCGGCTTTATCCTCCGCTACGGCGAGACCTGGGAGGATATTACCGGCTACAAGTATGAGCCCTGGCATTTCCGCTATGTGGGCAAGGAATACGCGAAGCAGATCCATGACGCCGACGTACCGCTGGAAACCTGGCTTATTGACTACCGGGTGCAGGTTCTGCAGGAACTGCTGCACGGAACTTCCGCGGCCGGAACCGAGTTTACAGGATATGCGGTGCAGGATGACTGATGATCTGTATCGGAAGGGGATCCGGTTATAAAGAATGCAAATGAGAATACACAGAGGTTTTGTTTTACGATGAAGAGAGTTATTTGTTTCTTGCTTTCCATGATGCTGCTCCTGCCGGTTTTTGCGCTGGCGGAAGCAGAAGAGGAGGAAGTGGAAATCGGGGAAATCATTGACGCGGAGGTATCCGCGGAAGAATCCGAAGAAGAACCTGAAGAAGAAACCGCCCCCAAAGCAGGGGAATGGACTTTCCCCGTGGCCCTGGAGGATATGGATCCGACCTTTGTTGTGCTGGCCAACAAGCACTATAAGCTGGACAGCAAGTTCGTTCCCAAGCCGCTGGTGAAGATGAAACAGCGCAAGGCGAACAAGGACGGCAGCAACAAAAACGGCGGTGTGCTCTTTGCCAAGGGCGGCACCTACAAGCTTCAGGAAACCTGCGCCGAGGCGCTGGTAGCCATGAGCGAAGGAGCCCGGGCGGACGGATACAACCTGTACCTTAAGAGTGCCTACCGTTCCTACCAGACCCAGAAAACCATGTACAACAACCGGCTGAAGAAGAACAAGGGCAAGGATGACGGCTGGGTATCCCAGCCCGGTTCCAGCGACCATCAGACCGGCCTGGGTTGCGACGTAGTCCCCAAGAGCTGGCGGGACAAGGCCATGAACGGCAAGATGGGCAAGGAACCGGAGTGCATCTGGATGGCGGAACACTGCCAGGAATACGGCTTCATTCTCCGCTATCCCTCTGACAAGGAAGAAATCACCGAAATCAATTATGAGCCCTGGCATATGCGCTATGTGGGCATCCCTGCCGCCACCTATATCATGGAGAACGGCCTGTGCCTGGAAGAGTTCACGGAACAGCTCCAGCAGGCGATTCAGGACTATCTGGCTGCCGGCGGCGACCGGGCAAAGGTGGAAAAGTTTATCCAGAACCCGACGGAGAAATGATCTCCATTCAGCATTCTGAATGACTGTATAAAGGAATGAAAGAATGAAACTACTGATTGTGGATGATGAGGCGCGGATCCGCGCCCTGATCAGCAAATACGCCGCCTTTGAAGGTTATGAAACCGAAGAGGCGGAGAACGGCATGCAGGCGATCGAAATGTGCCGGCAGCATCATTATGACCTGATTATCATGGATGTAATGATGCCGGAACTGGACGGCTTTTCCGCTGTCCGGGAGATCCGGAAAAATGATCCCGTTCCGGTGATCATGCTTTCCGCCCGCGGCGAGGAGTATGACCGGATTCACGGATTTGAACTGGGTATTGACGATTATGTGGTCAAGCCTTTCTCCCCGAAGGAACTGATGATGCGCGTCGGAGCGGTGATCCGGCGCAGCGGGGAGGCGGAAAAGAAAGCGGATGAGACTGTCTCCGTAGGCGGCCTTACTGTGGACTTTACAGCCCGCCGGGTGATGGTGGACGGCGTGGAAGCCGAACTGAGCCCGAAGGAATATGACCTGCTCTTTTATATGATCCGCAACCGCGGCATCGCCCTGACCCGGGAAAAACTCATCAGCGATGTATGGGGCTATGACTTTTTCGGGGATGACCGCACACTGGATACGCATATCAAACTGCTGCGGAAACAGCTGGGACCGTACGCAGACAAGATCACAACGCTCAGAGGGGTAGGCTATCGCTTTGAGAAAGAATAATCTGGCTTACCGGGAGGAGTTCCTTGCCGGCCGGGTTGGTATCCGGGCCAAAATACTGATTTATCTCGCAATTCTTGCGGGATTTATCATTTCTACGGTCTGGATGCTGCAGGGGGTCCTTTTCCGGAACCTGTACCGGGGCGCCACGGTGATCCAGATTGAGGACGCGGTACGCACCCAGTTTTTCCTGACGGTTGGCGCGATCGCACTGGCCACCGCGCTGGTGGGCTTTACCATGGCCAAGGCGATTTCCGAGCCGATCATCCAGACCAATGAAGCAGCCAGGGAACTGAGCCGCTCCCGCTACACCCGTCCGTCTTTTAACGGTGGATACCGGGAGATTGCCGAACTGAACGACACGCTGGTGCGCGCCGCGGAGGACCTGGGCAAGGTGGAGGACCTGCAGCGGGAACTCATCGCCAACATCAGCCACGACCTGCGTACGCCCCTGACCATGATTGAGGGCTACGCGGAAGCCATGCGGGATATTCCCGAGGAAGTGACCCCGGAGAATATGCAGATCATTATCGATGAAACGAACCGCCTGAGCTCCATGGTCAATGAGGTGCTGGATTTCAGCCGCCTGCGGACCGGCAATCTGGAACTGGAGGAACAGCCTTTCAACCTGACGGAACAAATCAGGGAAATCGTCAACCGGATAGGCCGGATGACCGCGGTGGACGGCTATACCGTTGTTTTTGATGAGGCACAGGACCGCCTGGTAACGGGCGACAGCAAACGCATCAGCCAGGTGCTGTATAACCTGCTGGGGAACGCGCTGACCTATACGGGCAAGGATAAAACCGTTCATATTACCCAGCAGGACGTGGGCTCCAGGGTGCGGGTGCGCATTTCCGACAGCGGGGATGGTATTCCCGCGGATGAACTGCCCTACATCTGGGACCGGTATTACCGCAGCCGGGAGAACCACCGCCGCGCGGTGATCGGCAGCGGCCTGGGCCTGAACATCTGCCGGGGTATCCTGGAAAAACACGGAGCTGAATTCGGTGTTCAGAGTGAGGAAGGGAAGGGAACCACCTTCTGGTTTGATCTGCCGAAGGCGGAACAAAAGGAAGCATAACTTCCGAAGATTTACTGAATATTCAAGAGATAAAGAAAACATCCGATGCATTGCATCGGATGTTTTTTGCGAGCGGGTGATGGGAATCGAACCCACGTGACCAGCTTGGAAGGCTGGAGCTCTACCATTGAGCTACACCCGCGAGTGGAGCGGTAGACGGGACTCGGACCCGCGACATCCACCTTGGCAAGGTGGCACTCTACCAA
>JAGAAC010000156.1 GCA_017615475.1 Clostridia bacterium
GAAGAAATCGACTGGCCGGAAAGCACAAAGGACATGCAGCGCCACTGGATCGGCAAGAGCACCGGCGTGGAAGTAAAGTTCCAGATCGTCGGCGGCGGTGAGTTCAGTATTTTCACCACCTGTATCGAGACCATCTACGGCATCACCTTCATGGTGCTGGCGCCGGACGGGCAGCTGGTTCAGGACCTGATGCCCCGGATTCAGAACCAGGAAGAAGTCAAAGCCTATATTGAGGAAACCCGCAAAAAGAACGATATGGACCGAACCGAGCTGAACAAGGGCAAGACCGGCTGCCGCCTGGAGGGTGTGAAGTGCATCAACCCGGCCAACGGCAGGGAAGCGGAACTGTTCATCGGTGACTTTGTGCTGGCCAGCTACGGTACCGGTGCGGTCATGGCCGTTCCCAGCCACGACCAGCGTGACTTTGAATACGCCGTTGCCCACAACATCCCCATGATCCAGGTCATCGACGGCGCCGACGTGAGCGAGCACGCCTTTGAAAAGCAGGACTACCTGGGCAAGGGCTGCAAGCTGATCAACAGCGAGGAGTTCACCGGCCTGACCGTGGAAGAAGCCAAGGAAGCCATCACCGCGAAGCTGGAAAAGATGGGCGTGGCCAAGCGCACCGTCAACTACCACTTCCGTGAATGGATCTTTGCCCGCCAGCGCTACTGGGGTGAACCCGTACCGGTGGTGCATACCGAAGACGGAAAGATCTACCCCCTGCCGGACGACGAGCTGCCGCTCGTACTGCCTGAGCTGGAAGACTATAAGGGCAAAAACGGCAAGGCGCCCCTGGAAAACGCCGAAGAGTGGAAACACTATGATAAAAACGGTGTAAAGGGCCTGCGGGAAACCAGCACCATGCCCGGCTCCGCCGGCAGCAGCTGGTACTATATGCGCTATATTGATCCGCACAACGACAAGGAGTTTGCGGACTACAAACTGCTGGAGCACTGGCTGCCGGTCGACCTGTATATCGGCGGACCGGAACATGCCGTCGGCCACCTGATGTACAGCCGGATCTGGAACCGCTACCTGTATGACAAGGGCCTGAGCCCCGTCAAGGAGCCCTTCAAAAAGCTGGTACACCAGGGCATGATCCTGGGTGAGAACGGCATCAAGATGGGAAAACGCTTCCCCAAGTATGTGGTTAACCCCAGCGACATCGTGGAGAAGTACGGCGCGGACACCCTGCGGCTTTATGAAATGTTCATGGGCCCGCTGGAAGTTTCCAAGCCCTGGAGCCCCCAGGGTGTGGAAGGCGCCCGGAAGTTCCTGAACCGGGTCTGGACCTTCTTCATGAATGAAGAGAACATCACCGCAGAAAACGATGGTGCCCTGGACCGGGTCTTCCACCAGACCGTAAAAAAGGTCAGCGGAGACTTCGAATCCCTGGGCTTCAATACCGCCATCAGCCAGATGATGATCTTCGTGAATGCCTGCTACAAGAACGGCACCTGCCCGAAGGCCTATGCCGAATCCTTTGTGAAGATGCTCAGCTGCATCTGCCCCCACATCGGTGAGGAAATGTGGAACCTGCTCGGCCATGAGGACACCATCGCCTATGAGCCCTGGCCCGTCTGGGACGAGGAAAAGATCAAGGAAGACACGATCCAGATCCCCGTACAGGTGAACGGAAAGGTCCGGGCCACCGTGGAAATCGGCGTGAACGAGGAACAGGACAGCGTGCTGGAGAAAGCCCACGCCATGAAGAACGTCCAGTCCTTCATCGATGGCAAGACCATCGTCAAGGAGATTTACGTCAAGGGCCGGATCGTGAACATTGTAGTCAAATAAAAAATGTGCGGAAGCGATGCTTCCGCCATTTTTTTGTAATTCATAATTCACAATTCGTAATTCATAATCATATTGACCAGTCCGGGCACGCAGGTCATCATCTGAAACCTTTTATATCATTGTTTTTCAGCCATCTGATCCGAAAGAATCCGGGGAATGCCCTGTGTATGTTTTCCGGATTTCATTTTGATTCATCACAAAAAATTATGAATTATGAATTGTGAATTGTGAATTTTCTAATTGACACCGTAACATTTCCGTAATAGAATGATTCTGTATCTTTGGATACCTATGTTTGTGTACCGAAGACTGATGAATTTACAGAGGTGAACCATTCATGACCATG
The DNA here is from genome assembly GCA_017615475.1 of Clostridia bacterium. Lineage (GTDB taxonomy): Bacteria > Bacillota > Clostridia > Christensenellales > Aristaeellaceae > Aristaeella. Next base: position 2,147 of record JAGAAC010000156.1, read on the forward strand.
TATCGCCGCCGCCTGCTTTGTGTTGCTTTGGCGCTGAGCATGCTGATCACGCTGATCCCTGCCGCAACCGGCAGCCGGGTCTCTGCCTATGCCGAAAATGTTCGTATGGGCATCACGCTGGATAAGGTGAACCTGCGCTACGGCGCCGGAACCGACCAGAAGATCGCTTTTGAACTGCCGGCCAATCATGTTTGCGAGATCCTGGGTGACAAGACAGCGCAGAAGATTCACTGGTATAAGGTTCGGACTACCGATCCGGCCCGTAAAAACAGCAACACCTATACCGGCTATATCCACGGCGATTTCATGCGTGAGCTGACTGCCGCGGAGATCTCCCAGTATAACGCGGGGAACAGTGTCTCCACGCCGACCCCCGTTCCTGCTTCCAACGGCGCGGATCCGACCCCGACACCGACACCCGCACCTGCCGGCAGAAGTCAGGACCTGCCTGCCATCGCCGGTTCCATCGGTTCGGTTACCGCGGGCGGTACCAATTTCCGGGAAGGCCCCGGCACCGGGTATCACAGCATCGAACGCCTGGACCGCAACACCCAGGTGGAACTGCTGACCATCCCGTCTATCCGCGGCGCAGGATCCGGTACCTTCTATAAAGTCAAATACAACGGAACCGTCGGCTATATCATGAGTGACTTTATCTCCATCATCAGCGGCGGTCCTGCCAACGGAAGCTCCACGGTCGTCACAGCCACGCCCGTACCGGCTTCCAATGCCTCCACCCCGGTTCCCGCATCCAGCGCTTCTTCCGCGGCCAACTTTACCTATACCCATGTGAAGCTGACGCTGAGCAGCTGCCATATGCGGGTCAGCCCCGGCGGAGAATATGACGACAAGAACGACTGGCTCGGAAAAGGCAGCGTCCTGCCCCTGGCCGGAGCCCCTGTAAAGCAGGGCGGTTATACCTGGTATCCCGTTTCAAAGGACGGAAAGACCTATTACGTCCGGAATGACTGTGTATCACCGTTTACCGATACGAATGCGGCACCCGCCGCGCCTACGGCCACCCCGACCCCAGTTCCCGCAGCTGAAACACCGACTCCCGCGGCGGCAACCCCCGCAGTCTACAACTATGTACAGCTCCAGCTGACCAGCTGCCACCTGCGTGTCAGCCCCGGCGGAAACTATGATGACAAGAACGACTGGCTCGGAAAGGGCAGCACGCTGCCTGTCGCCGGAAACTCCGTAAGCCAGGGAGGGTTTACCTGGTATCCCGTTTCCAAGGACGGTAAGACCTACTACGTCCGCAGCGACTGCGCGAAGCTGATCGGAAGCGCTGATCCCGCCGCTCCGACCGCCACGCCCGAACCCACCGCCGTGATTAATCCGGACGGTATCGGCTGGGTGCAGACCATCAAGGGCGGTGTAAACCTCCGTGCCACCATCAACGGCACAGTCATCAAGCAGATCAAGAAAAACGTCACCCTGCCTTACCTGCTGGAGCCGGTCCAGAAGAACGGCTACACCTGGTATTTTGTCCAGGACGGCGTAAACCGCGGCTACCTGCGCGGTGATATGGTCAAGGTTGTCAATCCCCCGGCTGCCACACCCACCGTAACCCCCGCCGCCGGAACAGAAACACCGACCCCCACCGCCGCTCCCGCGGAAGAACAGCCCACCGGTTACGTGAAAACCAATTCCGGCGGCGTGAACCTGCGGAAAAAGGCCGGCTATACCGACACCATCGGCCGGGTGGATAAGAACGTTGTCCTTCCTTACTTCGGAGAACCGACAAAGGTCAAGGGTGTCCTCTGGTACCGGGTCAAGCATTCGACCCTGGGCTACGGCTACCTGCACGGAACCTATGTGAATCTGTGCAACGCTGACGGCACAGCCATCGCCACCCCGACCCCGGCACCCGGAACGACCCCGGCCCCGGGCAGCAGCAGCCAGACGGAAGCTTCCTATACCACGCTGAAAACCGGTTCCACCGGTGACGCCGTCCGGAACCTGGTCACCGAACTGAAGAACCAGGGTTATTTCACCGGAACTGTCACCAACAAGTACACCACCGCCGTTGCCAGCGCCGTAAAGGCCTTCCAGAAGGCCAAGGGCCTGACCGCAGACGGTATTGCCGGTGCCGCAACCCAGCATAAGCTGTTCAACACCGTGCCTATCGGCGCCGCGGATACAAGCAACCTGACCATGACCCTGTACCCGGCAGAAAAGATCGACTGGTATACAGGCGGCATCAATGAACTGTGGGCTAAAGGCAGCAACTACAAGGTCTACGACGTGAAGACCGGTTATGTCTGGTGGGCACACCGCTGGTCCGGCGGCAACCACGCCGACGTGGAACCGCTGACTGCAGCTGACACCGCGCGACTGTGCAAATGTTACGGCGTCAGTACCGCCCAGGAGATTGAAGATAAGAACCTGTACCAGCGCCGTCCGCTGCTGGTCACCATCGGATCCCGCACCTTCGCCTGCTCGCTGTTCGGTATTCCGCACGGTTATCCCGCTGGTGATACAATCCCCAACAATGACATGAAGGGTCAGGTCTGTATCCACTTTACCAACAGTAAGACACACAACAGCAACAAGGTGGACAGCGGTCACGAAGCGGCCATCCAGTACGCCTGGGAGCACGCTCCGAACGGACACAAGTAAAAACTGAATGGAATTCAGTTTTTACAATGCAGAATTCAGAATGCAGAATGCAGAATTATGAATACTTTTTACAGAAGGCGGAGCAAATGCTCTGCC
>JAGAAC010000157.1 GCA_017615475.1 Clostridia bacterium
ATGCGTTTTCCGGACATTATCAGCTTCTCCGTGGACACATGGGGTGTGGATTACGTGCTGATGAAGGGGGACAGGGAGATCCTGCCCTGCTATGCCTACCGGGACGGCCGCACGGCAGCTGCCATACCGGAAGTGCACCGGCGGATGCCCTTTGAGGAGCTGTACCGGCGGACCGGCATCCAGCATCAGCCCTTCAATACGATCTACCAGCTGTACGCGGACAAGACGGCGGGAAGGCTGGAGGAAGCAGACGGATTCCTGCCGATGCCGTCCTATCTGATGTACCGGCTGTGCGGCGGAAAAGCCCATGAGTATACGGAGGCGACCACCGGCGGAATGGTGAACGCGAAGACCGGGGAATATGATCCCGCGATCCTGGATGCCCTGGATTTCCCGCGGCGCCTGTTTCCGAAGCTGCGGAAGCCGGGAACCGTTATCGGGGCCTACCGGGGAATGAAGGCGGTGCTCTGCGCAACGCATGACACGGCAAGCGCGGTGGAAGCGATACCCATGGAAGGGAATGAACTGTTCCTGTCCTCCGGAACCTGGAGCCTCCTGGGAATGAAGATCCAGTCCCCGCTGACAGACCGGAAGAGCATGGAAGCGGACTATTCCAACGAGGGCGGCGTGGGATGCAGCCTGTACCTGAAGAATATCATCGGGATGTGGCTGGCGAACCGCCTGCGGGAGGAGCTGTGTCCCGGGAAGCCCTGGAACGAGATCACGGCGGAGGCGGAACAGGATTCCTTTGACGGGCTTGTGGACGCGGAGGATCCGGATTTCCTGGCACCGGTGAGCATGAAGGAAGCCTTTGACGCGAAGCTGACGGAAAAGCCGGAGAGCACGGCGGGCTATTTCCGGTGCGCGTACCGCTCCCTGGCGGACACCTACGGCCGGGCAGTGCGGACAATGGAAGCGGGCACGGGAATCCGCTGCAGCAAGCTGTATATTGTGGGCGGCGGAGCAAAGAACAATTACCTGAACAGGCTGACCGCAAAGACCACCGGGAAGTGGGTGATCGCTCTTCCCATGGAGGCAACGGCGGCGGGGAATATCAAAGTCCAGATTGAGGCAGACAGGCAGGAGGCATGACAGTGAAAAGGAATATCTTGTTTGAGCCGTGGATGATCGAGATGATCAGGACGCTGACAAACATGTACAACCATGGCTGGGATGAGCGGAACGGCGGCAATGTGAGCATGCTGGTGGACGAGGAGCAGGTGGCGAAATGCCTGGATCCGGACCGGGTGATCCGCCGGATCCCGACCGGCTTCCCGGCACCTGAACTGGCGGGTAAATATTTCCTGGTGACCGGCACGGGCAAGTACTTCAAAAACGTGCAGTACGCGCCTTCCGTCAACCTGGGGCTGGTCCGGATCGCGGCGTCCGGGGATGTGGCGGAACTCCTGTGGGGATTTACGGACGGCGGGACATTTACCAGTGAATTCCCTGCCCATATGATGACCCATGCGGCCCGCCTGCGGGTGAACCCGGAGAACCGGATCTATATGCACTGCCATCCGACCAACCTGCTGGCGATGACGTATGTGCACGAGCTGGACGAGCGGGCCTTTACCCGTACCCTGTGGCAGATGTGCACGGAATGCATTGTGGTATTCCCCGAAGGGGTAAATATCCTTCCCTGCGTTGTGTGCGGCACTAACCAGCTGGGAATGGACACGGCGGAAAAGATGAAGACGGCCCGCCTGGTGATCTGGAGCCAGCACGGCCTGTCCGCCGTGGGAAGCACGCTGGATGAAGCCTTCGGCCTGATTGAGACCGTGGAAAAGGCAGCGGAGGTCTATATGAAGATCGCAGGCCTGCCGAGGGTCAATACCATATCGGATGAGATCCTGCAGGGACTGGCGGAGAGATTCGGGCTGACGCCGAGGGAAGGGTATCTGCATAATGCTTAAGGCATTATGCAGAATGAATAATGAATACTGAAAAATGAATAATGAATAATGACGGAGAAAACAGCTGTCCTGCGCACAGGACAGCTGTTTTTCTGAATATATGAAAAAAGAGAAAAGCACTGTACAGCGGTGCTTTTCTCCTGCCGGAGCATTTATTTTTTATAGAATGGGCCGTAGGCGGCGCAGGCACGGTAATCGGCGCCTTCCTTGTCCATGCCGAAAGCATTCCAGGCCGCCGGACGGAAGATATCCGCAACCGGGACGTTATGCATGGCCACGGGGATGCGGAGCATGGAACACAGGGTGATCAGGTCCGCACCGATGTGGCCGTAGCTGATGGCACCGTGATTGGCGCCCCAGCAGTTCATGACGTCGTAGGCGCTGCGGAAGGGGCTGCCTTCCTGTCCGTTGCAGCGCGGGGTGAACCAGGTGCAGGGCCAGGTGTAGTCCGTCCGCTTCCAGAGAATATCGGTGACCTTATCCGGAAGATTTACGGTCCAGCCTTCGGCAATCTGCAGCATCGGACCCAGGCCGTCCACCAGGTTCAGGCGGATCATGGTGGCGGGCATTTCACAGTCTGTGACAAAACGGCTGGAATAGCCGCCGCCCCGGAAGTAGCCCAGGTCCGCATAGTTCCAGGTGGTGTTTTCCATGATGGCTTTCTGATCGGCTTCGGTGACATCATACCAGGGCTTCATGAGCCGGGTGCCGTTTTCATCCACGGCCCGGCCGTTGGCGTCCAGGCAGCAGGCCCCGGAGTTGATCAGGTGGATGAAGCCGCCGTTTTCCTTCGCGGCGCCTTCCACGTCATAGCCTGTGCAGCGTTTGACAGCTTCAGGACTCCAGAAGGTGCGGACGTCCGCAAACATCTGGGCCCGGTTGGTCAGCAGTTTCATGAACAGCATGCCCAGGCCGTTGAGCACATCGTTTTCCGTGGCGAAGACATAGGGCTCCCGGGCACCGTTATGGTCGAAGCTGGTGTTCAGCATGGCTTCCGGGAAGTCACAGTTGGGATAGAAATCCGTCCACTGGCGCTGGCCCTGGAAACCGCCGGCGATGGCGTTGTGGCCCACTGCCTCCTCCTCGCAGCCGGAGGGCAGGTTCGGATTGCCGTTGAGCAGGTCCTTGATGATCAGGTACATTTTCAGGGTAAATTCCCAGTCCTGATCCTTCTGGTCCCGGGTTTTCTGCAGCTCAGGCGGATTCTTGTCAAAGCCCTCCCGCACATTCCCTTCGCTCCAGGATTTCAGCTTTTC
>JAGAAC010000158.1 GCA_017615475.1 Clostridia bacterium
AAGCAGAAAGTCCGGGCGGGGAAGCAGATCCCTGCGCTGTATCTGGTACTGCGGAAAAATCAACGAGGAGATCCGCAAAGCGGTGAAGCTGGGAGAAAAATCCGTGAAGATTGTTTTTCCGCCTCAGCACTATGTGGTCCAGCATCGTGAACTGTTTCAGGAAATTTACCTGAACCAGGGCTTTGATGTGGAATTTGCCCCGAATTTTCAATATATCCAGCCTTCGGAGTGGTATTTTACCCTGGGCTGGGAGGACGAGAAGTAAGCGCTTCCCTGCTTGACAGAGAGATTCGCCGATGTTAAGATAAAAACATAAAAGAAACAAAATATCCGGATATGAACGAGATCCGTATTTTGATTTGTTTTGGTTTATTTTTGGTGTATATTCCGCCGCGCGCCATCGCGGCGAATAGGATAATAAGGAGGATCTATTCTATGAAAAAACTGATGGCTCTGTTACTTGCACTTGCTATGATGCTTGGCATCGTATCCGCGTTCGCGGAGGGCGGAATGGATGAACTGATCGCCGCAGCCCAGGATGAAGGCGAACTGATTGTCTACGGCTCCTGCGAAGAGTCCTATCTGATCGCAGCCTGCAAGAAATTCGAAGAACTGTATGACATCGAAGTCAGCTACCAGCGTCTGAGCACCGGTGAGGTTCAGATGAAGATCGCGGAAGAGAAGGGAACTCCTTCCGGCGACGTCTGGTTCGGCGGCACGAACGATCCCTATAACGAAGCTGCCAACGCCGGCCTGCTGGAAGCCTATGAGGCGCAGAACGCATCCCACCTGCTGAAGCCCTATTACAGGGATCCGGAAGGACGCTGGTACGGCATTTACCAGGGCATTCTGGGCTTCATGGTCAACAAGGAAGAGCTGACCCGCCTGAACCTGGAAGCTCCCAAAACCTGGGACGACCTGCTGAAGCCTGAATATAAGGGCCTGATCTGGCTGTCCAACCCGAACACCGCCGGCACAGCCAAACTGGTAATCAACACCCTGGTCCAGATCAAGGGCCATGACGAAGCTCTGAAATACCTTGTGGAACTGGACAAGAATATCGCCCAGTATACCAAGAGCGGTTCCGGCCCCTCCAAGAAGGTTGGCCCCGGAGAATGCGTTATCGGCATCGGTTTCCTGCATGACGGTGTGTACCAGATTCTGCAGGGCTATGACAACATCGGCCTGATTATCCCCGAAGACGGCACAGCCTATGAGGTCGGCTCCACTGCGATTTTCGAAGGTGCTGCCCATCCCAATGCCGCCAAGCTGTGGATCGAGTTTGCCCTGTCTCCCGACTGCGTGGAGCTGGCGGACGACGCGGGCAGCTATCAGTTCCTGGTGATCGACAACGCTGAGATGCCTGCCGCTCTGGCAGCCTTCCCGGAGCTGGATCCCACCAAGACCATCGATTATGATTTTGATGATGCGAAGGAAAATACTTCCAAGTATGTGGAAGAATACTTCAACGCTCTGAAGGAAGCCGGTGCTGAAGCGGACGACCGTTTCAAGACCGAGTAATCCCGATCCGTTAATCACAACAGGGGACGAGGCATTTGCCCCGTCCCCTTTTCAGAACAATACAGAGAAAGATTAGGAAAGGGATGAGTGCCTGTGGCCCGAAGCCAGAGCGCAAGCCTGGACCGGAAGAAATTCTTCGGCGATCCGGTCCTGGTGATCACCATTATTGCACTAATTATCTTCCTGGCTCTTTTTATTCTCTATCCACTTGTTATGCTGCTGACGGACAGCGTGCTGGAAAGGGAAACACGACTGTATTCCGTGGAGCCGCTGGTGAATGGCGAGAAGATCGTCTATGTATCCGAAAAAGGGGAGGAAATAAGCGATAACCGTTCTCCTGTCTGCGTAATACTGACATCGCCGACGGAGGGAGTCAGTGAAAAAATAGTTCCGCTGTACAGTTCAACAGGATTGTTTGCCGCACGGGCAACCATGAGCGACGTTGAACAGGGGAAAACCCTCTATCTCAAAACCGTGAACAGCAAGGATAAGGCAGTTTATATTGCCGTGGACCAGCTCACAACGGTACAGGAGACACCTCAGACATTCAAGAAGAATGGCCGGGTCATCAAGAAGATGGACGGGATCGAGATGAGCGACCTGTGCATCCAGCTGCATGAGGACAACTGGACGCTGGACGCTTTCCCGCGGATCTTCAGCGATTACACCTTCAACAACGCACTGCGGAATACTCTGCTGCTGGGCTGCCTGACAGGTTTCGGATCGCTGCTGATCGGCCTGCTGTTTGCCTATGTGGACGTTTACGTCCGTATCCGCAGCAGGATGACGAAAAAACTGTTTGACGTTGTTTCCCTGCTGCCGGTAGTATCCCCGCCGTTTGTGCTGTCCCTTTCCATGATGCTGCTCTTTGGCCGCAGCGGCCTGATTACCCGGAAACTCCTCGGAATCTATGACTCCGATATCTACGGACTATGGGGTATCGTGATCGTACAGACGCTGACCTTCTTCCCGGTGGTCTACCTGATGCTGAAGGGGCTGCTGAAGAACATTGATCCCTCCATGGAAGAAGCATCCCGGGACATGGGCGCCAGCCGGTGGAAAGTGTTTACCACGGTGACGCTGCCGCTGCTGCTTCCCGGACTCGGAAACGCGTTTCTGGTGACCTTCATCGAATCTGTGGCGGACTTTGCCAACCCGATGATCATCGGCGGAAGCTATGATACGCTGGCAACCACCATCTACCTGCGGATTACCGGCGGTACCTACGATATCAACGGTGCGGCTGCCATGGCTGTGGTGCTGCTGGGACTGACGC
>JAGAAC010000159.1 GCA_017615475.1 Clostridia bacterium
ATCTCCTCTGTGATCCAGTGATAACGGATCTCCACCAGTTCGGGTTCGCTTTCCGGAACCTTTTTGATTTCCAGTTTCATTTGTCTGCCCCTTTTATATGGGAAGGTTTGCAAACAGTATAACAGAGCAGGCCCGGAACCGCAAACGCAGAGGTCAGCCCTTCAGGTGTTTCAGGTTCCACAGGGAATAACCGCCCAGCAGGACGGCGCTGGCGGCAACCAGAATCACCGCAGTGAAAACCGGACCGCCGAGGGCATTGTACAAAGCTTCGTCGTTCGTGATAACGGACAGGGCGTTGAAAATGCCATGGAAGACAATGCAGGGAACCAGGCTCTTTCCCTTATGAAACAGGATTACCAGCGCGAAGCCTACAATCACGGCGAACAGGATCTGGCTGACGGTATCCAGGAGATCCTGTCCGTTCAGCAGGTTTACGATATGGCCGATGCCGAAGGTGACCGAGGAGATCACAACGGCCTTTGAAAGATTCTGCTTTTCGATTGCCCGGAACAGGAAGCCGCGGAAGATGAGCTCTTCCAGGAAACCCACGCACAGCATGCTGATTCCATAGAGCGCCGCTTCGGCAGGGGAGAAACGCAGGGCCGGGCTGAAACAGACTTTATACAGGCAGACGAGCGCCAGCGGCAGGAAGAACCAGGCTTCCGCAAGACGGTAGCGGGGCAGGAACAGGCCGTACTTTTCGGTCAGGCCGTTTCTTCTGACCCACAGAAACAGGATGACTGCCAGGACGATATGGAAGACCACGGAAAAAAGCTTGAAAACGCCCAAGGTTTCGTTCAGGGTTTCCGCCAGGGATGTTCCTGCCACATAGACCGCGATCCATACCAGGGCAAAGGTCAGTTCGTTTTTCTCATACAGTTTCTTCATCGGGATTTCCTCCTTTTCATTGTCCGGACAGAGGATAATCCCGGGAAAGGATGAAACTCAACGGTTTGCGGGGTGAAATGCAAAAAAGAAGGGTAAGGTGCACGGGAGGAATCCGCAGGACAAAAAACGGGGCGGCTATCCTCCCCGGCCAGCAGGGATGAATACCGCCCCAAGTGTAAAAAGGAGTGAGAGTGTCAGTAAGTGCAGAGGGAACCGATGTCGAAGTCCGCGATACTCAGGATGGATACCCGGCCGGAGAGGTCCTCATACAGGTAAACCATGGCGTAGGCCGGATCGGTTTCCAGGGAACCCGGATAGGCTGTGACGGCCCGGCACAGGAATGCATGATTGGTTCCGGCGACAACCTGGCTTCCCAGATAGGCGACCGGGACATAGCCGATGCCGGTCAGGGTTTCCGTTCCCTTGTCAAAAAGCGCCTGGAGTTCTTCAGTTACGGCGGGATCCGCGGAGGGCGTCCATCCGCCGCTCAGGCTTTCTTCCGCGGACGCGGCGGTAATCATCATCAGGATTGTCAGGATCAGGGCAATCAGTTTTTTCATTTTCTTTTCTTCCTTTCCTGCGGCCTTTCCGGCTGCACTTATTCAGACGCTGAAAACCGGAAAAAGTTCCATGGGTTTCTGCATTTTATGATTTAAGCCGAAGAATGATAAAGAAAACAGGGCTCCCTGAAGGGAACCCTGATGATCGGGCAGCAGCTTACAGCTTTTTGCAGATGAGGTCGTCAAACATCAGGCAGCCGTCGCCGAATTTCAAGTCGAGCATGCCGCGCTTCCGGCCGAACTCGTTTTCCCCGATGGGATAGAGTTTAAATGTAAAATCGTCTCCCTCGTCATCGATGGCGTTTGCGTAAAGATCGCCGTCCTTCATATAGACCTCATCGATGATGAAATCGTTGTCCTCCGGATGCTCGTATTTGCCGCAGAAGCTTTCCCAACAGGACTTGTCAGGATCCCTGACTATGATGTCCTCAAGGCACGCGATGGGCTTGGGCTCCTTATCCCTTGCGATTGCTTCCAGGGCCGCTTCGAAGCTCCAGTGAGCCCTGGCGTCCGTATGGTCGCGGCAGCTCATAAACACCAGCACCCGGTTCGCGTCGACGAAACGCTCAAACCAGGTGGCCAGCCCCGGCATACCGCCGCTGTGGCTGGCGATCAGGCCGAAGCCCGGATCGTTTTTGACTCCCCAGCCAAAGGCGTAGCCGTCGTCATCCTCATCAGCGCCTGCGGCTTCGCCGTTGTTAAGCCGGCCCGGGGTGTACATGACCTGCTGCTCTTCACGGGTCAGAACGGTTCCTTCCCGCAGCGCCCTGTCCCAGGCAAACATGTCAAAGATGGTGGTGTAGAGGTAGTCGCAGCCGTTCAGGCCGTCAGAACCGACAACATAGGGGGCCGTTTCCTCCGAAAGGTCGGAAGGAACCAGGCTGCCGTCGTCTTCCAGCACCATGTTCCGGGCAAAGCGGTCGGAAGGCCTCCCGTCCCTGCGGGTATGGTAAATACCGGAATCCTTCATGCCGGCAGGCTCAAAAATGTTCTTCTTCAGGTAATCCTCAAACCGGACGCCGGAAGCTTTTTCCACCGCGTTGGCAAGCAGTGTGTAGCCGATATCGGAGTAGCAGAACGCTTCGCCCGGAGCGCCGACGGGTTCCTCGTCGCTTTCGCTGATCAGGCGGATCACTTCGCTGCAGGGTGGAATCCTTTTTTCTTCCTTTAGAACGGGGGCGACCAGTTCCTCCACGTCATAATCGGGAATGCCACTCGTGTGGGTCAGAAGGTGCCTGAGCGTAACGCCCGGGTATGGAAACTCGGGGAAGAGTTTCGTGTACTCCTCATCCAGGCTCAGCTTACCTTCACGAACAAGCAGCATGACTGCCGCTGCCGTAAACATCTTGGTGACGGAGGCCATCTCGAAGATGGTGTCCTCCTGCATTGACAGTTTGTTATCTGCATCGCGCCAGCCGAAAGCACCTTTGGATACGATTTTGTCGTTCTCGGCGTAGAGCCAGGCACCGTTGAAACCGCCTTTTTCGTACGCTTCCCGGGCAAGGGCTTCGATGGTTGTTTTCTTGTCCATCACTTTTTCCTCCTGGGCAGTGGGGGGCTGATCATACTGATGAGACATGGATTTATTCCATATACCAATCTGTCAAGGGTTATGACGAACGTAAACCCGTACGAGGGTTCCGCCGTTTACTTTCATGATCTCCATCAGGGAACCGTCATCCAGCAGCCTGAATTCTGAAACATAGTCCTGTCCGTCATCCATTTTGACGGGCATC
>JAGAAC010000160.1 GCA_017615475.1 Clostridia bacterium
ACCGACGCGGAAGCCCTGGAAACCGCCCGCCGCCTTGCCAAAGAGGAAGGCCTCGTCTGCGGTATCTCCAGCGGCACCAACGTGGCCGCCGCCCTGAAGCTTGCCAAAAAACTCGGTCCGGGCAAAACCGTGGTCACAGTTCTCCCCGATACCGCCGAGCGCTATTATTCCACGCCTCTCTTCGGTGTGTGATCCACAGATGAATCAACGCCTTCCGGAAATCCGGAAGGCGTTTTTTCTTGGCCTCACTCATTTCCTTCTCTCAAACGCATCTGCAGAATGCCTGCCAGCGGCAGCAATTCCTGTTTCAGTTCCTGGCGTGCGCGCCAGGAACGCTTGAATCCGGCTGCAATGATGGTATTGACCTCACCGCTGTCCATCTGTGCCCATTCATGGAGCATACGGGAGCTGCCGACAATCTCACGGATATCGGGAGGAAGCTTCTCATATTCCTCCCTGCTGTTATATAACCCGCGGGAAATGGCCCGGTATACCAATGCCCAGGCCTCATTTTCCGTCGGACTGTTAAGCTGCTTTGTTTTTGCGATCCACATATTCAGCGCGCCGGGAGTTGGCGGAAATCCCTTTGTATCCGTAGCAATATATGCCATCAGAGCCTGGTTCACCAGCTGATAGGGTGTGGCGTTGAAGACCTGCTGCCAAACCTTTACCAGGGTCCTGGCATCCCTGTCCCGCACAAAAGCCGGATAGATCGCCGTAATGGACGCAAGGATCTGGTTTGTTTCCTCCATATTCACCGAAATCATTCTCCCTTCCGCTCATTAAAAAACGGCTGGCTCCGCTTGCCCGCCTTCATTGGGTGCTTCTTCCTTCAGGATGCTCAGGAACGGATTAGCCGGAACAGCCTTTGGGCCAAAGCGTGGATTGCTTCCGCCATCGTTCTGTGCCCGGGCCAGCCAGTTGTTGATAAACTTTTTTACCCCGCTCCGGGTTTTCCGTTTCTGGGGATTGGAGAGGCTCCATCCCCGCATGTTCCGCAGTTCCTGGACCACATCGACCGCAGGATACAATCGGGAGTATTCCTCCGCCTCTTCCCGGGTAACGCCGTAGGCCGTATTGTCATTCAAAGGAATTTCCGCCACCGGCAGTTCCTTCACCTCAGGTCTCTCCTGCGGTTCAGCAATATCAGCTGTATCTTCCGCCGGCATTTCCGGTTCTCCGGCAGGCTGTTCTTGGACCGGTTCAGCCGGCTCCGCCTGATCCGCCTGCTCAGGCATCGGAAATTTATGCCTGGTATTCCGCAGCCGCTGGTCTTTTTCCCAGGAACAGATTTTCAGGAATTCCTCTCCGTCTGCTGTATAGCAGCAGATCAGCCCCAGTTTTTCCATATGCTTCAGGCCCTTCCTGACCGCCTCCCCGTCGATTTCAGGTTTTCGGGGAAACAGGATTCGGGACAGCAGTGTCGGATCCGCATATAAAACGCCGTAATCATCCACACTTACAAGCAGGCGGTGATAGATCGATTCTTCCATCAAAGAAAGCATATTGTATTTCTTATCTGTCAGGATACATTCCTTCAGAATTCTGTTTGGCATTTTACGGCCTCCTTATTCGGTTTTATAAAGAAAACATCTGATTCCAGTATAATCTTAAGCCCCGACCCTGCTGTATTTCAAGTGTACGGGTACTGGATTCTCACTTTCTTTTACTGCCGGTATACTGCCGGCTTACTGCCGGTCTGCTGTACACCTGCTGCCGGGTCACTGCCCGGTCACTGTACAATACTTCCCGTAAACCGGACATACGGATTTAACTCAAAATCCCCTATAAATGTGGACATGAATGCTGCTGAAAGAGGCAAGCAGAGATCAGAAAGGATTGCGGCAATGAAACAAGGGGCTCCGACAGAGTCCCCGTTCAGTGCAGTTGGATTCGTATTCTATTCTCTTTTGGATTCTATTTGGATTGGTATATAGCGGCATTCCGCGGCAGATTGCGGCAGATTGCGGCAGGTGTCGCCAGCAATTAAAAATATCCATATGTCAAAGCTGCCAGGTCATTTGGTACACTATAAAACAGCACCACCTTAAGCCCAATTGTCAGTTCCCACTCCCAGCATTTTGCCCCAGATTCATCATTCCAGGTCGGTGCCATTCCTATACTCTCTGTCAGCTTTTCTTTAATGTCCGTTATAATCTTTCCAGGGTTTTTCATATCTGTTGATTCTGGTTCCTGAAAAAAATGGATAATTTGTGCCCATTGCTGCTTATTATTTTCCGCAACGCCCATGGCACTGAAATATGGTGTATGGCCATAAATATCCACGCCTTTGTACCAGCGATAAGGTCCATCTGTGTTTTCGAATATTTCAGAGAATGGTACAAATCCGGCTTCCTGCATTTTTCGATCTGCTTCCTCAAAGTTCATGCTGCCGTTCAGTTTTGCATCTCCAGGCAGCAATATTTCATTTTTATCAGAAACAATAAAAACAAACACTTTCCACAGGAAAATCGTCAGAAGCAGAGTAATCACAATGCGTATTATTATATTCTTTCTCCGGATCTTCTCATCAAATACATGTGCCGGATTCAGCTTCATCATAGATTGCTTTCCCCGTTTCCTTATTTTCTGATATTGAAAACCCGATCAGTCTTTTCATAGCTGGTCTTTTCGAAGGTGCCTTCAACCTTTGGAAAAACACCTTTTGTGTCCCATTATCACCGGATTCTCCGGGATCTCGCTGGAATCCGCCATATAGATCTCAATCATGGAGAAAGTTCTGCATCTTTCAAACAGAATTACCTCGACAGGATAACCCTGATCCAGTGATACTTCCAGATCCATATAGCTGTTACCCGGTTTTCCCACAGAGTATTCAATGGTTCTCGGCAGGAACAGATAAGAATAATAGGGAGTGCTCTCTTTCGAGACAATATTCTCTTTCCGGAGCAGGTCGCTGTGCGGACTTTGATTCTTCTCCAGTTCCGAAGCCAGCGCGTCAATGATATAGCATTCCAGCGGCGTCAGGGTTCGATGATCTGCACCATCAATCAGGTTCAGGTGGACATTCTTCGGTTCTCCGTTGACCACAATATACACGACCTGATGATGCCAGAACGGGATGATGTTCCTGTCAAAATCACTGACAATCTGCTTCAGAAGTCCATTATTCCGGCGTTCCAGGTCCGCGCTGTTGAAGATTGTAAAGACATACGTCTTATAGGGCAGCCAGGACAGATCCCGGATCTGCTCCAGGTATCGGTCCACCCTGCCGCCGCAGTCTACGGGGAACTGGAGTTCCTTCTGGACCACGTCGATGAAATCTTTATAGCTGCTGATCTTTGATCCGTCGATGGCAACTTCCATTTGGGCTATGGCCGAATAATCTATTCTCGGTTCTGCCGGCTGTTTCAGCCGCGGAGCCTCCTTCTGCAGGTAGTCGTGAAGCATGCGCTCCGTTTTGTAGATCTCATCAATAAACGGATCGTTATCCAGACACCTGTCATTATCCGCATATATATGCCCGGCTCCGCTGATACAGTTTTGATTAATATCCTGCTCCAGCGCCAGCAGCTGCTGCTCGTAGCGGTAGATATAATCTTTGTAAACGCCGACGTTCCGGACAGCTTCCTTCTTCCGGAAAGTATTGAGTACTTTCCGGACCTGGTCGGTCATCACCTGCTTATCCAAAACCGGCGGTTTCTCTTCAGCGGCTTTTTCCGCGGCTTTCTTCATTTTTTCTCTTTTCAGCCGGTTGAATCCGCTGTAAATCATGCCTATGGAAAAGAACCCCAACAGGATCGAGAATACCATTGGCTGCTGCCAGTTATCCTTCATCCCGGTGAATGTTTTTACAAACATAAAGATGGAAACAACAGCTATAATAGAGCCGCCGGCTATATCCTCTTTCGGGGTAAAGGGCCTTCTCCTCATGTTGTTCTCCTCCTGTGCGGTTTATACGGCTGTTACCTTTTCCGTCCCGCGCCGCAGCTTTCGCAGGACGTATAGTCCTCTTTCTGTGCGGTGCCGCAGTACGGGCAGTA
>JAGAAC010000161.1 GCA_017615475.1 Clostridia bacterium
ACTGGCGATTACACCTGCGGCGGTGACACTGACGAGTGGCAGCAAGAGCCGTGAGTATAACGGCAGCGCGCTGACGAATGACGAGGTTGAAGGCAAGAACGAAAACGGCCTGACGGTAGAGACTGGCTGGGTAGGAAGCGAAGGCGCGACCTACGAGTTCTCCGGAACGATTACCGACAAGGGCACTGTGAAGAATGCTTTCAGCTACAATCTGAAGGAAGGCACGATCGCCAGCAACTACAGCATCACCAAGACCGAAGGCGATCTGACGATCACCGCAATCACCGATAAGGTGACTGTGACGATCACAGAGAACAGCGGCAGCGAAAAGTATGACGGCAATGAAAAGACAGTGACCGGATATACCGTCACCAAGATCAGCAACACGCTGTACACCGAAGCGGACTTCGAATTCAAGGGCGACGCTACTGTCAAGGGAACGGATGCCGGCAGCTATCCGATGGAACTGAAGCCTGCTGACTTCACGAACATCAGCACGAACTTCACGAACGTCGAGTTTAAGATCGTGGACGGCACACTGGAGATCAGCAAGCGTACAGTCATCATGACGAGCGCAACCGATACCAAGGTGTATGACAGCACGCCCCTGACGAATGACGAAGTAAAGGAAACCGGAGACGGATTCGTCGATGGTGAAGGCGCGGATTACGATGTGACCGGCAGCCAGACTCTGGTTGGCACCAGTGACAACACCTTCACTTATGAACTGAAGGAAGGCACCAAGGCTTCCAACTATGAGATCAAGACCGTGCTCGGAAAACTGACCGTAACCGATGAGGATGTACCGGACAACCTGGTGGTGAAGAAGACTGCGGATGAAACTTTGTACCAGCTGGGTGATGAGGTAAGCTTCGATATCTGGGTCAAGAACATCTATGATGACACAGTAACAATCAAGCTGACCGAAATCCCCGGTGTGACCCTGGCCAAGGATACCTTCGAAGGTGTTAAACCCGGAGAAGAAATCACAACCACCGCGACCTACACCATCACGGAAGCCGATATCCTGGCGAGAGGTTTCACCAATACGGTGACGGCAAAGGTTGTAGAGAAAGAATGGACCGCTGATGCATCGGTTAATGTTGAAGAACCGCATACCGAACTGGTGGTAACCAAGAAGACAACCTCCAATCCCGCGAACGGCGAGGCCTACGTACTGGGTGAAACAATCACCTACGAGATCTCCGTGGAGAACAAGGGCAACATCACGATCTCGGATATCACGGTGGCAGATGAAAAGACCGGGGATGAATGGACAATCACAGAACTTAAACCCGGTGCCAGCGAAGTATTCAAACCGAGCTATGTTGTGACCGAGGAAGACGTCCTGGCAGGCTCTGTGAAGAACTTCGTTACCGCAAAGGGTACGAGCGAAGATCCTGACAATCCTGAACCGGATGGTGGCGACGATGTTGAGGATCCGACGGAAGATCCGAACGGACACCTGACGGTGACCAAGAAGACTACCTCCACACCTGCGGACGGCAAGGCCTATGTGCTGAACGAGAAGATCACCTATGAGATCAATGTGAAGAACGACGGCAACCTGACGCTGACAAATGTGACTGTGACAGACGAACTGACCGGTGATGAATGGACAATCGCTACCATGAAGCCCGGCGATGAACAGACATACGAAGCGGAATACACTGTGACCGAGGCAGATATCCTGGCCGGCTCCGTGAAGAACTTCGTCACCGCAAAGGGCAAGAGCGAGGATCCCGACAATCCTGAACCGGATGATGACGCTGATGTTGAGGATCCGACGGAAGATCCGAACGGACACATCACCATCGAAAAGGTGACGACCTCCAAGTCCGCGAACCCGAAGGGCTATGTGGAAGGCGAGACCATCACCTACAAGATCACGGTGAAGAACGACGGTAACCTGACGATCAAGGACGTCACGGTGACAGACGCACTGACCGGTGATGAATGGAAGGTCGAAGGCGACATGGTACCCGGAGCGGTGAAGGAATACGAAACCAGCTACACCGTAACCGCTGAAGATGTCCAGGCCGGAGAGGTCCTGAACGTGGCGACCGCGACCGGTAAGAGCCCCGATCCGAAGAATCCCGACGTACCCGTGACACCCGGTGAAGATCCCGAACCCACCACGGAAGACAAGTACACGCTGACGATCGAATACGTCTACCAGAACGGACGTACAGCCGCGGAGACCTACACGGAAGTGCTCCACGCCGGAGACAACTATGACGTACAGTCTCCCTACATTGCAGGCTACTACGCATCGCAGCAGAAGGTAACCGGAACAATGCCCGCAAGGGATGTGATGGTAACGGTTATCTACATCGAACCCAGGAACACGATCACGATTGATGACTTTGTGACACCGCTGGGCATTGGTCTGGGCAGCATGAATGCCGGCGAAACCATCGAGTAAAAACACCCGAAAAACGCGTCCGATGGACAACAAAACGGATCCGGCCGGTGCTTCTCTTCCAACCGGAAGGAAGGAATGAGGGGCACGGCCGGAGAAGTAGAAAACCATTGGAAAAAACATTCACTGTCAACGCTCAACGGTATACAAAGGGGGACGACTGAATGAAAAAACTGCTGGCATTGCTGCTGACTTGTATGATGGTGCTGACAGCATGTTCCGCCTGGGCGGAAACCGCTGCGGAAGAACCTGCCGCGGAAGAGACACAGCAGATTACTTATGACTATGATGAACTGACGGTGGCCGTGACGACACCGCTGACCGGAAACTTCTTCACCAACCTGTGGGGGAACGGCAGCAGCGACCTGGACGTGCGGAACCTGATCCACGGCTACAACCTGGTTGAGTGGAACACTGAGGAGGGCGTTTTCGTCCCGGATGATTCCGTTGTGAGCGGAGTGACGATCCAGGCGGAAGACAACGGCGACGTGACCTTTATTGTTGCCTTGTACAAAGACCTGTATTACAACAACGGAACACAGATCACCGCCTGGGACTATGCCTTCTCCTTCCTGCTGACCATGGCGCCGGAGATGGCGGAAATCGGCGGCGCCGTGCACAAGCCGGAATACATTGCCGGATATAACGACTATATCAGCGGCAAGTCAAAGGAATTGTCCGGCGTAAAGGTGCTGAGCGATAACCTGCTGCACATCACGATCGACAAGGCATACCTGCCCTTCTTCTACGAGCTGGGCCTTCTGGACTGCGTGCCTTATCCCATCAGTGAAATTGCTCCGGGAGTGAAGGTGGCGGATGACGGAGACGGTATATACCTGACCAACGCGGAAGCGGGAGATGAAGCTGTGTTCACGGCGGACCTGCTGAAGGGAACGATCCTGGATGAAGCAACAGGCTACCGGACACATCCTGCCGTAATGAGCGGCGCGTATGTGCTGACCTCCTTTGAGGACGGCGTGGCCAAGTTTGAGATCAATCCGCAGTACAAGGGAAACAGCAAGGGACAGAAGCCGAGCATCAAAAAGATCACTATGCTGTCCATGCCTTCAGAAGAGATGATACAGGCTTATAAAGAAGGCAAAGTGACGCTGATGAATAAGATGAGTGAGGCTAAGACGGTTGCGGAATGCCTGATGATGACGGCTGAAGATGAAATGCTGGCCGGCACGAACTACGCCAGAACCGGTCTGAGCTTCCTGAGCTTTAACACAGAGCGGAAACCGCTGGATGAACTGGCTGTGCGGCAGGCGATTGCCTACCTGGCTGACCGGGACACCATCACCTTCAAGGCCATAGACGGCTACGGCACGAAGGGCATGGGGTACTTCGGCGTGGGTCAGTGGATGTACCTGCTGCTGAACGGAACCGTGCAGTATCCTGTGAAAGAGCCTGATGAGAACGCGGACGCAAAGACCAAGCAGGAATACGAAAAGACCATTGAAAAATGGAAAGAACTGAGCCTGGATGAGATCGAGACTTATGATCTGGATGCCGGAAAGGCAGCGGAGCTGCTGGACGGCGCCGGCTGGAACCTGAATGAAAACGGTGAAGCCTTTAATCCGGAAACGGACAAGGTGCGCTATAAGAAGACAGATGACGGCCTGGTACCGCTGCAGCTGACGCTTGCTTACGGACAGGGAAGCGCCGCCGGCGCGGAACTGGAAGGGACACTGGTTCAGAACCTGGCAGCAGCCGGAATCGACCTGAAAGTGGAAGCGATCGAGGGCAGCAAGCTGCTGGACGAGTATTACCGGCTGGCTGAGACGGAATACGATATCCTCTTCCTGGCAACGAATTTCGATGTTCTGTATGATCCGTCGCTGAACTTCATTGAGACGGAAGACGGACATCATGTCTGGAAGACATCCGGATTTGAAGATGATGAACTGTGGCAGCTGGCGGTCGACATGCGGCGTACCGAGCCGGAAGACGTGCTGACCTACTGCAAAAGGTGGCTGGAGTTCCAGAAACGCTTTATGGAACAGCTGCCGGTGCTGCCGATGTATTCCAATGTGTATTTCGACTTCTATCCGAATGTGCTTCATGACTATTTCATCGGTGAGAACATTTCCTGGCCGCAGGCGATTATCGGCGCGTATATGGCGGATTATGTTCCCGAAGAAGAAGCTGAAGTTGAGGAAGAAGCTGAACTGCTCGAACCCTGATCAAAGAAACTGAATTGAAAAGGCCTTGCATTGCAGGGCCTTTTCCTTTATGCTTTTTGGGATAAACCGAAGGGAGAAACAAAGTGATCAGGCGAGGAACAGCGCTGCTGCTTGTGCTGGCGGCGGTAATTATGATTTGGGGAAACGCTCCGGCGGAAGAAAGAAAGCAGGAGATTCAGGCCTGTGAGGTACTGACAAATGCTTTTACCCTGCTGGAGGAAGGCAATCCTTTTA
The DNA here is from genome assembly GCA_017615475.1 of Clostridia bacterium. Classification (GTDB taxonomy): domain Bacteria; phylum Bacillota; class Clostridia; order Christensenellales; family Aristaeellaceae; genus Aristaeella. Next base: position 4,843 of record JAGAAC010000161.1, read on the forward strand.
TTGAAAGATACAACCGGATCACCGGGGAGCAGGTACAGGCCCGCATGAAACAGGGCGTTCCCTATTTCTGGGGAGGACGTGCTGAAAGCCATCTGTTTGCCAAGGAACCGGATTATATTGTGCAGGACGCCTGGCAGAGCAGCCCCGCCTATTACCGGGCCGGTGTAAAGTATATCTATGGATTTGACTGCGTGGGATTTGTGGCCTGGGTGTGGAAACAGGTTTACGGATCATCCATGCCGAAAACGGGGAGTCTGTTCAATGACCGGGAACACCAGATCCGGAATAAGCAGGCCGGGGAAGGCCCGCTTTGGGACGGCTGCGCTGAAACGCTGGTTCCGGGAGATATCCTGCTGGTGGATCATGACGGACGCCATATCGCGATTTACGCCGGAACGCTGCGGATGTACGGTTATACGGCGGAAGAGGTGCCGGAGCTGGCGGACATGCTGGATATGCCGCTTGTGGTTCACTGCACAACGAACGCGCAGATTGCTGACCGGTTCGCGGAACTGATAGCCAACGGGCTGCCTAAATATAAATGCGCCACAGTGACGGACGGAGGCGTATGTGTTTCCCTGATGGTGCAGGACAGGAACCAGGTGCCCGGGCTGGTGCATCAGCAGAACCAGGACACGCGGTATTACACGCTGCCGGACGGAACCTGGCTGACGGTGCTGGCATGCGATGACGTAACGGATTACTGCTGGCTGAGGTACGAAAAAACAACTTAAAACTGAAGACTTAAAACTGAAAAATGAATAATGGTGGAGGAATGACTACGTCATTCTTTGAAATAAATACGCCTTCGGCGTGTGAAATATTCGACTGACGTCGAATGTGAAATATCCATCTGTGACGGATGTTAAAGTTACTGGGGCTTCTGGAGAAGCCCTTTTTTGGTGTGTTTTGGGGCATGAAAAATATTTTACAAAATTATTAAAAAAGTGTTGACAAACGAAACATATTATGTAATAATGTAGTCACAAAAGAGAAGGGTAATGAAAAAGAAGGGAGATGAGAGGGTAAAGGGACAAGGTTTTAAAGGTGACAGGAAACCGTCGGAGCTGTGCGGTGACTGGCCGGAGGCGTTCATGGCAAGAGGTAGATCCGGAACGGCAAAGGAGGCCCGCTGCAGCGGCTCTTCCGCGGAAGGAAAAGAAGGCGGAAGGGTAAAAACGAGATAGATATAAACCCCTGCGTGTCAAAGCGCAGGGGATGTTTTTATGTGTTGGAAACAAAAATTCGACGAAACGTAGAATAAATATTTGACAGATTATACGAATTGGGTGTTCAATAGGAAGCGGAGATTCGGTATTATGATTGCGGAACGAGGGAAACGGCTGCAGGACAGCCGATAAAGGAGGACGCAATCATGATGAACGCTATGTATATGAACAGCAATATTGAAACCGTAATCTCCGGAGGGAAAGAATGGAAAACAGGCTGGCAGAAAACATCCGCAAATACCGGAAAGATCTGGGGCTCAATCAGGAAGATCTTGCGGAACGGCTGGGCATTACTCTGGGAACAGTCTCCAAATGGGAGCGAGGTATTTCTGAGCCGGATCTCCAATACATCATGGACCTCGCAGAACTCTTTCATGTCTCGGTTGATGTAATGATCGGTTTTACGATGCGCGGAAACAACGCGGATTCGGAAGCGGAACGGATTGGCAAATTGGAGGACGAGCTGTCAATCGGGGAAGTAGTGGCGGAATATGACCGGGCCCTGATGAAGTTTCCAAACCACTTCGGGATTGTATACGGAGCCGCCAGGTGCTACATGCAGATAGGCGTCGTATACAAGAAAGAACCGGAGCTTCGGCGGGCGATTGAACTGCTGCGGCATTCAATTGAATTGTACTCGCAGAACAAGGATCCGAAACTCAGTGAACTGGATCTGAGCAATGATATTGCCCAGTGCTACGCGGCCCTGAAAGAATACAGGCGGGCTATTGATGAGTATAAGAAAAACAATATATGCGGTATCAATGACGCGTCCATCGGCCTGCTCCTGATTGAGAACGAGAAACAGCCGCAGGAAGGTATCAAATATACGGAGCGGGCTTTCCTGACCCAGGTTGGTCAAACGATCACAGCGATGAGCGGATTTGTAACCTATTACAGGGATACAGGAGACATAGATCGAGGGATACGGGCTATTGAATGGACGCTGGAATACCTGAAGAGCCTCAAGGAGGAGCCTGCCGAGAAAGCGTACCTGGACAAAATGATCTGTCTTCATTATTTTATGCTGGCGATCGGTATGGATATGACAGGCAAGACGCAAAAAGCGGAGGACAACCTGGTCAATGCTGTCCGGATGGCCAGGGCATTTGATGAAAAACCTGTCTATACGCTGGACAATGTGCTTTTCGCGGAGAAGGCAAGAGGATCCACTGTATACGATAACGCGGGACCGACAGCAATGGAGAGCCTGATCAGGACACTGGATAGAGACGGAAAAGAAACCAGCGAAGGGTTTAAGAAGAAGTTTTATGAGTTGATCAAATGATAGGGAGAAGAACCCTCCTAATGAATACTGAAGACCAGATCCTTCGGCTGCGCTCACTTCGTTCATCTTGCTCAGGATGACACTTCATAAGGAAGTGAAGAGTGACAGGAAGAGCCATCAGCTTTAAGCTGATGGCTCTTCCTGTACCTGAGCAGTATACAGTTGATAATAGAGGCCCTTTTTGGCGATGAGTTCATCATGGGTGCCCATTTCGGCAATACCCTTATTGCTGATATAGAGGATACGGTCACAGTTTTTGATGGTGCTGAGACGGTGGGCAACAATGATGCTGGTACGGCCTTTGAGCATTTCCCGGATGCCTTCCTGCAGGAGCTTCTCCGTCTGTGTGTCGATGGAGGAGGTTGCTTCGTCCAGGATGAGGATCGCAGGATCGGACAGGAGGGTGCGGGCAAAGGCAATCAGCTGTTTTTCACCCTGGCTGAGGTTGCCACCGCGTTCCTTAATCTCCGTCTGGTAACCCTGGGGCTTTTTCCGGATCAGTTCGTCCGCACGGACCCGGCGCGCAGCCTGGATGACTTCACAGTCCGTGGCATCCAGACGGCCGTAGCGGATATTGTCCATGATGGTTCCGGAGAAGATGAAGCTGTCCTGCAGCATGATGCCCAGCTGGCTGCGGAGGGAGTGCAAGGTTACCTTGCTGATATCATACTCTTTGCCGTCTTTTCCGTGAAGGAAAATCCGGCCTCCGTTCAGGTTGTAAAAGCGGCAGAGCAGATTGATGACGGTGCTCTTTCCGGCACCGGTGGGACCGACCAGGGCAATGCTTTCCCCGGCGTTGACATGGAGATCCATATGTTCCAGGACGTTGATGTTCTCTTCATAGGAGAAGGTGACATCCCGGTATTCCACCTCGCCGGTGATGGGAGGAAGCTCTTCTGCGTCCGGCGCATCATCCACAATAACCGGTTCGTCCATGGTTTCGAAGATGCGTTCCAGGTAGGCAATATTGTTGACGAAGGAATTATAGATGTTCGCGAGATTGGTGATGGGCTGCCAGAAACGGCTCACATACTGGCCCATGGCCAGAATGACACCGAAGGAAACCATCTTTCCGCCGCCCATCCAGTAGACGCCTGCGATATAGAGGAAAGTCAGCACCAGCTGGGTCATGGTTTCACTGGAAAGCCAGACGGTGTTGCTGATTCTGATGGCGCGGAGCCAGGCTTCCCGGCAGGCGTTGGCCAGACGCTCCATGATGGAGATATTTACTTCCTGGCGGTCGAAGAGCTGGCTGACACGGACGCCGTCGATGGATTCCGCCAGGTAGGCGTTGTAGTTGCTGTTCTTATTGCTCTGGTTCTGCCAGGCACGGCGCTGGCGGGGTTTGATGAGGATGATGATGCCGACGAAGACCGGCAGGCCGGCAATGATGATCAGCGCCAGGGTGGTATTGGTGGAGAACATGAAGACCACAATGAAGATCAGATTGATGATCTCCAGGATCATGTTGATGATACCGTTGGAGAGGATATCCGAAACGGAATTGACGTAGTTGATGACCCGGACCAGAATCTTGCCGGCTGGCCGGGAATCATAATAGCTGAAGGGCAGCTTCTGCAGGTGGGCAAAAAGGTCGCTGCGGATATCATGGATGATCCGCTGGCTGACATGGGCCATCATCCGGGAACGGATGGTGGTGAAAACAATGCCCAGGGCGATGATGCCCACAAAGAGCAGGGCCATGCGGCCGATCATGGCGGTATCCTTGTTCGGAACGGCTTCGTCCAGCACCCACTGGGTGATCTTGGGAATATAGAGGGACGCAATGCTGGCCATGGCACTGAGGAGCAGGGCGGCCAGCATTTTGTATTTATGCCGGGCGATGTACTTTCCGGCGCGCTTCAGGTGCTGCCACCGGAACGGGGATTCCAGACGCTCGTCAACGTCAAATTTGTTGCGTGCCATCTTACATCCCCCCTTCCTGAACCGGCATGGAAATGCCGTATTGCAGGCAGTATGTCTGCCAGTAGTAGCCGCGTTTTTCCAGCAGCTCGCGGTGTGTTCCGCTTTCAGTGATCCTGCCGTTCTGCAGGACAAGGATCAGGTCGGCGTCCCGCATGGAAGAAATCCGCTGGGCGATGATGAATTTGGTGCAGGCATAGGGCAGGTTCCGCAGCTGATCCTGGATATACCGCTCGGTTTCGCTGTCCACGGCGGAGGTGGTGTCGTCCATGATGAGGATACCGGGGCGAACCGCCATGGCACGGGCCAGCGCGATGCGCTGACGCTGGCCGCCGGAGAGGCCGACACCGCGCTCACCGATGATGGTGTCATATCCTTCCGGCAGCTTTTCGACGAATTCCGCGGCATCCGCCCGGCGGGCAAAGTCTTCCACTTCCTCCTGGGTGAGACCCTGGTCACCGAAGGCAATGTTGCCTTCCACGGTATCCGAGAAGAGGAAGACGTCCTGGGTGGCGGTACCGATGCCGCTCCGGAGCTCGCTGAGTTTCCACTGTTTTACATCACAGTCATCTATACGGATGGCGCCTTCGGAAACATCATAGAACCGGGCAAGCAGCTGGATGAGGGTGGTTTTTCCGCTGCCGGTGGGCCCCATGACGGCTACGGTCTGACCGGGCTGAACGGAGAAGGATACATCTGTCAGAACCGGCTTGGTGTCATAGCGGAAGGAAACATGATCAAACTCGATTTTGCCCTGCAGACGCTCATGGGAGACAGCATCCGGAGCATCCACGATGGCGGGTGTTCCGTAATACAGCTCCATGACTTTGGCCGCGGAGGTGGAGAAACGCTGCAGGTCGTTGATGAGGTTGCCCAGTTCCCGCATAGGATTGGAAACGGCCCAGCTGAGCCCTGTGAAGATGGCCAGCTCGCCGGGGGTCAGTTCTCCCCGGATAATAAAGAGACCGCCCACAAAAACGGTGACCAGCTGGATGGCGTTGACCAGCAGTTCAATCATGGGGAAGAAGGTGAGCCAGAGCTTGTTGATGCGCAGGTGGCTGTCCATGAATGCCTGGTTTTTCTGCTCAAACCGTTCTTTTTCATATTCTTCCCGGGCAAAGGCTTTGACGACCCGGTTGCCGGCGATGTTTTCCTGCGCCGCGGTGTTCATCTCCGACAGCTTTTCCCGCATGAAGACAAAACGGGGGCGGACATGGCGGGAGAAAAATTTGGTGATGAGCAAAAGCACAGGCGTAATAACGATGAGCAGGAGCGTCAGCTTCCAGTTCACCAGGGTGAGATAGACTGTGGCAAAGAGAAAGGTGCAGACCGCGTCAATGATGCGGTAATCAATATAGCTCAGGAAATGACGGCACCAGTCCAGGTCGGAACTCATGCGGGTCATGAGGTCGCCGGTACGGTGGGTGTCGAAGAACGCCATATCGTTATACTGCATTTTGCTGAAGAGGCTGCGGCGGAGATTGAAGACCACATTCTGGGAATCCTTCTCCAGAAAAATGACCATCATATACCGCAGGCCTTCGCGTCCCAGCTTGACCACCAGCATGACCGCCAGGATGGAAAGCAGGGGATCGGGATTCCCGGCAACGATGACATCGTCGATCAGGCGGCGGGACAGGGCCGGATTCACCAGCAGCAAAAGACAGGTAAAGGCGCAGACGCACAGGGCGATAATATGACGGCGGCGGAAGGGTGCGTCCATGTTCTTCCACAGCCAGGCGAATTGCTTGCGCATAAATAACCTCAGGTGAATATACTGATAAAGTGTGTACAAGACCGGAGGCAGGCCTCCGGTCTGTGAGAATGAGAGAGACTCAAAGACTGTGATAGTTTTCCGTTACAGCATAAGACGATAGATGTTTGTGCAGTCCTCTTCATTCAGGGTGACGAAACCGGAGATGGTGCCGGGACGGCCATCGCCATAGCAGAGGCTGTGAACCAGCGTCGGGATATCTTCCTCTTTGGCACCGAGCTCCGCAAAGCTGCGGGGCATACCGATGGAGATGAAGAACTGGCGCAGCTTTTCGATGCCTTCCCTGGCGGTGACTTCCGGATGGGCAAAGTCCATCTGGCAGCCCCAGACGCGGACGGCGACCTGGGCAAAACGCATGACATCGTGATTCATGACGTAGGTAAAGACGGCGGGCAGGGTGACTGCCAGGCCGGCACCGTGGGCGCAGTCGTAGAGGGCGGACAGCTCATGCTCAATATTGTGGCTGTTCCAGTCCTGGCTGCGGCCGACGCCGCAGGAGTTATTGTGGGCCATCATGCCGGCCCACATGATGTTGGCACGGGCGTCATAGTTATCCGGGTTTTCGATGACCCGCGGACCTTCATGAATCATGGTCAGGAGGAGCGCCTCGATCATCCTGTCGGTGACTTCGACTTCGGGGGTGTTGGTCAGGTAGCGCTCATAGAGGTGGGCCATGATGTCCGTGATGCCTGCCGCGGTCTGATAAGGCGGAAGGGTCTGGGTCAGGGCCGGATTCAGGATGGAGAACTTCGGGCGGATGGCATCGCCGCTGGCGCCGCGTTTAAACATGCCGTCTTCCAGGGTAATGACGCTGTCCGGGCTGCCTTCGCTGCCCGCGGCGGCAATGGTGAGTACCGTGCCGACGGGAAGGGCTTCCTCTATATATTTGCCGCTGTAGAAATCCCAGAAATCTCCGTCATAAACGGTTCCGGCCGCAATGGCTTTGGCGGAGTCAATGGAGGATCCGCCGCCGACAGCCAGGATGAAATCAATGTTTTCTTTGCGGCAGAGTTCAATGCCTTCATACACCAGGCCGCTGCGGGGGTTGGGCTTTACACCGCCCAGCCGGAAACTGACAAGGCCTTCCGCTTTCAGGGAGGCTTCCACGCGGTCAATGAGCCCGGAACGGATGGCGCTGCCGCCGCCGAAGTGAACCAGCACCCTGCTGCCGCCGAAACGCTTTACCAGCGCGCCGGCCTGGTTTTCCGTATCTTTTCCGAAAACAAAACAGGTGGGAGAATAGAAAGTAAAGTTATTCATGATGTGACTCCTTTCAGGCCGGAAGATTAATCAGGCTTCAGTTCGCTCCAGGCAGCACTCAGACTGTCGATGATATTCAGATGCTGGGGGCATGCGGCTTCACAGGCTCCGCAGGCCAGGCATTTATCCGCGCCGCCGTCCTTGTCCATGATCATCCGGAACTGCCAGTCTGACTTCGGATCGATGTTATAGAGCGAAACGTTGTTCCAGACGGAGAAGAGGCCGGGGATGTTCACGCCGTTGGGGCAGGGCATGCAGTAGCGGCAGCCGGTGCAGCCGATCTTTGTGCGGCTGATGTAGGCGGCACGCACATCATCGATGAGTTTCAGCTCTTCAGCGGTCATGATGCCGGTATCCACGGTGTCAAAAATGCGCAGGTTTTCATCGATCTGCTCCGCCTCGTTGCAGCCGGAAAGGACCACGGCCACTTCCGGATGGTTGCAGAGCCAGCGGAATGCCCATTCCACCGGGGAACGCTTTACCGGGAAAGCATCATAGAGCGCCTGAACATTGTCCGGCGCGTTGGCGAGGCGTCCGCCCAGCAGGCCTTCCATGATGACTACGGGGATTCCTTTGCTGCCGGCCAGCTCCAGGCCTTTGGTACCGGCCTGGTTGTTGATGTCCATGAAGTTATACTGGATCTGGCACATATCCCAGTCCCAGTCATTGAGGATATACTCAAACTCTTCATAGGGACCATGGAAGGAGAAGCACTTGTAGCGGATTTTGCCTTCCTTCTTCATATCGTCAAAGAATTCCGGCGCGCCGATGGACTTCATATGTTCCCACTTCTGCTTGTTCATGGCGTGCATGAGGTAGAAATCGATATGGTCTGTCAGAAGCTTTTTCAGCTCTTCCGCCAGGATGGCTTCCAGGTCGGCACGGCTGTGCACCAGATCCGGAGGCACTTTGGTGGCGATGGTGACGCGGTCCCGGTATCCGTCCTGCAGGGCTTTGCCCAGGACGATCTCGGAGGTTTTGTCCAGATAGACGTAAGCGGTATCAATGTAGGTAACGCCGCCGTCGATTGCTCTGCGGATCAGGGAAACGGCTTTCTGCTCGTCAATGACACTGTCTCCGGAAGCGGCACCGTTGAAACGCATGCAGCCCAGGCCGAAGGCGGAGGACTTGATTCCCAGTTTTCCCATGGTACGGTATTTCATGTGCGAAACCTCCCTGAGAATGTTCGAAAATGATGATTATCAGATAAATATATGATAGACCTTGGAGTTAACTCTAAGTCAATAGCAAACAAATCCGGAATCAATGATATTCAGAAATTTGGATTCTTATTCCGGGAGTGTTGACTTAGAGTAAGCTTTAAGGTTTATGATTGGGACAAAGAAAATGACGTTCAATATTTTCAGGAGGATTCTGTATGAGAAAAGTTAAATGGGGCATCCTGGGCACAGCGGATATCGCGCGGGGAGCCACGATTCCGGGAATGCAGCAGGCGGAACACTGCGAGCTGTATGCCATTGCGGGAAGGAAGCTGGAAAAGGCACAGAGTTACCAGCAGCAGTTTGGTTTCCGGAAGGCTTACGGCAGCTATGACGAACTGCTGGCGGATCCGGAGGTGGAGGCGGTCTATATTCCGCTGCCCAACGATCTCCACTGTGAATGGTCTATCCGGGCGCTGAAGGCGAAAAAACACGTGCTGTGTGAAAAACCGCTGGCAGTATCGGAAGCCCAGGTACAGGAAATGTTCCGGGCGGCGGAGGAGAACGGCGTGCTGCTGATGGAGGCTTTTGCCTATCTTCACAGTCCATTTGTGAAAGCTGTGAAGGCTGAACTGGACGCAGGGACGATCGGGGATATCCGGTATCTGGAATCCGCTTTCATTACCGGCAGGCGTCCGGATACGGATATCCGCCTGCGGAAGGAAACCTACGGCGGAGCCCTGTATGATCTGGGATGCTACGCGATAAGCATGGCCATGTGGATGCTGGGGGAAGAGCCGGATACGGTACGGGCTGCGGCGCAGTTCTCGGAGAAGCAGATCGATCTGTTTACTTCAGCACTGCTGCTGTATGATAACGGAACGGTGGCCAACCTGGATTGCGGCATGCTGCTGCCGGAAGGACGGCTGGACCGTTTCCGGATCCACGGAACCCTGGGCACCATTGTTTCCCCGGTGGAATTCAACCAGGCAGGGGAGATTCCGTATACGGTGATCCGGAACGGGGTGAAGGAAACAAAGACGGTGAACGCACCGAATAACTATTCCCTGGAATCGGAACAGCTGAGCCGCTGCATTCTTACCGGTGAAAAGCCGCATGTGACAAAGGAATTCTCACTGCTTGTAGCCAGGGTGACGGACAGAATATTGGAGGCAATCGGGTACTGACGTGCGTCAGTATCCGATTGCCAATTAACAATTTATAATTAACAATGAATAATTTATAGTGAACTGTTTTTTCTGTCGGGAATTTGACAGAAGGGGTTTCTTTTGGATAAAATCATATCGGATTTAGAGTTGACTTTAAGTTGAAGAACGGGAGGTTCAGCATGTATACGATCCAGGATGTCAGCAAAAAGACAGGACTGACTGCCCATACCCTGCGCTATTACGAAAAGGAAGGCCTGATCACCGGCGTGGAGCGCAGCCAGGGAGGCATCCGTCAGTATACGGACGAGGACCTGGAACGGCTGGGGCTGATCCGCTGCCTGAAGAACACCGGCATGTCCATCCAGGAGATTGCCCGGTTTGTGCAGCTGACCCATGAAGGCGACCATACGCTGGAGGAACGGGTGGAGCTGCTGCGGGAGCACCGGGAAAGGGTCCTGGAACGGATGGCTGAAATGCAGGAACACCTGGACAAGGTGACCTGGAAGCTGAACTTTTTTACCGAGAAGCTTCGTGCCTATCAGGAAAAGGAAACCAAAAAAGCAAAATAATAAATGACGGCCGTCCGGAATGATCCGGGCGGCCGGTTCTTTGTCGAACAGGAATTACCTGACGGCATCAATCAGCTGCTGCACACAGGGCTTCGGCTGTTCGTGCTCATCGAAAAGCAGGGGATGCTGCTTGATGATGGGACTGCCGGGCTTGAGCCCGAAGAAGTCCAGCCAGGTATAGTCATCGGATACACCCCAGGTGGTGACGGAGTCGATGACATCGGAATAGCTGCGGTAAATCTCAAAGAGTTTCACATAGATTTCGTTGATTTTCGCCAGCTTTTCCGGAGTGGTCTGCAGGGCATCCCGGATATATTCCTCGAACCCGGGATCTCCGGGCTTGAGACGATAGGAGCCCTGGTTGAAAGTGGCCATCATGGAGATATCCAGCTCGGTCACGTGGATGCGCAGACCCATGTTCGCGTAGATTTCAATGGAACGCTTGATCTCATCATAGTCCGGAACCGCCATATGATGCTGCTGCATGCCGATCCCGTCGACGCGGCAGCCTTTTTCCTGCAGATTGCGGATGAGGCTGACAATCCGTTCCCGTTTATCCGGTACGGTTTCGCTGTAGTCATTGTAGAACAGCTGGGCATCAGGAGAGGCATATTTGGCCATGGAGCGGAAGGCGGCTTCAATGAAACCGGTTCCGCAGAGCTTATAGTATTCGCTGTGCCGGTAAACGGGGCTTTCTCCTGGATTTTTCACGGGATCGGGCACATCGTCCCGGGTGGCCTCGTTGACCACATCCCAGGCATACACGTCCGGGTTAAAGTGTTCGCACAGGGCTTTGGTGTGGGCGTCAATACGCTCATAGATCAGCTCCGGCGCGGCGGGCTTGTCACCGTCCAGATACATCCAGGCCGGCGTCTGGTTGTGCCAGACAGGCGCATGCGCACGGATTTTGATCCCCATTTCCCGGGCGAGACCGATAAGGGGTTCGGCTTTTTCGAAATTGAAACGGCCTTCTTCCGGTTCGGTCGGCTCGTATTTCATTTCGTTTTCGGCGGTGAGACTGTTGAACTGCTGCTTGAGCAGATCACGGTGGCGGGCAATACAGAAGGGCGAAACCGCCGCCCCGATTTTAAAGTATTTCTCATAGGATTTGGCGAGAGATATGATTTCACTCATTGTGTTTCCTCCCTGCTGATGTGTTTACCAGACACCGGCTTCGGGCCGGAAGCTATGGCATTATTATGATTGTAAAGTTTACATGATGTCAATGCGGAACCATAATGGATACATCGAAAAAACAAGAAAAACGCCTTGTAACCGAAAAAGCCCGTGTTCCTTGCCAAGGACCGGCAATCCTTGTAAAATGGAGCATAACAGGACGGAGCGAACTCCTGAACCGCTGACGGAACGGAAGGTTATGAGATCAGAATGACGGCAAATGACGCAGCACTCCGGCATCTGCTGGACCTGTGCAGGAGAAGTGAAAAGACCGGAAGCTGGCAGTATTCCGGTTTCCTGACTCCGGCAGAGCAGGATGAACTGCTTCGCTGCCCGGAAGCGGCCGGCTATTCCTATGTGCTGACCGGCGGATATGAGGCGGCGGAACGGAAGATCCTGGCAGCGGGGAATGAAGCGGAATCAGGACCTCCGGAGATTCCGATCAGCGTGGTGGCGGTGAAACCGAAATCGCTGAAATACGCGGAGGAGCTGAGCCACCGGGACTATCTCGGCGCGATTATGAATCTGGGGATTGAACGCAGCCTGGTGGGGGACATCCTGGTACGGGACAAACAGGCCTGGTTTTTCTGCCTGACACAGGCGGCGGAAATGCTGGCATCCGCCCTGACGCAGGTGCGCAGGACTTCTGTGACCGCGGAGGTGACCGGGACGGATATCCCGGAGGTGCAGCCGGTGTACGCACCGATACGCCTGAACGTGATATCAGAGCGGCTGGATGCCGTGACCGCGGCTTTTACCGGACTTTCCCGGGGACAGGCTGACAAGCTGTTCAGCGCGGAGAAGGTTTTTGTAAACGGACGGACCGTGACGGACAGAAGTTCCAGGCTGAAAGAGGGGGATATTCTTTCGGTCCGGGGATTCGGTAAAGCGGTCTATGACGGGATAGAGCATGAAACAAAAAAGAACAGGCTGTGGGTCAGCCTGCGTAAATATGTGTGACTGGAACGGCCTGGTCCGGAAGGACCGGGTCATTTTCCGATGCTGAAATACTGATTCGGAATATGGCAGTAGCCGCCGGGGTTTTTATCCAGGTACTTCTGGTGGTATTCTTCCGCAGAGAAGAAATTCCGGAGAGGTTCCAGTTCAACAGCCAGCTTCGCGCCGGCTTTTTCTTCTTCCGCCTGCCAGACAGCCTGGATTTCCGGAAGCAGGGTTTCATCGGTATAGTAGATGCCGGTGCGGTACTGGATTCCCTCATCATGGCCCTGCCGGTTGATGGACAACGGGTCAATGACCATAAAGTAATACTTCAGGATTTCCGCAAGGGAGATCCTGTTTTCGTCATAATCGATCCGGAGCGTTTCAGCATGGCCGCTGTCCGCGCATACCTCCTCATAGGTGGGTGCCCGGTCCGGTCCGTTTGCGTAGCCGACTTCCGTGCGGAGAATGCCGTCAAACTGATCAAAGAATTTCTGCATTCCCCAGAAGCAGCCTCCGGCAAGCCAGATGGTTTTCATTAAAGATACTCCTTTTTTGAGATTTTTATGGTTTATCCGACAGTACGGGGCGGAGCCGCGGTACCTTCATCAAAAAGCGTGACGGGCAGGATGATCTCCTGCGGCGGCAGGTCGGGTTTTTCGATTCGTTCCAGCAGCAGGCGGACGCCTTCGGAGGCGACTTTATCGCCGTTTGAAAAAATACTGGTCAGCTTCGGCAGGTAGGGTATTTCCCCGCGCAGGTGGTCAAAACTGACAATGGAGACATCCCGGGGGATTTCCAGCCCCATGGAGGCCAGTTCCAGCATGACGGGATAGGAAACTTCATCACGGAAGGAAACGACGGCGGTATAATCCAGCGGAACAAGCAGTTCCCTCAGGCGTGATTCGGCGTGGGCGGCTTCCACTTTTTCACCCGGTACAATACGGATATTGCTTTCGGGAATCTGATATTCCTTCATCGCCTGCATGAAGCCGTCCAGACGGTCCGGCTGGGAGCTGGAACGGTTTTCACCGGAGAGAAACAGATAATGCTCATGCCCCAGGTTCGCCAGGTGGACACCTGCAAGATAACCGCCGCGGCGGTCATCACAACGGACGCTGTCCGCGACAAGATCCTGGACCCGGCGGTCCAGAAGGACGAAGGGCATATGGTTCTTCTGCATGATTTCGATATGATCACGGTTGGTGTAGTACGGGTAAAACAGGATCCCGTCCACTGCCTGGGAAATGGCGGAACGGATCAGGTGTTCACCCAGTTCCTCACTGAAGCCCATGCAAAGCACCATGATGTTATAACCGGCTTTACGCAATTCACTGTCCATGGTAGTGAGCATATGACAAAAATGCAGGTTATGAACATCGTTGACGATTACAGCGATGTTGCCGCTTTTACCGGAGCGCAGGGAGGAAGCAAGGGAGTTCCGGATGTACCCCATCCGCACAGCGGTTTCCCGGATTCTCTTTCGGGTGGATTCGGGCAGACGGGTATCACCGCGGAGTGCCCTGGATACCGTGTTGACGGTATATCCGCACGCGGCCGCGACATCCCGAAGGGTAATACGGCTGATGCTCATATGCATTCCTCCATGTACCAATTTAGCGTATTATACCATGAAACCGGGGATATTTTCCTGCCTTTCGGCATATTGTTGAAAAAAAGGACAAGGGACATTTTTTGGTTTGACAATTCATCGGCAGGGATATATCATTATCTCATTAAAAGGATAACGATAATCTTTTATACGTTGCCGGTAAAGTTGAGGAGATCAAAATGAAAAAAGCATCCATGATCCTTGACAGGGATTACCAGATCGGAAAGGTGGACCCGCGTGTTTTCGGTTCCTTTATTGAGCACCTGGGACGCGCGGTATACGGCGGCATTTATGAGCCCGGCCACCCGAACGCCGATGAAGCGGGATTCCGGAAAGATGTTATTGAAAAGGTCCGGGAACTCGGCGTGCCGATTATCCGGTATCCCGGCGGAAACTTTGTTTCCGGCTTCAACTGGGAGGATTCCGTGGGTCCCCGGGACCAGCGGCCCCGCAGGCTGGACCTGGCCTGGTTTACAACGGAAAGCAATGAAGTGGGACTGCATGAATTCGCTGACTGGTCCAAAAAGGTCGGCAGTGAAATCATGTATGCCATCAACCTGGGCACCCGCGGACCGGAGAACGCCCGGGATATCGTGGAATACGCGAATCACAAGGGCGGAAGCAAGTTCAGCGATATGCGGATCCGGAACGGGAAAAAGGATCCGCTGGGCATCAAAATGTGGTGCCTGGGCAACGAGATGGACGGCCCCTGGCAGATGGGACACAAGACTGCCCTGGAATACGGACACATTGCCAATGAAGCCGCCAAGATGATGAAATGGGTGGATCCCTCCATTGAACTGGTGGTGTGCGGTTCCTCTTCTTCCCAGATGCCCACCTTCGGGGACTGGGAACTGACTGTGCTGAACGAGTGCTATGAGAACATCGACTATGTTTCCCTGCACCGCTATTACGGCAATCCCACGAATGACACTCCCGGCTTCCTGGCACGGAGCATGGATCTGGATGACTTTATCCATACGGTGATTTCCATCTGCGACGCGGTGAAGGGCAAGAAGCACCAGAAGAAGCAGATCAACCTGTCCTTTGACGAGTGGAACGTCTGGTATCACTCCAGCCAGCAGGACCAGGAGATCTGGAAGCAGGAGAAGTGGGGCCCCGCCCTGCCGCTGCTGGAGGATATCTACAACTTTGAGGATGCCCTGCTGGCCGGCAGCATCCTGATCACCTTCCTGCGCAACGCTGACCGGGTAAAGGTGGCGTGCCTGGCGCAGCTGGTCAACGTGATTGCACCGATTATGACCCGCAAGGGCGGCGGATGCTGGGCACAGACGATCTTCTATCCGTTCCTGCACGTCAGCCGGTATGGCCGCGGCACAGCGCTGAAAGCCATCGTGAATACGCCGGTTTATGACTGCTCGGACTATGAAGGGGTTCCGATGATCGACGCCACGGCAACGCTGGGCGATGACGGCAGCGTGACCGTGTTCTGCGTGAACCGGGATATGAAGGAAGACTACTGCCTGGATTTGGATCTGCGGTCTTTCGGAGACCTGCAGCTCGCGGAGCACATCCTGCTCCATCATGATGACGTGAAGGCAGTGAACACGGAAGAGAATCCCGGCAATGTGGCGCCTGCGGCCGGACCCGGCGGAAAAACCGAGAACGGCCGGGCGGAAGTCAAACTGCCCGCGCTGAGCTGGAATGTGATCCGGTTTGTGCAAAAGTGATTTCTGAACCGGACGAAAAGATAAAAAAAGAGGGTCTTTCATCCCGGGATGAAAGGCCCCTTTTTATGTGAAGCGCTCTGTTATTTGTTCAGGCTGTTCAAATCCACCCAGAGCGCGGGGCGGACAGCAGTGGTGTTGTAGTGAATGTTGGAAAACATTTCAGTGCCGTCATATTCAACTTCAAGCGCGTTATACAGCGCGTCAGCAGGGGAACGGAGCCACCAGGAGCAGCCGGCGCCGTCTGCCGCGGCTTCATTCACGGCGCTGAAGACACCGTGGGCTTTGGCTACCTCAGTCGGGGCGCACAGCCGGTCTTCCAGATTGGGAAAATAGGTCTGGAAAACTTCCCGGTAGCTGAGCAGGAATACCTTGTCTTCGGTATCCGGGCCGCCGTCACAGCTGTAGGAGCTGCCCTGTCCGGCACCGTTTACCACAGTAGTGACCTGAATGGCTGCCTGTTCCTCAGGAGTGAAAGAGGTTTGCAGGAAATCCTTGTTCAGCCAGCTGCGCAGGGAGCATTTTTCCCAGTTGGAGTCTTCTTTGCCTGTATGATACGGAACGGAATCCAGGCCGTACCGGCAGACCAGCAGGCTCTTGCCTTCCTTCTCGTCCAGAACGATCCACTCGAGGGGCTCTGCACCGTTTTCGGTGTTGTTGTCCTGCTCAAAGGTACCCATAGTTACAATTTTCCTGGTGTCGGCTGCTGCTTCCAGGGTTTCGGCGTTGCTTCCGCCGATGTTGAAAATATGTACGGCGATCACGATCGCAAAAAGGATAATTCCAATTCTTCTTAAAATGATGTTATCGTAAGTTTCCATTGATTCATCCCTCCTTGGCTATGAGAATAGCAGACGAATCTTACTTTCAGGTGACTTTCTGCTTACAGTTTCGTAAGGTAGCGGCGGGGGAGAATGAATATAGACTTTTAGCCGGGGATCGTGTAGGATAAGCGGCATGAGATCAGATTGCTCCGTTTCGGTCCCCTGCGGGAAAGAGCGGCAGGCCGCTCATGAAAAAGGAAACCGGGGGTGGAATTCATGCGGTTGGGAAGCAGGTTTAACCGTTCCATGCTGGGAACGGTGTTTGCCCTTGCCTGGCCGACAATGCTGGAGCAGCTGACACAGACAGCTGTACAATATATTGACACGGCAATGGTCGGCGCACTCGGCACGAAAGCAACGGCCGCAGTGGGCGCCACAGGCACTGTGAACTGGATGATCGGCAGCATTGTGTCCGCGGTCGGAATCGGGTTTCTGGCCTTTATTGCCAGACAGATCGGCGCCGGACATCCGGAAAGGGCCAGACAGGCCAGCGCACAGGCGTGCCTGGTCACCCTGATCCTGGGAACCGTGCTCACGGCAGTGACAATGCTGAGCGCCAGGCAGGTTCCTGTATGGATGCAGGTGGATCCTGAAATCCGTGACCTGGCAGCGCGTTATTTCCTGATCATATATCTTCCCATGCTGTTCAGAACGTCTTCCATCCTGCTGGGAACAGTGCTGCGCTCTGCCGGAGATACACGCACACCCATGCGGATCGGAATGATTGTGAACGGGATGAATACGCTGCTGAATTTCCTGCTGATTTTCCCGGCCCGCACGGTGTCGGTTTTCAGCCTGAACATCACCCTTCCCGGCGCCGGACTCGGTGTGGAAGGCGCGGCATGGGCAAGCGCGGTTTCCTTTGTATATGGCGGAGCTGCCATGATCCGGGCCTTATGGAAGCATCCGGTGATTTCACCCAGGGGACAGTCCTTCCGTCCGGAACGGAGCATCCTGCGTCCCTGTTTCCGGGTTGCTGTACCAAACCTGGCGCAGCGTTTTGCCACATCCTTCGGATATGTGGTTTTTGCTTCCATGATCAACGGCCTTGGCGGTATTTCCACCGCGGCGCATACCATTGCCAATACCGTGGAAAGCCTGTTCTATATTCCGGGATGGGGAATGCAGACAGCGGCAGCCACGCTGAGCGGTAATGCCTATGGCGCAAAGGATCACGAGCGGCTGAAAAAGCTCGGCGGAACGATTCTGCCGCTGGAGGTCGGGCTGATGATTGTATCCGGCGGGCTGCTGTTCCTGTTTGCGGAACCGCTGGTAAGGCTTTTCAGCCGGGATGAGAATGTAATCCGCCTTGGTGTGACCGTTCTGCGTATGGTGGCGGTATCGGAGCCGTTCTACGGAATTCCCATTGTGGTGGAAGGCCTGATGCAGGGTGTGGGAAAGACAACGGCGCCTTTTGTATATAATGTTATCGGAATGTGGCTGATCCGAATCACTGGTACCTGGATCTGCACCCGATTCCTGGGCCTGGGACTTGTAGCAGCCTGGGGGTGCATGATCGGTCACAACCTTTTGCTGTTTGTTTTCTTTATTTACCATTATTTTACCGGGCGGTGGGATCCCTTTTCCGATAAAAACGCCCTGCAGGGAGAATGAGCGGAAACAGTAAAAACCTGCCGGAGCATTTGCGCTCCGGCAGGTTTCTTTTTCGTGATTATTCACGGATAATATCGCCCGCGGCTACCAGGTTGTCTTTTCCCATGCCGCAGACAGAACGGCTGGAGTCATACTGATAGCAGAAATCCAGGAAATCCTTTTTCTGTTTCGGATCGTTCATGATCTTAACCAGGAGTTCCCGGGGAATGGTTCTTCCGTAGGCTCCCGGGCCGGAAAGGCGGATATTCCGGACACCGTTTTCCGCCAGGATGGATTCCAGTTCATCCGGCAGGAAGGTATAGGTGATGCACCAGGGGGTGCCGCCCTGCTCATACTGGGCAATCTCTTCCTCACCGCCCATGAGGCCGTCATCCCACAGCTTATCAGCAGCCTGCTTATTGAAAGTGAAACCGCTGATCATCTGTTCCCGGTTGGCAACGAGCCACTGCACAAAGGGGTCATCCGCCTGCTCATCCAGGATGAACTGGTTTTTCTGGACCGGGTTGGCAAGATAGGGCAGGGAGCCCAGCCGGCTGGAAACGCTGACAATGATTTTCTTTCCGGCGATGCGAACCAGTTCGCTGATGACTTTGTTCTGGTTCGGCCAGGTATAGGATATCGGCGCGTCAAAGGACATGACGAGATCAAATTCATGGTCCCGGTAGGCACTCAGGTCTTCCAGCGCGCCTTTGACGAAGGTCATCCGGTCCAGCACGCCTTCCTTTTCCGCCAGTTCCCTGGCCTTGTCGATCATGGGCTGTGAAATGTCGAAATGAGTTACCCGGCAGCCCTGCTTTGCCAGCAGGATGGAGAAGCGTCCGCATCCGGCACCGCCGTCAAAGACGGTGTGAATCCCGTCAAGGTTCTCCAGCAGTTTCCGCTGGATGTGATCCTTCTGAATGATGTCGTCCATATAGGTCGCTTCCCTGCGGCTTTCCAGTTCTCCCTTGTCCGGCAGGTTCCACATCCGTTCTGATATTTTCTGACTGTAGTTCATATAGATTCATCTCCCTGGAATTGACAATGATTGTGAACATATTTATCGTCTCGCTTTTAATGTAAATGTATGCCCCCAGTTCTTCATGATCCGGATTTCAGAGAAACCGGCATTCTGTAATGCCTGTGTCTCATGGCCGACGGTCAGGGGGGTGTCATAATGGAAGAATTCGTCTTCGGGAAGTCCCTGCTCCTGTTTCAGCTGCTTCAGGTTCCGGAAAAGCTCCTTTTCCTGCTCTTCCGACTCGGCAAAATAATCCGTCAGGACAAAAACGCCGTTTTCCTTCAGCGCGGCGTGGAGCCGGGTGTATAAAGATTCTTTCTGTTCCGCGGTAAAGTGATGCAGGGATTCCACGGAAACCGCTGCATCATAGGTGTTTTCCCCGAAAGGAACATCAAAATATGAGCCCTGGATCAGGCTGAGCTTCCGGTTCGGGAACTTGCTGCTCAGCGCGTTCAGCATGGCATCCGAAAGATCAATGCCGGTCACGGCCGCATCCGGATTAAACCGGAAATACTCTTCCAGCTCCAGGCCGGTTCCGCAGCCCAGGTCCAGGACGCAGGCCCCTTTATCCGCAGGCAGCAGGGAAGCCGTATAGGCATAGAAATCATCAGCACCTTCGATGGTTGCCCGCATATGTTCATCATAGCCTTCCACCCGGGCAGCAAAGAAAGCGTTCATTTGTTCAAGTTTCATGGTTATATCTCTCCTTATTACAATATGTCATTACAGAAATCTTAGGGGTTATTCCCTGACCGCGGATTTTGCTTTCACTTCAGCCATTTCCGCAATCAGCTCTTCCAGAGGACGGTGTTCACCGCCCCACCATTCGAAAACATGCATGCCTTCCTCCTCCTGGACCGGTCCGGACAGTTTCAGGTGAATTCCGAGTTTCCGGAGCAGGCCTTCCCGGTCAACCGGAGCCGCATCATCCGGAGTCAGCTTTGAAAAGGCTTCGTAAGAGACCCCGTAGACGACATTTTCGATTCCCAGGGACGCAATGGCGCATAGGCAGCGTTCACAAGGCGCGCAGCTGGTGAAGAGTGTGGACTCTTTCAGGACGGTATCAGGATACCTGTTGGCGCATTTGTGAACCAGATTGAATTCCGCGTGGCCGAAGATGCCTTTCTTCCAGTCCGCTGTGTTTTCCGCTTCCTCCAGGATTTCCCCGTTATGCACAAGCAGGGCGCCGAAGGTGTCAAAACCTTTCTTTCCGGCCCGGACAGCGAGGGTGTAGCATCTTTTCATATATTTTGTATAAGAAAGATCCTCCCGCAGCGTGTCATAAAAGGCATAGTCCACCATTCCGCTGATGTGCTCCAGTGCACCGGGCTCCAACTCCTTCACCATCAGGCAGGCGGGATGGGGGAGATGAACGGACGGCGCTGCGGTGATTCCGTAGTCAGCGGAGGTGATGAAGCCCCTGGGGTTATAGTTTTTCGGATTCCCTTCCACCAGGACGGCTTTGTATCCGAGTTCCGCGGCTTTTCTGAAACCGTATTCGATCAGTTCCTTTGAAATATGCTGCCGCTGGTACTCGGTCCGGACCGCGACCGGGGTCAGGATCAGCAGCTCATCCTCGTATTTACCTTCGAGATGGAACCGGGAGAACATGGCATAACCCAGGATCCGGTCCTCTTCATCGACCATGATGAGTTCAAGCTCCGGCAGGTAATACTTTTTGGCACGGATTTCCTCAATCAGCGCACGGACAGTCCGGGCTTCTTCCGGACTGTCGGACTTTGTGAAAACGTCCTCCACCAGGTCCAGGGAAGGGATAAGGTATTTATTTTCCATTGATTGAATGATTCTCAGCATATTTATCTTTCCTTTGTTCCTTCTTTATGTATGATGACCGCGTCCCGGTCGAATTTGCGGTCCATGGTATGAGCGGCTTTCCGGTTGGCAACGGTGTCAAAAACGATGGAAAAGTCGTAATCCGGCGGGTAAAGCTGTGACGCGGGAACCAGCAGTTTCAGCCGGTTGTGGCGGACCGTGATCTTCTCCCCCTGGAGCTGTATGACCACATTGCCGTCATCGTCCGCGGGCCGGTATACAATCGCGTTCTTTTTATCCGGAAGCAGCAGGACGCTGTCTCCCATGGTGAACCGTTCAAAGGTTCCTTCCGCTTTTTCACGAAGACGTTGCAGGCGGCCGGAAGGAATCCGCATAGGTTTCCGCACAGGCTCCGGCACGGAGCCCGGACCGTGGTCCGCTACCTGGCGGGCCCGGGTCAGCAGGCCTTCATCCATGCCGAGACGGCGGGCAATCTCAATGGCGCAGCTTTTCCCGCTTTTGCCCAGTTCCAGCCGGTACAGCGGCATCAGGGATTCCCGGTCAAAAGCCATCCGCGCGGAGATCACATGCTCCGTCTGCTCCGCCCATTGCTTGATCTGCGGGTCGTGGGTGGTGACCAGGAAGAAGCATCCGCGCCGGAGCAGTTCTTCCAGGATGGCAGCGGCCAGGCCGGAACCTTCCGCAGGATCCGTTCCGCTGCCCAGTTCGTCCAGGAGGACCAGACTGTCTTTGCTGCATTCCCCCAGGATGCGTATCACATTGGTCATGTGGCCGGAAAAGGTGGACAGGTTCTGGCTGATGCTCTGGCTGTCGCCGATGTCGCACAACACCCGGTCCATGAGACCGATAACGGTGCCTTCCCCGCAGGGGATGTGCAGGCCGCTCTGAGCCATCAGGGTCAGCAGGCCCACGGTTTTGAGACAGACGGTTTTTCCGCCGGTGTTCGGCCCGGTAACGGCGATGCCGGAATCCGGCAGGGCCAGTTCCAGGTTGAGGGGAACACAGGCCTCAGGATCCAGCAGCGGATGCCTGGCATTGACCAGGCGGATGCGCCGCTCCGCGGACAGCTCCACGGGACGGGCTTTCATTTCCATGCTCAGCTTGGCCCGGGCAAAAAGGATGTCCAGGTCTGTCATTACCCGGATGGCATCCCGCAGAGACGCTTCTTCTGCAGCGACCCGGTCGCTGAGTTCCCAGAGGATACGGCGCTCTTCCGTGTCAATGTCGATCAGCAGCATCTCCAGCTCCTGACGAAGGGCCTGGACGGCGGAGGGCTCCATAAAAACGGTGTTCCCTTTGGCGGAAATGTCCACGGCATGCCCCGGGAAGGCGGACTGGAACCGCTTCTGCACGGGGATGACAAAGATGCCGTTTCGCTGGGTGATATAGCTGTCTGCCAGTTCCTTTTTATGACGGAGAAGAATCTGATTCAGCTTCTCACGGATGGACTGTTCTGTGAACTCCCGCTGGCGCCGCAGGTTCCGGAGGGCGGGAGAGGCATCATCCAGCACGGTATCCTCCCGGACGGAACGTTCGATTTCGTTTTCCAGACCGGTGAGATCCGGCAGTTCCGTATGCCAGGAGGCGATTCCGGCACTCCAGGCCTGCGCGTTTTGCAGATACCTGCGAAGCCGCTGGATGGTCGCACAGAACCGGGCAACGGAACAGAGCTGGGAAGGCAGCAGCATGCCGCCCTGCGCGGCCTGGATGAGGCCGGTTTCTGTTCCGTCTGTTTCCGAGATTGGCGGTGTGCCGGTGTTTTCCATTACATAAAGCGCGGCGGTGGTTTCCTCCATGCGGGCTCTGCAAAGACCTTCATGCAGGATGGGTTCTGTTTCCGCAAGCTTCCGGCGGGCGGCCTGTGAAACAGCCTGGTTCTGAAGTTGTTCAATGATCCGGTCAAACCCGAGTGTAATCATATCCTGTGTCATGGTATCCCCTTCGTTCTTTTAAGATGGACATGAACAAGGGATCGGGGACTGCGACACGTAAAAATGCATAGAAAAAAAGTGCCCGGCATCTGTCCGTACCGCGCCATGGCATCAGCAAACAAGCGGTCATGTCACCGCTTACTACCAATCAACCATGGTCCCCGTTACTGAACAGACTCCAAACACTACCTCCACAGGATACCCACTCGGGCGGGCTTCACTGTCGGGATGATTATAGTTGAGAGATAAAAACTTGTCAACCGTATTGTCGGTATGGAATGATCCGGACCGGCCCCATACTGACGGGGCCGGTATGCGGGATCAGACCGGAATACAGTCCTTCAGGGCAGCAACCCGGGTATCAATACTCTTCTGAAACTGCTCATCCGTATAGGAAGGATCCCGGGTGGCCTGCCAGATCTCGCAGGGCATCCGGTCACAGGACGCGCAGGTGGCGTAACGGTGCTTGCTGACGCTGCAGGCGAAGATGGCGCAGGGCGTTCCTTCTTCACAGTGGAATACCTTGCCGCAGGCTTCGTTGCAGCCGGTACACATGTTTCCGTGCAGCGGGCAGGCAGAACAGTCGGTTCCGCAGGCGGAAAGGCCGAGGATTTCCCGCTGTTTTGCCTTGCTGAAATCCTTCAACACCAGCTGATAAGACCGGTCCAGCCAGTGCTTCAGCAGGTTATCCGGAATATCCCCGTCAGCCTTAACAGAATTCCAGTGCTGTTTGTTGCTGTAGTATCCGGGAATGATATCGGCGTACTGCTGCCGCATGAATTCGCCTTCAGTCGGTTCCAGCTTGAAATTGATATAGTAGGGCTTGTCATCATCATCCAGCAGAATGGCGGCGAACATCTTTCCGCCGATATGGTACCGGATCCAGTTCCACTCCGCCTGGAGGTCCTTTGTTACGCTGCGTTTGGCCATCAGGTATTCATCAATCCAGGGATATTTCATATCCGGATCCTCCTCTCTTCTTCTGACGGAAGAATAACACATTAAACACGACATCAGCATGTCACGTATGATGCTTCTGACAGATCATCTTTCCGATTTTCTCCAGTTCCTCCCGCAGCTCGGGAGGCTCAAGCAATTCCGCTCCTCCCCGGAAGGACAGGATCCAGCCCAGGGCATGTTCCCGGTTTGTAAAGCCGGCGGAGAACAGGCAGAAACCATCGGGCGTCAGCTCGTAGCAGCCGGGGCCGTATTCCTCCACCAGGCGCCATTTGAATTCCGGACTGATTTTTGCGGTGACATGATAATGGTCCGGAAACGCCTGCTCGCCCAGAAGGTCCGGAAGCTCCATCTGCCGCGGTGTAAAAGGCCCGTCAATCTTCAGGGAGTCCATCCGGTCCAGCTTGAACAGCCGGGGAGCTTCCTTTTCCCGGCACCAGCCCCACAGGTACCAGCTGCTCCACTGAAAAACCAGCAGGGCCGGTTCCACCATGCGGTTGCTTTCACCCTTGGGGGAAAGATAATGGAAGGAGACCAGGCGGTGCTGTTCGATGGCGCCGTGCAGCAGTTCAATCTTTTCAGAAAGAGAGGTTTTATGCCAGGAGGCAAGATCGATCAGGATGTGCTGGTCTCCGGGAAGCATTTGCCCTGCTCCGGGACTGATCTTCTCCATCAGCTGTTTATACCGGCTGGTGCCGCTGACGCTGTCCAGCCCGCGCAGTCCGGAGAGAATGGCCTGCATTTCCCGGGAGGTCAGTGCAGTGCGGTCCATCCGGAATCCGTCCATGATGCGGATGCCGCCGCCGGAACCCTGCTGTGTGACGATGGGGATTCCGGCCTGGTTCAGGGCTTCAATATCCCGGTTAATTGTCCGGCGGGACACCTCAAAACGCTTTGCCAGCTCAGGCGCGGTAGCCTGTTCCTGATTCAGCAGAACAGACAGGATGGCAATCAGACGGTCCAGTTTCATAGGCACACCTCAAACATGACAAAGATATGGCGTGTTTATATCAGAATCATAACAGACAGAAATGCTGTTCGTCAAAGAAAAAGTGCTTGACTCGGACACGGTGTCGCGGTTTACTTTGATTGCCGGGAAGCGGCGGAGAAGAGCATCCTGCCTTTGGCAGAGAAAGCGATTCGCAAGCCCGAAATGAGGGAGAGTGGAACGGATGGAGAATATGCTGACTGTTTCCGAGGTGACCAGGTCGTACGGCATATCGGCGAGGATGCTCCGCCACTACGAAAAGCTGGGCCTGATGTCCAGCGAACGCAAGGAAGGCTATGCTTACCGTGTATATCGTCCGGAAGATATACAGCGCCTGCGGCAGATCCTGGTGCTGCGGAAACTGCGGCTTTCGCTGAAGGAAATCGGCGAAATCCTGAACGATCCCGGCCCGGCAACCGCTATCAGTGTGTTTGAAAAGAACCTGGCTCAGATGGACGAAGAACTCAAGGCACTCAATGCGGTGCATGACGTTGTTTCGGAATTTCTGAAAGCACTGAAGAAACGGCACGCGTTACCGGCCGGGGAAGTGATCCTGCAGGACAGCCAGCTGATGGCCCTCGCCGAAGCCCTTTCGCCCTCATCAACACTGATTCAGGAAGAGAGGCGGAATATTGTGGAGAAACTGGAACAGACTGAACAAGCCGGCAGAAGGATAACGGACGTACGCATTGTTCACCTGCCTGAAAGCGATGTGGCCGCGGCGCATATGACAGGAGATGACCCGGAAGACCGGGCAGGCCGGATGATTGCCGGGTTTGCCCGGGAAACAAAACTGTGGGAAAAACACCCGGGCCTGCGGCTCTACGGCTTCAATCATCCCGGCCCGGTGGATGATACCGGCTGGCACGGATACGAGTTCTGGATCACGATTCCCGACGGAATGGATGTGCCGGCTCCGCTGGAAAAGAAGCATTTCCCGGGAGGCACCTATGCCGCGCATATGATCCAGATGGGCAATTTTGAGGAATGGGCCTGGCTGGACGAATGGGTGAAGAAGAACGGGGAATACGAGTATGCCGGCAGCGGAAACCCGGAGGACATGTTCGGTTCCCTGGAGGAACACCTGAACTATCATGATCATATAGCCGAAACAACAGAAGGTGAACCCCAGACACAGCAGCTGGACCTTCTGATACCGGTGAAGCGCAAAAAGAAATAACATGGCCCCGAAGCAAAAGAGAAGCCTGAACTGAATCAGGCTTCTCTGTTTTTGCCCCGGCATCCGGCCGCCAGGCATATTATGATTTCTTATACATGTACCGGAGACCGCCGTCTTCATCATGGCCGCACAGGATCATTCCGGCTTTTTCCATGGCCCTGGCGGAAGCTGTGTTCTCTTTATGGCATCCGCCGTGGACAACAGAAAGGGCATATTCCTCCGCTGCGATCCGGAGCAGCGCTTTCATACACTGTGTGCCGTTTCCTTTGCCGCGGAGGTCCTTATCCTGCAGGAGCACAAAGATCTCCGGTTCGGAAGGATTTCGCCTGCCGTCCAGTCCGACCCAGCCCCGGATTGTCCGGGGATCGTTTTTGTCAAAAACGGCGAGGCAGAGATGATGAAGCCTTCCGGCAGTGTTACGGCTGTGAGTCTGCTGCATACGGGTTATTTCAGCCCGGGTTTCTTCATCTGAGAGCGGGTGATGACCGGAGGGCCAGGTCCGGGCGACTTCGGCAAGATCCTCTTCGGTTACAGGGCGAAGGATCAGATTATCAGTCCTGTATTCCATGGGTTTACGCCCTCGTTGCTTCCAGCCAGCTTTTCAGCCAGTGAAGCTGCCAGTCGATAAACTGTGTGTCAATACAGTCAGGGCCGTACGTTTCAACAATGGTTGCCTGGAGCTGGAAATGACGGATGGCTACCCAGTCGGGGAAAGACTGCTTTTCGGCTGCGGTTAAGGACCTGCGCTGTGTATAGGCGGACAGGAACTGTTCATATACCCTGCCGGTGCGGTCGATATCTTCCGGATTGAGGCGGAAGTAATCCGTCATATCACACATGACCATTACATCAAACATGACCGGAGCATAGCAGACGGTGTCAAAATCCAGCAGGTAAATCTGTCCGTCCGCGGCTTCCAGGAGGTTTCCGCGATGAAGGTCTCCGTGGCAGTTTCCTTCCGGCTGGCCACTGACCTTCTGCCAGAGTTTCCGGCCCAGTTCCTCATAGGCGGACAGCCCGGGGTAATTCTTCTTCCGCAGGATATCCAGGTATCGGCCGATAAAGAAATCATAACCGCGGGAAACCAGCTTGTCGGGATACTGTTCCAGCAGGCAGTGGAGCCGGCCGACCAGATCCCCGGCTTCCGGTGCCCGGACTTCGAGATCGGGTTCATCTCCCTCAATATATTCCTGCAGGAGGATCAGAAGGAGTTCCCCGTCAAGGCTGGTTTCCAGCAAGGCCTCTCCGGACTGTGTCAGGAGGGTTTTCGGGACCGGGAAGCCCCTGCTTTCCAGAAAACGCATGACTGAAACAGACTGGCGGGCAGTATCCGCAAAGGCGGATCCGATTACCTTCAGGAGGTATCCGGATTCCCCTTCAACAAGGTATACCCGGCTTCCGCCTTCCCGAAGGAAACGGAGGGAGAAATCCTGCAGACCGTAGTGAGAACGCAGGATTTCAGGGAGTTTTGACTCGACCTGGTTTTGATTCAACATTCTTTTCATCTCCTTTGGACTTTCCGCATGTAAAGCGGGCATCCTTTCGATGTGTAATGTTGATACAGAAATTCCGGCGCGGCTCCTGTATCGTGGAGCGTATCCTTTCTTTATATACTTGCCGGATTCTAAATTTGACCTATCATATCCCAAACCCGGGCAAAAGACAATAGACAGATCTGAAAAATGCCCTGAACGGAACGAATATGACCGGAAAACGGATTGCGGAGAGGAGAGAAACGTGCTATAACATCGCAGGCAAACCAAAAGGTTTGCGGAAGGAGTATTGAATGGCCCGTTCCATGATGAAAGATCTGACGGAAGGTAAGCCGCTGAAGCTTGTCCTTTCCTTTGCGTTTCCGCTTCTGTTCGGGATGCTGTTCCAGCAGTTTTACAGCTTTGTGGATACGGCGATTGTCGGCCGGTACCTGGGGGCTGAGAAGCTGGCGGCGGTCGGCGCGACCGGTTCGGTGAACTTTCTGGTGATCGGCCTGTGCCTGGGCTTCTGCTCCGGCTTCGCGATCCCGATCGCCCAGGCCTTCGGCGCGAAGAATGAGCATGAAGTGCGCCGGAGCACATGGCACGCGGCGGTCCTGTGCGTTGTGCTGAGCCTGGTGTTCGGCCTGGCGGCAACGCTGCTGTGCAAACCGCTGCTGCGGCTGATGAATACACCTGAGGAGATCCTGGATTCCTCCGCCAGCTATATCCGGATCATTTTCGCGGCGATCCCCTGCTGTGTGCTGTATAACATGGCAAGCGGCGTCCTGCGCTCTCTGGGGGACAGCCGGACACCGGTCGTGTTCCTGGTGCTGGCATCCCTGGTGAACATTGTACTGGATCTGGTCCTGATCATTTACTGCGGTATGGACGTGGCCGGGGCGGCGGTGGCGACAGCCATCAGCCAGCTGGTTTCCGGCCTGGGCTGCCTGATTGTGATTATCCGGAAGTTCCCGATCCTGAAGCTGACGAAGGAAGACCGGCGGTTTTCCATGAAGCGGGCCCGCTCCATGCTGGGCATAGGGCTGCCCATGGGCCTGCAGTTTTCCATCACAGCCATCGGATCGGTTGTGGTCCAGTGGTCTGTGAACGGCCTGGGAGTGAATGCGGTGGCTGCGGTAAGCGCCGCCGTGAAGCTGAGCATGTTCTTTGCCTGCGTGTTTGATGCCCTGGCTTCCACCATGGCGACCTTCGCAGGGCAGAATATCGGCGCCAGGAAACCGGACCGGGTCCGGCAGGGACTTCGCTCAGCTTCCGTGGTGGGGATTATTTACTGTGTGCTTGCCCTGGGCGTGGTGCTGCTGTTCGGCGACAGAATGCTTGGATTGTTTATTGACAGCGGGGAAAACGCCGTTGTGATGGAACTGGCTTTCCGGTATCTGAAGATCAATGCGGCTTTTTATATCCCTCTGTTGTTTGTGAACATTGTGCGGCTGTGCATTCAGGGTATGGGATATACCCGGATTGCGATGTTTGCCGGCCTGTCCGAGATGGTGGCGAGAGTCGCGGTGGCGCTGCTGGTGGTGCCTGCGGCAGGATTTACAGGGGCCTGCTTTGCCAATCCGGCGGCCTGGATCATGGCGGATCTGTTTCTGTTTCCCTGCTATTTCAGGCTGCTGAAATCCCTGTACGGAAGAATGATGCAGGGAACGGAAAACCGGAATGAAAAGAAAATCAGGTTACACAGGGCTGCCTGATCTTATCGGTCTGCAATCATGACAATGAAAGCTCCCCGGCGGGGAGCTTTTTCCTTTGGTCTGAAAAAGCCGCTGATGAAAAGTGCCTGCAAAAACATGAGAGAATATGATATCATTTAATGTGATCGGGATTTTATAGGGAAAAGCAATTAACAAAACAGGAACTGACTGACAGAGGTGTATGGAATGACGAACCGGCGTGAACAGTGCCGCTGGCTGATCCGGAAACTGCTGGAAGAAATGCCGCAGTATCAGTACCCTGTTTTTCCTTATACAGAGGTGCGGCAGAGAAGACTCCTGCGCAGCCTGATGAATGTGCGGCTGCCCATGCCGGTTTCAGAAGAATTCCTGAAAATACAAGACGCCTATTTGCATGAAGTGATGGCTGAAAAAGAAATCACGGATGCGGAAAACCTGACACCCTGTTCTGCTGACAGCCGACTGTTTCTCTGGCAGGGGGATATTACCGCCCTGCGCTGTGATGCCATTGTGAACGCTGCCAACAGCCAGCTGCTGGGCTGCTTTCAGCCATGCCATTCCTGCGTTGATAACATGATCCATACGATGAGCGGAGTGCAGCTGCGCCTGGCGTGCCATGAGATGATGGAAAAGCAGGGGCATGAGGAACCGGCAGGCGGGGCGAAAATCACGCCGGGTTTTAATCTGCCCTGCAGGTATGTGCTGCATACCGTCGGGCCGATTGTGAACGGACCGCTTACAGATACACATAAGGAGCAGCTGGCATCCTGCTATCGCAGCTGCCTGAACCTGGCAAAAGAGAACGGCATTGGAAGCATTGCTTTCTGCTGTATCTCCACAGGCGATTCTTCCTTTCCGAATCAGGAGGCGGCGGAAGTCGCCGTGAGGACGGTAAAGGGATGGCTGGAGAAAAACCCGAAGGTGATCAACCGGATCATATTCAATGTCTTTAAGGATAAGGACCGGGAACTCTATGAACGGCTGCTGGCCTGATCTTCAGGCAGAGGGCTTATCCTCAATTCACGGTGAAGCACAGATTCAGGGAATATACGGAGGACAGGATGTTAAACAAAGAAGGATTTGACCTGTGGGCGGATGATTACGATAAAGCGGTTGGTCTCTCTGATGAAGAGAATACCTATCCGTTCGCCGGTTACAAAGAGGTGCTGGGAGGTATCTTTCAGACCATCATGCAAAAGAAAAGCGCAGCCGTGCTGGATATCGGATTCGGAACGGGTACGCTGACAACAAAACTGTATGAGCATGGATGCTCTGTTTACGGACAGGATTTCTCATCGAGAATGATTGAACTGGCTCAGCGGAAAATGCCGGATGCGCATCTTTATCAGGGGGATTTCTCACAGGGGCTGGCGGAGCCGCTGCTGAATCAGAAATATGATTTTATTACAGCAACCTATTCGCTGCATCATCTGACTGACGGGCAAAAAGTTGCTTTAATCAACACTTTACTGAACTGCCTGAATGAAGACGGACAGATTCTGATCGGCGATGTTTCGTTTGAAAACCGCGAAAAAATGGATCAGTGCAGACTGGAAGCGGGCGACGAGTGGGATGACGAAGAAAACTATTTTGTCATTGACGAATTGCGGGAGACTTATCCAGGTTTATCTTTCAGGAAGGTTTCCTATTGCGCGGGGATTCTGTCACTGCCCCGGAATCAATTGTAAGACCATGGATAAATCTGAACAGGCGGAGGCAGAGGATGGAATACAGGATTGACGATCAGCAGCTTAACGCGGCAGCGTTTATCGATTTCGCCAATAAAGTCTGGCCCGGTAAATATGACGAGGACAGGACAGCCGCCGCATTATCCAAAACACTGAATATTACCGCCTATGACGGGGAAACGCTTGTCGGCTGCCTGCGTATTCTGACAGACGGTTATTTCTTCGGCACAATTACGGAGATGCTTGTCCTTCCGGAGTATCAAAGGCAGGGAATCGGCAGCAGGCTTCTTCAGCTGGCCAGGGAAAATACCCCGACGATGCTGTATTTTGGATCACAGCCGGCTGCTGAGCAATTCTATGAGAAGAACGGATGCCCCAAGGGACTCCAATCATATATGATCGAAAAGAAAAGGCAATTATGAAACCGAGTTGATTACGAGATAAAATGAAAACCCGGATCCCGCAGATAATAAGGGAATCCGGGCTTTTTGACCGCTATGATCCGAAACCTCAAAAGTCCAGGCTTCATACTGTGGAGATCACTCCCACTGAACAATGCATGCCCAGAACGCTGCCAGTTTTTCCCTAAGCGTTTCGGACCGGAACCATTCCGTACTGCCTGACCCTTCCCCGTGGACTACAGCTTCTGCCCCTTTGATCAGGATCCGGGCCAGGGTGACGTCATCCGCGTCCAGGCGGCTGATTATTTCTCCCTTTGCTTTCAGCCGGGCAAGCGCTCCGGCCAGAGGATGGACCATCGCTTCCAGCGTCCTGTCATGCAGCGCGTTCCGGACCGTCCAGTGGAGTTTGTCTCCCTGCAGCACGTTATAGAAGGTTTCCGCACTCTTTCCGAGCTCCTCCGGGATCATCCGCACAATCTGCTTCATAGACAGTGCTTCATTTCCCAGGATGCCGCTGATTCTTTCCGCGTAGGCTTCCAGGAACCGTTCTGTCACAGCCTCGAAAAGCGCTTCCTTTGACGGAAAAAAGTGATAGAAGCTGCCGGTGACGATCTGCGCCTGTTCCAGAATCATTTTCACGGAAGTCTTCTCAAAGCCGTTCTGAAAGAACACCTTCTCCGCGGCGTCGAGGATGACTTCCCTGGTTTCTCCCCTTTTGGACATTATTCCTTCTCCTTTGTCAGATCCTTTGCGGTGATATACGGGTTCATATACAGTTTACGCTTTTCCGGGAGTCCCATCAACCGCACAAGCGGAGTTTTCCTGCTGCTTGCCTCCAGCAACGTTCGGTCTTCTCCCTTGATTTCGTATCCGATGGCCCGCTTCGGGCAGCTCACCACACAGGCCATGCAGTTCACGCAGTGATGCTGAAACACCGGTCTGCCATTCTCCAGCACAATGTTATGGCAGGGACACACCCGGCTGCACAGGCCGCAGGAGACGCACTTTTCGCTGACCGTGAACGGATTGTCCGCGTACTTCTGCAGTTCGATATAGGGTGTCATGACCTGATCCCTTCTGCGCCGGATAAAGGTACTGGCCCGGGGACAGGCTCTTTCTTTTCGCCGGCAGATATCAGCGGCTATTCGCTTCAGCTTTCTCTCCGTTGCAGGAACCCGGAGCCTGGCCGAAGGAAACGGCGGATACACAATCGCATAGTTCGCCACGCTGTGGACAATGCTGCCATAACTGATCTCCGCTCCCTTTTTCGCCAGGATCTCCGCCAGCCTTTCGCAGGCAATCCCGCAGATAAAGCTGGGCATGGCGACTACAAACACATAGGCCTTCGGATTGATCTCCAGCTTTTCCACAAACGCTGCCGCGGGCGCCGGCATGGTCCAGTGATACACAGGATAAACGAACCCCACCACATCACAGTCCGTTGCGGGATACTCCTCCGGATTGCCCCTCATGGAAATGATCTCTGTATCCTTCAGCGCCCCGGCGATGACCCTTGCCGCCCGCATGCTGTTCCCTGTACCGGTAAAGAAATAAATACGTGCTTTCATAACAGCCTCCAAAATAGAATATCGTTCTATTACAGTGTAAAAGCACATTGAGAATTTGTCAATACAAAATTAGAATATAGTTCTATTTTGAGAAGATATTATAAGCCTATGAAGAAATGTATCCTGAAGATGTCATAGAAATAAACGCTGTTGATTATTGATCATATTGCATTATCGAATGAAGCGGACGCTGTTTCCAGCGTCCGCTTTTTTAACAAAATATCATTTTCTTTTAATCAGTTCTCCTTTATTGATCCTCCCTGCGGATATACCATAAAGGTAACAGAATAAGACTAATTGGATTCAGAAAGGGAAGAATTGTGGAGAAAGCTGCTAAGAACAGAAAAATAACGATTCTCTATTTAGCTGTAACCATCGCATTAACCTGGCTGTTACAGTTTATGCCGATGATTATGGGACTGGATATTGAAAACACATCAATATCCTCATTTGATTCAGCTTCCGTGTTCTTTGGAGCGGGAGGCGCAATACCGACACTGATCGGCATTATATGTGTGTTCGTTTTTTATACGAAGGATGGGATAAAGGATTTCCTGAAAAGATGTTTTATTCCCAATAAGGAATGTGTTTCCGCAATTCTGATTTCGCTTGGATTGATTTGTGCGGAAGTATTTGTGACACAGATGATTTCCGAAGGCCTTGGCGCGGAGAAACTTGGCTTTGAGGGATTGAAACTGATTGTCGGGAACCCGTTGTATTTCTTTTACTTTCTGTTTTGGGGCCTCATTTCCGGACCGTTTTCTGAAGAATTTGGATGGAGAGGGTTCCTGACGGATCGCCTGTATCGAAAAGACAAATTGCTTCAGGTATCCTTGTTTATTGGATTTATCTGGGGAATCTGGCACCTGCCTTTATACTTTTATCCGGCACAGATCCAGCATAAATGGTTTACGGTCAATCCGTTGTTGGGATTACTGTTTATTGTTAGCTGCATGTCAGCAGCGCTTGTTTATATGACTATATATGTGATTGCCAAAAGAAAGGTTTTTCCCATTTTCTTTCTGCACCTGTTTAAAAACATCATTCTGACCGGCGCGATGATCTATCCGTTTTCAGATACTTACAGCACAGTCGTTGTTTTTGTTGAAATAATAATGGATATATTGTTTTATGTGATATTCACGAAAACGCCTGTTTATAAAAAAGCTTTGGAAAACACGATGGAATTCGATTATCTGAAGCAGACAAAGCAGTGACGGTTTGCAGTGATGATGTGAAACGGACACCGGAGAGAATCTCCGGTGTCCGTTTTTTCAACCTCAATAAAAGCAATATATCAATTTTGAAAAAATGAATTGATAGTGGTGAATAACTCGGTTACAATACCGCTCTGCTTGCGTGAGGAATCTCATTGACAATACGTGCGGAGACGCGGACGATGAGGTCACAGGGGAGATGCGCCCGGCCGGCAGAAATGAAGTCGTCAGCGGTTCAGCAGGGAACGGTAATCGGAGGGGGTAATGCCCTCATATTTCCGGAAGGCCCGGTTGATGGTCAGGGGAGAGGCATAACCGACGAGATCGCAGATTTCCTTCAGGGTCGCATCCGGCCGCTCCGACATGATCTCTTTGGCAAGGCGGAGCCGCTCCCGGTGGATATAATCCAGTAGGTTTTCACCGGAGGCTTTCTTAAACCGCTTGGAGAAGTAGGAAGGACTCATGTCAAAATGATCGGCAATGACGGAGATGGAAAGAGAAGGATCGGTGATGTTGGCGTTGACATAATCCACAAACTGCCGGTCCTTTGTGCCGGAGGACAGGTCCTTTTCCTCTGAGACGTCAGAGGCGAGGGAGGAAAGGGCAGACCGGATCCGGTCCAGCATGCTGTCCAGGTTAGGCACCGTCCGGAGCGAATGGATATCAAAAGCATGGCGCACACTATCTTCCACACCGGAGGGCAGGTCGCCCAGGGAGGAGGCCATCAGGTTCACAACGCCCAACAGGCGGATCCTGCCTTCCTCGGGGGAGCATTTGCGGAGCGAAAGGGCATCCTCGACCTCCGGCCAGGTGGATTCGGCGGAGAGATAATCGCCGGTGGACAGGTTGCGGCAAAGCTTTTTCTCTTTTTCCAGCAGCTCCGGGAAGGACAGGGTGTCACTGGCTGCGGCGGGAATCTGGTCATAACGGCAGACGGTGACGTCCGTGCCGATCAGCTCCATATAATCCGCTGCCTCCCGGCATTCGCGGAAGCATGTGGTGATGGAAACGACGCCGCTGTGCAGGCTGCTGACGGCCGCGGTCAGGATAACGCCGAAGGTGTCGCGGAAGAAGTCCCGGACCTGCATAACGTTGGTGAGCGTGTCCTTCCAGATCTGCTCCTCGGGCAGGGAATCCGGCAGGGAAACGATACAGGCGACATTTTCCTCAACCTCCACCGCGTAGCGGGTGCTGCCGTTATCCGCCAGGCGGTCGATGGCAGTGCGGACGATCTCATCCAGGCGGCTGAGGGCTTCCGCGTTCTGCATCAGCAGGGGAGACTGATCCTCCCGCCGGACATCCTCCACGGCGTAGAGAACGACCAGGAAACGTTTGCCCATAAAACGGATGCCGTTGTTCTCCGTATGGCGGAGGATGATCTCCTCCTTCCGGACGTTGCCGAAAAGAATGCCCTGCAGCAGCTGGGTGCGGACCCGTTCCTGCAGGCGCTCGTTCTCCAGGTGGGAGGTGGCGTGGTTCTGCAGGATAACGGAAATGGCCTCGGACATCATCTCATATTCATTCCGGTTCGCCGTGTGCACGGCTTCGGCACCGGAACGGCTGAGGCTGGAAAGCAGGGAGGCGTTGAGCTTTTCAATTGGGGAATACTGCCTCTGTGTGAAATAGCGGATCAGGAACCAGCCGAAGACCGCGAAAAGCAGTGCGCAGACCAGGTATCCGAAGAAGAGGGACAGGGTCTGGCGGAGGAAGCGGTCCTTCGGTGTTTCTGTTTTCAGCTGGAAATCAACTTTGGTGCTGCTACTGCCAATGGGCAGGAGCATCTCCTGCATGGCGCCGCCTTCAGGGGAAACGGAGGAGGCGGAAAGCATGGCGCCGTTTTCACCGACCAGGGTATGATACAGGCCGCCGTTTTCGGAAAATTCATCCATCAGACGGACTGCGGTTTCACTCCGGAACTCAGTGACCACAATGACGTCCGAGATGCCGCCATGGGAGGACAGGCGGTTGGCAATCAGGATATGGGGCTTGTTGTCCAGGTCCCCCGTAACGAGCGTTACGATTTCCCTGGGGACGGAGGTCAGGAAGGATTTCCAGGCCGGGAGGGACATGCCCAGACGATCCTTGAGCATATAGGCGGCGTTATAGTTATAATAGACACTGCGGGGATCCATCATGGTGCCGCTGCGGAGGAAACAGAGATAGATGGACTGGATATATTCGGAAGTGACGGCGGCTTTGGGAAGCTGCTTCTGCAGATCCCGCAGGAGCAGAATATCGGAGGTGGTGAAGGAATCCGGATTGACCTGGGAAAGCCGCCTGGTGTTTTCGGAAATCAGCAGGCGGGTATTATTGGACTGGATTTCCTCCACATAAGCGGAAAATACCCGGGAAAGCTCAGTGGAAGTGGATTCCACGTGGCGGGCGTTTTCCTTCTGCAGCTGCAGCACCGCGGTGGTTGTCATCAGGACGGTCAGGATGAGGGGCAGGAGCAATACGATCAGATAAGAGTATAATATTGTTTTGGCAACGGGACCTTTTTTCCAAAAGGAAAGCTTCCCACGGTTCTCCTGATCTTTCATATTGACTTCTCCTGCCTTCAAAGTAGGATCAGTTTAGTCGTTTCAGGGGGCTTTGTCAATTGACCCAGGACTGATTCTGATAGACAGGAAAAAGATGATAGATGGACAGAAAGGACAAAAAACGACCTTTTTGTGCAGATTTTGACAGGCG
>JAGAAC010000030.1 GCA_017615475.1 Clostridia bacterium
CGCACAGTTCCACGTCATGGGTGGCGATCAGGCAGAGGGTCCCCCGCTCCTCCAGGGCCTCCAGCACCTGTGCGGAAGCAGCAACCCGTTCCACCGTATTGGTTCCGCGCAGCACTTCGTCCACAGCGCACAGTATAAAGCCGTTTTCGCCCCGGTCATCCAGGATCCGCTTCAGGGATTTGATCTCCGCCATAAAGTAGCTTTCCCCGGCCAGCAAGTCATCCGAAAGGGCCATGGATGTATAGATCCGGAAAGGACTGCCCCGGTACGATTCACACGGACAGATCCCGATCGTCTGCGCCATCAGGGCGGACAGGATAACCGCCCGGAGATAGGTGGATTTCCCGGAAGCGTTGGATCCGGTAATCAGCAAGGATTTATCCAGCACCGCGTCATTCGGCACCGCCCCGGTCAGCATCGGGTGCACCACCTTTACCGCGTGGAGATAAGGTTTTTCCGCCTCATAATCAATTTCAGGAACGCAGGCTGTTTCCAGGCTGGCCCTGCAGGAGGCTGTGGAGATTGCTGCGTCGATCCCTCCGACCCCTTCATGGATCACCTTGAAGTTTTCATGAAATTTGGCCAGCTTCGTCCGGATGCGCTCATAATAGATCAGATCCAGCAGCAGCATCGACAGGATATAATCCAGGTCGCTTTTCAGCCCCGGGTCTGTTACGATTCCGCCGCCCCGCAGCATGAACCGGAGCGGTTTCATCTGCGTATAGGCCTCCTCCAGGTACCGGTCAATCCCGTCATCTTTCAGCTTTTTCATCCGGTCCAGGGTTTTGACCAGCAGAACGCAGTAGTTCGCCAGCCGGATCCCCATCTCACACTTCTTCTCGCGTCTCAGGTGTACATAACTGTTTATGCTGATGGATAGCAGAGGCATCCAGAGAAAGGCATTTCCGAAGGCGATAAAGCAGATAATGGAAACCGGCAAAAACAGGAACATCGCCCAATAGATAGCCAGCCACAGGCGGTCGCTTTTCTGGGGCGTAAGGATATTCCCCAGGTATACCGGCCGGTATACCCCCATCCTGGACAGAATCAGCTGCAGCTTCAGCCGTTTTTCCGGATCCTGTTCCATCATTTCCGTCAGCTGCGTCTGTTTCCTGAAGGTTTCCCTGTCCATGGGCCGGCGCAGCATGTAATACAGGCACTGTTCCCCTGCTGTGGACTGGCAGGCATTGATCCGCTTATATACCGCGTCCATATTCAGGTCGTTCCAGGTGGTGTCATCCACATAGAACGGATCCCGTTCCTGCTTCCGGCAGTCATCATAATAGGACCGGATCCAGGTCATGTCCCCGTCGTAGTATTCAACATCCGGTTTTTTGCCGTAGGCTTCTTTCAGTCGTCTGATCCTTTTCTTTTTGAAAAGCATATAACCTCCTTCTCCTGCCGGATATACCGTCCACCGTCATATTTTCTTCCGGCAGCAGCAATGATTTCTCACGATAAGAATACTGCCGTATCCCGGATACGGTAAAGGATCGATTCCGCAAAATAAGCCCGCCTATTCCGTTTCCGGCTCCCGCTTGTATCACCGCCCGCCGCATGATACAATAACCTCACCAAAGCAATAAGTGAGGAATCACGGATGATTCGCAAGTACACCTTCGGTAACCCCCTGCCCACAGATGCCATTGTTCAGTCCCTCCCGGCGGAGAAAACCCCTCTGCCTTATTTTTCCGTGGCAGCGGGAGAGGACGGCAGCCTGATCCTTTCCCTTCCCCTGCACCCGGAAGAGGTCATCTTCGGCCTGGGACAGGCCGTACGCGGCATTGACAAGCGGGGACACCGTTATGAGAGCTGGAACAGCGATGTCTTCAATCACACGGAAGAGCGCCCCAGCCTTTACGGCAGCCATAACCTGCTGGTCTTCTTCAGCCCGGAACGGCTGCTGGGCCTCTACCTGGATGATCCCGGAAAGATTATCTGGGATCTGGGCTGGGAAAAGCATGACGAGGCGGTGATCACCTCCCTCAGCGGCAGCCTGGACATCTACCTGATCGAGGAAGACACCCTCGCTGGGATCGCCCGGTCTTTCCGGAAGCTCACCGGCCGCAGCTATATCCCGCCGCGCTGGGCCTTCGGATATATCCAGAGCCGCTGGGGCTATGCCAGCGAGCAGGAGATCCGCACCGTGGCCGAAGAGCATCGGAAGCGCCATATCCCGCTGGACGGAATCTGCCTGGATATCGACTATATGGTGGATTTCAAAAACTTCACCTGGAAACCGGACGCTTTCCCGGATCTCAAAAAGTTCCAGGCGGAGATGAAGGAGGATCATATCCGCCTGGTGCCAATCATCGACGCGGGCATCAAGGTGGAGGAGGGTTATGCCCCCTATGATACCGGCAAAGCCGGAGACTGCTTCTGCAAAAAAGCGGACGGCAACGATTTTGTCGCCGCCGTCTGGCCGGGCCGCTGCTGCTTCCCGGATTTCCTGCGGGAGGACGTCCGCCGCTGGTTCGGGGATTTGTACCGTCCCCTGCTGGATGCCGGCATCGAAGGCTTCTGGAATGATATGAACGAGCCTGCCCTCTTCTATTCGGACGAGGGTGTGGCGGATGCCTTTGCCGCGGCGGATAAAATCCGTTCCGGCGGTGTGGATTATGAAACCACCTGGTGGCTGAAGGACGTCTTTTCCGGCATGGCCAACAGTATGGATGACTATCGCCGCTTCTATCACCTGGTGGACGGAAAACCCGTCCGCCACGACCTGGTGCACAACCTCTACGGTGCCGGCATGACCCAGGCCACAGCGGAAGGCTTCCGCCGTTTCAGCCCGGACAAGCGCCTGCTCCTATTCTCCCGCAGTTCCTTCGTCGGCGCCCACCGCAACGGCGGCATCTGGCAGGGAGACAATTTCTCCTGGTGGAGCCACCTGAAGATGGCCCTGCAGATGCTTCCCGGCCTGAACCTCTGCGGTTTCCTCTTCACCGGCTGCGACCTGGGCGGCTTCGGCTGCAACGTCACCGAAGACCTGCTGGAGCGCTTCCTGCAGCTGGGCGTCTTCACGCCCCTGATGCGCAACCACTCCGCTCTCCATACCCGGGACCAGGAAATCTACCGTTTCAGTATCTGGGAAACCATGCGGGACACCGTTTCCGTACGGTATGCCCTGCTGCCGTACCTCTACAGCGAATTCATGAAGGCCGCCCTGCGGGATGAGATGCTCTTCCGCCCCCTGGCCTTTGATTATCCGGAAGACAAACGCGCCGTCCATACCCAGGACCAGCTGATGCTGGGCGGAGACTGCATGATCGCTCCCGTTTATGAGCAGAACGCTGCCGGACGGTATGTTTATCTGCCGGAGGATATGCTCCTCATCCGCTTCCGCTCCGCGCAGGATTATGACCTCCTGCCGCTGGAAAAGGGAGATCACTGGATCGACCTGGCCCTGGGCGAGTTCCCGCTCTTTGTGAAAAAGAATCATGCTGTACCGCTCTGCCCCGGCGAGGAATCCTCCGAACTGCTGGATGATACCTCCTTTACCCTCCTGGGACAGATTGAGCAGGAAGGCGCCCTTTCCCTCTACCGGGATGACGGAACCGCCGCTTCCCCGGACCTGGAAAGCGGCCTGACCCGGATTAGCCTGGTGCCGGACGGAGTCCTCTCCCGCAGCGTAAGAATTTAATTCACAATTCAGAATTCATTGATTTTCAGGGGGGCCATGAAGATGAAAGTACTGTTTATCGGCGGAACCGGAACCATCAGCATGGCTATTGTCCGGAGACTGGCGGCGGAAACCGGCTGGGAAGTCTGGCTCCTGAACCGGGGCCGCCGCGCCGCTGACGTGCCGGCCGGCGTCCATACCATCACCGCGGATATCAGCGATGAGCAGGACGCTGCGGAGAAGCTCCGGGATCACACCTTCGATACGGTCTGTGAGTTCATCGGCTTCACGCCGGACCAGGTGGAAAGGGACTGGCGGCTGTTCCGCGGCAAAACGCGGCAGTATATCTATATCAGTTCCGCCTCCGCCTACCTGAAGCCTGCCGCGGGTTATATCATCACCGAGGGCACCACCCTATCGAACCCCTACTGGGAATACTCCCGCAACAAGATCGCCTGCGAGGAATTCCTGATGAAAAAACACCGGGAGGAAGGTTTCCCGGTCACGATTGTCCGTCCCAGCCACACCTATGATGAGCGCAGCATTCCCGTGGC
>JAGAAC010000031.1 GCA_017615475.1 Clostridia bacterium
GGGACCAGTTCTTTCGGCAGGTTGTGCCTTGTATAGCCGTAATCCAGCAGCGTGCCGATATACATGGCGATATGATGGCTGCCGTCCGCGTGCAGGATGGCGGCCAGGTCGCCGATGCGCAGCTCCGAGGTCCGGTCATCGCCGGTCACTTTGGAGGCGGGATAGTTCACATATTCCTTGTACTTGTTGAAATCAAGCAGGTTGGAAATGGAGTCATGCTCCGCGTATCCGGCCTGGGCCATGACCCAGCGGGTAAAGCCGGCACAGTCAAACCCGTACAGGTACTTCTTATCGGTTTTGTAATAGTCGGATTCCTGCTCCGGGGAAGCAATATGCAGGATCCGGTTTTCATGGCGCCCACCCCAGAAATAGGGGCAGCCCAGGGGATAGCGGGCCTTGATACCGGCGCCGGTATCCTCATTATACCGCACCAGGAAGGGATTGCCTTCCTCAAGCATGGAGAGGGCGGCGTCCAGCACCCGGTAACGGTCAGCCCGGCAGAAACCGGGGATCAGCATCATAACAGCCAGAAGAACCGGCAGGATTCTCTTAAGCATCTTCACAGCAGCATACCTCATCGGAAAAATATACGCAGGGGATTATATCACAGCCGGTCCGGGACGGAAAGCGGTTTTTCATGGAGCGTCACTTTTTATAAGATCCCATTGATTTGGTCTGCCGCCGAGATACCAGTATTCGATGTGGATATATTTGTCCAGGCCATCAGCCCGGACCGCACGGGCGGTTTCATCATCCAGTTTGTCATAGTTATAGATGTCCATAACGCTGAGAGTGTCAAAAGGCCCAACACGGACACCATACAGATCGGAAGCCTTGTTGTTCTCCAGCATATAATTCCGGACATAGTCCAGTCCCTGTTCGCAGCGGATAACCTTTTCCACGGTATAATGTGACCAGCCCACATCGGAAAATTCCCCTTTGGTATCCAGAAAGACAGAGGCATCCGGCGGCAGATTCAGCTTTTCGAAATTCCGGATCGGATCCTCACGCACAGAGAAATACCGCACCAGGCAGAACAGGACTGCAGCGCAGAGAAAAACATATAGGCAGAAAAGGGGAATATGCTTTTTTCGGTTGCTGATCCTGAACTGTCTGTAAACCTCAGCACAGACGAGTTCGTTCCGTTTGTTCTGCTCCATCGCATTCTCCTCCTCGATCCGGCTTTATCTATTCAACGCCGGGGGAGGAGGAAAGATTCCCGCGGTTCCGGTTTGCGAAAAAGGGAAAAATAAGCGCCTTTATTCTTCAGCTCCGGTCCTGTTTCCGGACGGTTTCCGGATATATACTTATACCATCAACAGGGAACACCGAAGGGATGGAGGGCAGACCCATGAGCGCAAGGGAAATCAAACATCATTTCGATCAGATTGATGAACTGGAGGCAAAGGAGAACCTGCAGTCTGAGAAGACGCTGTTTTCCTATCCGCGTATGAAAGCGGTTAAAATTCGCCTGAACAACAAGGTAACAATCGGGTTTACCCCGTTTTTTCTGCTGGGGGTTGTTTTGTATGTTATCTGCTGGGTTTTCCCGGATGCTGAGCTTTTCCTGAACCGGGCAAAAGTCCTTGCACTTGTGCTGGGAGTGATTGAAATGATCATCTTTTACGCGTTCGGCAGATCAGAACTGAAGGAGTAATGATACGATCCGGGCTTCCGGACGGATACAGAAAAACGGCGATCCGGCTTCAGGCCGGGCCGCCGTTTATCTATGAAGTTTATTACCGGACGATTTTCTGAAAGGTTTTCTTCAGCCCCAGGGGATAAAGCAGCAGGATCGCGACCACCGCGCCGACACCGGCCTGCAGGATCTCAAAGGGCAGCTTCAGGACGGCATATTCCGGAGTGGAATAGACATAGGCCCGTCCCAGGGTATACCCGATGACCATGATTACCGACCCGGCGGTGACAGCGAGGGAAGAGGAGAGCGCCGGCTTTCCGGTCAGCACCCGGCGGGTGAGCCAGGACACAGCCATAGCCTGCAGCCCGTGGGTCACCAGGGATACAAACATGGGCGCCGGATAGAAGAAGAAATCCCCGAGGAAGGAACCGACGCCGCCCACCAGGAATGCCGCCACAGGATCCAGCAGGACCGCGGCTGTGTTGATGACAGCGTCACAGAAATACAGGTGCCCGCCGGGGACGGGAACACTGAAGATGCTCATGGACAGCACGATGTTCATGCCCATGAAAAGAGCTGTCATGGTCAGCCAGATTACAGAACCCCTGCGGATGGAATGT
The DNA here is from genome assembly GCA_017615475.1 of Clostridia bacterium. Taxonomy (GTDB): domain Bacteria; phylum Bacillota; class Clostridia; order Christensenellales; family Aristaeellaceae; genus Aristaeella. The sequence goes on from JAGAAC010000031.1 coordinate 2,260, forward strand.
GTTGCGGCAGTCATATCGCTTACCTCCCTTGACCGATCAATAACCTATCGGATTGATGGGAGTATAAACGGAATGTGGTCATATGAAAAGTGCCAGATACAGAGAAAAACATAAGACCAGATAAAAAGACCGGATGCCGGTAACCGGCATCCGGTGAGGTTCATTCTGTTATCAGGCAAACAGGTCTTTCAGCTCTTCCCGCAGCAGTCTGGCTGTTGTAAAGGAGAACATACTGTCCTTTTCCGCCAGCTGGCTGAGACGGGCCCCGATTCCGGGATAATCCCCGCTGAGGTCGTAGGAATTCCACAGCTCCAGGATTTTACGGATGGAGTTTTCCCCCTCAATATCTTCCAGGAAGAGTTCCTCCTGCAGGAAACCGCCGCTTTTCCTTTTCTCGGTCAGGCAGGCAATCCGGGCTTCGCGTTCCGCTTCGGTTTCGGTGATCAGCGGACCTTTTTTCCGGGAAGGCTCTGCAGTGGGAGTCTCCGCGGGTTTTGTTTCCGCCGGAACAGCTTCTTCGGCAGGCACTTCCGGTGCGGGGTCTTCCGGCGCAAGAGCTTTCTGTTCGCCGGGCTGGTGGAATTTATTGGCCTCGAAGCATTCGGCACAGACCTGGATGATTCTGCCGGAGGGCAGAACAGCTGGAATCAGCTCAGGGGCATTCAGGCCGCACAGCCGGCATTCCATCTCGGGATCGATACCTGCCTCCACAAGGGCAGCTTTTTCGTTATCCCGGATCTTTTTCAGCTGTACAAAATAGAGAATACCGAGAACGAATACGATGGAGGCCCAGAGAATATCAAAGGACACAAGGGAAAGGAC
>JAGAAC010000162.1 GCA_017615475.1 Clostridia bacterium
CTGAAGCCGGAAAGCGGATCCGGTGATGCGTATATAACAGGCATATTATACCTTTAATTGATGAAAACCGCAAGGTGTGGTATGATGCGGATGCGTGAACCACGCAATGCGGTATAGGGCATCTGCGAACGGAAAGCAAAGGAGCGCTGTACGATGATCAAGGGCCTGGGACTGGATTTGTGTGAGATCTCCAGAATGGAGGAAAAACTGGCAGACGAGCGGTTCCTGAACCGCTTTTTTACAGCGGATGAGGTCAGCTATATCCGCTCGAAAGGGAAATGCGCTGCCCAGACGCTGGCCGGGATCTTCGCGGCCAAAGAAGCATTCGCGAAGGCACTGGGTACCGGAATCACATTTGACCTGAAAGAAATCAGCGTCCGCCATGACGATGCCGGGAAGCCCGGATACACCCTGTCCGGACGGGCAGAACAGCTGGGAAAGGGAGACCGGTTTCTTCTTTCTGTATCCCATGACGGCGGTGTCGCCGCGGCGGTTTGTGTTCGCGAGGGACAGGAATGAGAAAAAGACGGAATTCCTTTGCGTTTCTCAGGCTCCCGCTTGTCAAGAAGAATGAAAGAAACTATAATTATAATGTATATATCTGTGCATAAACAGCGCACAGGCAAACCGCAGGCGACAGAGAGAAAGGCGGTAAAGCTATGACGATTCTTGAAAACTATCAGCAGTGGCTGCAGGATTTTGCAGACGATCCGGAAACGATAAAGGATCTGGAAGCCATCCGGAATGACGAAAAGGAAATGGAAGACCGGTTCTACACCGACCTGAGCTTCGGAACCGCGGGAATGCGCGGCGTGCTTGGAGCAGGAACCAACAGGATGAATAAATACAACGTCCGCAGGGCTACCAAGGGCCTGGCAGGCTATCTGCTTGAAAAACCCGAAGAAGCAAAGCGCGGCGTCGTGATCGCCTATGACAGCCGCCGCTGCAGCGCTGAATTCGCGAAGGACACGGCTCTGGTACTGTGCGCGGAAGGCGTTCCTGCCTTCCTGTTTGACGCACTTCGACCGGTTCCGGTGCTGAGCTATGCCGTTCGCCACCTGAACGCAGCTGCAGGCGTTGTAATTACCGCAAGCCATAATCCGCCCCAGTATAACGGATACAAAGTGTACGGTGAAGACGGGGCACAGGTGGGACCGGAAGCCGCGGAAGGAATCACCCGGATTATCCGCGCGACAAAATATACTGACTGCGTGCTGATGGACGAGCAGAAAGCGCTGGACAGCGGCCTGCTGAAGATGATCGGCAACAAGGAAGTGGATGACGATTACATTGCGCAGGTCAAAACCCTGAGCATCAACCCGGAACTGCTCCGGACGGAAGGGTCCAAACTGCATATAGTCTATACGCCCCTGCATGGCAGCGGCAATGTTCCGGTAAGGCGCCTGCTGAAAGAAATCGGCCTGACCAATGTGGCGGTTGTGAAGGAACAGGAAATGCCTGATCCCAACTTCAGCACAATCCAGGTTCCCAACCCGGAAGATCCCGGCGCCTATGAGCTGGCGTTCAGGCTGGCGGCTGAGGTTGACGCGAACGTGATTTTCGCCACTGACCCCGACTGCGACCGGCTGGGCGTGGCAGTGAAGGACGGCAAGGGTGAATGGCACCTGCTGAGCGGAAACCAGATCGGATGCGTGCTGCTTCACTATATCCTTTCCAGCAAAAAGAAAGCGGGAACACTGCCGAAAAACGGCGCCGCAGTGAAGAGCATCGTTACAACGAGCCTGGCCAACAAAATCTGCGAGAGCTTCGGTATATCAATCTTTGAAACACTGACGGGCTTCAAGTTCATCGGTGAAAAGATCCAGCAGTTCATGGACCGGGGAGACCACACCTTCCTGTTTGGTTTTGAAGAAAGCTACGGATTCCTCTCCAGTACCTTTGTGCGGGACAAGGACGGTGTGAATGCCAGCCTGCTGGTCAGCGAAGTGGCCTGCGCCTGCATGGCGGAAGGCATTACATTCTACGACCGGATCCAGCAGATTTTCAAAGAATACGGATACTATGTGAACAATGTGGTTTCCACCACGCTTCCCGGCAAGGACGGACTAGCCCGGATCCGGGAGATCATGGGAAGCCTGCGCGCGGAACCTCCGAAGGAAATCGCCGGCCTGAAGGTCACAGCCGTACGCGACTACCTGAAGGGAACCCGTACCGAAAACGGACAGGAAGAACCTACCGGACTGCCGGTGTCCGACGTTCTGTATTTTGAACTGGAAGGCGGTAACTGGGTCTGCATCCGTCCGTCCGGAACAGAACCGAAGATCAAGCTGTATGTAAACAGCAACGCCCCGGAAAAGGCGGAGGCTGAAGCGATCAACAACGCCCTTTGCGAAGCGGCCAAAGCAATGATGAAATAATCCCGGATAGGAACCTATTACGATTGACAAGGGAGAGACAACCATGTTCGGCAGAATGATGAACAATTACTACTACGGAAAGAGCGGAAAAGGGGATTTCCGCAAGGAGGACCTGCCGCAGAACCGGCGCCAGCTTTTCCTGGACACACTGAAGACCCGGCTGAGCGCGCTGTGCAGGATCAACCTGATGTATATGATTATCTTTCTGCCCGCGATGCTGGTGATGATGTTCTTCTTCACCAATATCATTTCCGACGCATCCAACCTGCTGATGATGCAGGAAAATGATTATGCCTCCTATGTGGAACTGATGAAAGAGAGCGAACAGGAGGTCCAGATCACCGAGGAGCATTACAACGAGCTGAAGAACAGCGTCAACGCCGGAGACCTGATGAACAATTCCCTGTTCCGGATGCTGGTGTGGCTGATTCCCTGCCTGGCCATTACGGGGCCGTTTACCGCGGGACTCAGCTATGTGACGAGGAACTGGGCACGGGATGAACATGCTTTCATCTGGACGGATTTCAAGGACGCGGTCAAGGAAAACTGGAAACAGTCCCTGATTCTCTCCGTAATCACCTCCATCCTGCCGCTGGCTGCCTATGTGGGCTGGGAATTCTACGGAAACCTTTCAGCCCAGAATATCATTATGATCATTCCGCAGGTGCTGGTTGTGCTGGCGGTTTTCATCTGGGCTATCAGCATTACCTACATGCATCCGCTGACGGTGACCTACACGCTGAAAACAAAGGATATCATCCGCAACGGCCTGCTGCTGGGCGTCGCACGGCTGCCCATGAGCGTCGGAATCCGCCTGCTGCACTGTGTGCCCGCACTGATCGGCGCGGCGCTGATCTGGTTCTGGAATCCGATGATCGGCATGCTGATTCTCTTCGCGTATTACGCGCTGATCGGGTTTGCCGTCAGCCGGTTCATCACTGCCAGCTATACCAATGCGGTGTTTGACCGCTTCATCAATCCCCGGATCGAAGGCGCAAAAGTCAACCAGGGCCTTTATACACCGGATGAGGATGAGGAAGACGAGGAAGAAGAGACGGCGGAAGGGGATTCAAATAACTGACCATGTACGAGGGATTTGCTGAACTCTATGATGAACTGATGAATGACGTCGATTACGAAAGCTGGGCGGATCATTATACCCGCCTGCTTTCGATTTACGGCATACGGGGCGGAAAAGTCTGTGAATGCGCCTGCGGGACCGGGAGCCTGACACTTCCGCTGCAGCGCAGGGGTTTCCAGATGACAGGCGTGGACCTGAGCCGCGAAATGCTTTGGCAGGCTGCCCAGAAAGCCCGGAAAAACGGGATTGCCATTCCTTTTGTACAGCAGGATATGCGGAGCCTGAACCTGCACAGGCCCGTTGATGCCGTACTGGCCACCTGTGACGGCGTCAATTACCTGCTGACGGAAGAAGACCTGCTGAGCTTTTTCCGGGCAGCAAAACGGTCGATTGTACCGGGCGGCGCACTGGTTTTTGACGTTTCCACACCCCATAAGCTGA
>JAGAAC010000163.1 GCA_017615475.1 Clostridia bacterium
GTAGCTGTCGTTGGCATGGGAAACGGTCATAGCGCCGGCGCCGATGGCCATAACCACCAGGGCGATCTCCACGGGAGTGGCGAACCCCAGCACAGGCAGCAGCGGCGCCACAATGCCCGCGGTGGTTGTGATTGCCACGGTGGAGGAACCCTGCGCGCTCTTGAGGATAGCGGAGAGCAGGAAGGGGAAGAAGATGCCGATGGTCTGGAAGGTGGTGGCATTTGCCTTGATGAAATTGACCATGTCGGAAGAGGAAATGACCTTGCCCAGAACGCCGCCGGCCGCGGTGACGAACAGGATCGGTCCAACCGTCTTCAGGGTTTCATTGGTAATATTATAGAAGTCTTTACCCTTGCCGGCTGTGAAGATCTGGATGACAGCCAGTACGGTGCCGACGGCCAGAGCCATGACGGGCGTGCCCAGGAAGGTCAGCAGACCAGCAATGGGGCCGGTCCAGCCAGCCATGGAGGAGATGGAGGACAGGGCCATCAGCAGGATCGGAACCAGCAGGGGAGCCAGGGCGTTGATGCCGCCGGGCAGCTTGCCGAATTCTGCTTTCAGTTCTTCATAAGACTTGACGACTTCACTGCTGTCTCCGGTTTCGTCAGCGCTCTTGATCTTTTTGCCGATGAACTTGGCGTAGAAGTAGCCGGCAATCAGCGGGCAGATGGAGCAGAGGATACCGATGCCGATGACCAGCAGCAGGGATTCACCGACGCCGAGGGTCTGGGCCGCGGCGATGGGGCCGGGGGTCGGCGGGATGAACACATGGGAGATATACAAGCCGCAGGAGAGGCAGACCGTCATCGCCACGGAGGAGACGCCGGTGCGCTTGACCAGGGCCTTACGGATCGGGTTCAGGATAACGAAGCCGCTGTCGCAGAAGACGGGGATGGAAACGACCCAGCCCATCAGCTCGATGGCCAGCTGCGGGTGTTTTTCACCCACCAGCTTAATCACCATGTCCGCCAGCTTCAGGGCGGCGCCGGTTTTTTCCAGCACCGAACCGATGAAGGCACCGAGGATGATGACAATACCGATGGATTTGAACGTTGAAGCGAAGCCTTCACCGATTACATTGGGAATGCCTAACTTTTCCACGACACCATCGGCATTCTTAACGTCATTCAACGGAATACCGGCGACGATGGCAAGGAGCAGCGAAACTGCCATGATCGCCAGGAAGGGATGGACTTTCAGCTTGGAGATGAGCAGTATCATCAGAACGATCGCGACAATGAACACGATGATAAGCGGAAGACCGGTCATAGAAAACCCTCCTTACTAAATATGGACTTGTCGGGAGCAACTCAATACCATATGCAGTGTATCACTGCCCAAAAGGAATGTCAACGAAATTGTATTTTTTTTGTATTTCGGCACCGACTTGCCGGCTTTTCCGCAGCGTGATATCATTAGTTAACAGCCGCGCGTTGATTTGAAAGCAGCTGCACAGAAAACGGAGAAAGAGAAAGATGAATACCATACTGCTTGTGGAAGATGATGCCGCCCTGCGGGAAGGGCTTACGGAACTGTTTGAGCGGGACGGATATGAAGTCATCGCGGCCGGTTCCCTGCGGGAAGCGCGGGAACGGCTTTCAGACGCCGTGCAGGCGATTGTGATGGATGTGGGCCTGCCGGACGGGGACGGTGTCAGCCAGTGCAGGGAATGGCGCGCGGCGGGAGAAACCCGGCCGGTGCTTTTCCTGACTGCCCGGGGCGAAGAATTTGACGTGGTGCGGGGCCTGGATTCCGGCGGAAACGACTATGTGACCAAGCCCTTCCGGATGCAGGAGCTGCTGAGCCGTGTGCGGGTCCTGCTGCGCGGCAGCACCCGGTCCGCCCAGACCACCAGCCGGAGCGGCTTTGTGGTGAACCATGAGCGTATGCAGGTGGTCAAGGACGGGGAAGTGCTGCCCCTGACGCTGACCGAGTATAAAATCGTGACCATGCTGATGGACCATCCGGCTGTGGTTCCGCGGGAACGCCTGCTGGAGGTTCTCTGGGATGAAGGCGGAAAGTTTATCGATGACAACACGCTGTCTGTTCATATGAGCCGGCTGCGGGAAAAGGTGGGAGCTGAACACATCAGTACCATACGGGGAGTGGGATATCAATGGTTGGATACATCCTCAGCGGAATCCTCCTGCTGATCCTGGCCGCTGTCCTGGTCCGCCGTTTTCTCGACATGAGGCGGCTGGACAGCCTCTCGGAAAAAATGGAGGATTACCTGACGGGAAACGGCGGAGAACTGTCGCTGTCCCTGAAGGAAGACAAGATTGCCCAGGTGGAGAATGCCGCGCTGGAAATGCAGAACCGCATTGATACCGCGGAGGAACGCTTCTGCCAGGAAGCCATGCGTACAAGCAACCTGACGGCGGACATCTCACATCAGCTGAAGACGCCGCTGGCGTCCCTGCGCCTGTACTGCGAGATGGATTCCAGTGCCCACAGCGAACAGCAGATTGCCCAGATTGAGCGTATGGAGACGCTGATCAGCAGCCTCCTGCGGCTGGAAAAACTGTGTGCCGACGGATATGAGTTTTCCTTTGAGGAGTGCAATGTCCGGAAAATGATCGAGCAGGACTGGGAACAGATGCATTCCCTGTGGCCGTATACGGTGCTGACCATAGAGGGAGACGCCACCATCCGCTGTGATGAAAAATGGCTTTCCGAAGCCTTCCGGAACCTGATCAAGAACGCCTGTGAACATACCGGGGAGAACGGGGTTATCCGGATTTACATGGAACAGACTGAGAGCTTTTTCTACTGTACCCTGGAGGATAACGGCGGCGGCGCGGCCCCGAAGGACCTGCCCCATCTGTTTGAACGCTTTTACCGGGCGGAAGGACAGCACAGCCAGGGAGCCGGCCTGGGCCTGGCCATTGTGAAGGAGATCATTTACCGGCATCACGGACAGATCAAGGCACAGAACACGGATAAGGGACTGAAATTTACGATCTCCCTGCCGGTGCTGGACATGATAAAGACAAAATAATACTGAAAACTGAAAACTTAAAAATGATTTGGTAGGTTTTCTTACGAAAGCGTAAGGTTAAAGTCACCTGAAAGTAAGGTTGGTTTGATATTATTGCTTCCGAGGAGGGATGAACGATGGAAATGATTCGTTGTGAAGAACTGATGAAAACCTACGGGAGCGGTACCGGCGCGGTACACGCGGTTGACGGTATCAGCCTTTCTTTTGAGCAGGGAAGCTTTACCGCTGTCACAGGTAAGAGCGGCAGCGGCAAATCCACCCTGCTTCATCTTTTGTCCGGCCTGGACAGGCCGACATCCGGAAAGGTGATTTACCAGGACAACAACCTGTTTCAATATAATGACAACCAGCTGTCAGTGCTTCGCCGCCGGCGCTTCGGTTTCGTTTTCCAGGCCTACAACCTGGTGCGGGAGCTGACCGCGCAGGAAAACATCCTGCTGCCGGTGATGCTGGACAACCGCAAGCCGGACGAAGCCTACCTGAAACGGCTGGTGGAGATGCTGGACATTGATGAGCGGCTGAGCCACCTGCCCGGCGCCCTGAGCGGCGGCCAGCAGCAGCGGGTCTGTATTGCCCGTGCCCTGGCCAACAAACCTTCCATTCTGTTCGCGGATGAACCGACCGGTAACCTGGACGGAAAGACCGGCCGGGAAGTGCTGACCCTGATGCGCACCGTGAGCAGCGAACTGGGAATCACGATGATCCTGGTAACCCATGACCTGGGTGTTGCTGAACAGGCGGACCGGATTATCCGGCTGGAAGACGGACGTGTTGCCGAAGACAGCGGCAAGGGGGCCATCTGATGAAACGCCTCACACTGAACCAGGTTGCGAAGGCGAATATCCGGATGAACCGGAAAGCCTACGTCAGCCTGTTTATCGGTATCCTGCTGGCGGTTTTCCTGACTACCTGCACAAGCCTGTGCGCCTGGGGAACCGTTCGCGGCCATGAAGAGCAAATGGCCCAGCGGGTCGGCTGGATGGATATGTATCTGCTTGGCAACCATGGCCCCACGGACGAACAGCTGCGGAGCTGCGGCTTTTTCCAGCGGATCGGCCATGTGATGGTGGATGCCTGCGAGAAAGAAACCGGCCTCTGCACCGGCTACTATGACGAAGAAGCCGAAAAGCTGATGAACCGCACGCTCGTGGAAGGACGTATGCCGGAAAAGGCCGGCGAGATCGCCGCGGAGCTGAGCGCCCTGATCCGCATGGACCTGGACAAGGCTGAAGTGGGAGACGTCCTGAAGCTGACCATGAAGCCGGTTTACGGAACCGAAGAGGAAAAAACCTTTATCCTGGTGGGTATCCTGAACGAACAGACTGAATACCTGAACAGGGAATACTATACAGAGGAAGAAGGCATGCGGCTGCCGTCCATGCTGGTTTCCCCGGAAGAGCATTACAACGTCGGCAGCCTGCAGGTTCACCGTGTGCTGACCTACGCGCCGCTGATCACCATGAACCAGGTGATGCGGAACTGCCCGCTGGACCTGGGCTATTATATCGTCGGCGTGAGCCGTGAGAACGGTGAGGCGGTCTATAGTGACTCCGGCTGGGAACGGGCCAGGAACCTGGTCAGCCGGATCGGCCTGTGGGTTGTGTTCGGCGCCGCGCTGATGCTGTCCGCCTGTATCGGTATCGCAACGGCGATGGAAAGCCTGCTGGGCCGGAAAACAGAGGATATCGGCATGCTGCGGGCCATCGGCTCCACACGCAGGCAGATCCGCCGGATTTACGGTGCGGAAGCCTGGATGCTGGCGGCCACAGCGCTGCCGGCCGGCGTGCTGCTGGGCATCGGGGCAACCCGGATCATTTCCGCGTTTGCTCCGGACCAGGTAGTCTTTTCGCTGAATCCCTGGCTGCTGATTCCGATTATCGGGCTGTCCGGCCTGTGCGTGTTTGCCGCGTCCCGGCTGCCGCTTTATCACGCGTCCTCCCAGATGCCTATGGGCGTGCTGCGGGATACCGGTATGCTGCGCCGCGCCGGAAAACTGCGGAATCACAGCGAGTTTAAACCGGATATGCTGATTGCCGGACGCCGCGTACGGCTTCATCCGCTCCGCCAGGCAGGCACTGCCGGCATGATTGCACTGACGCTTCTTTCCACGCTGCTGCTGGGAGAGGTTGTCCTGGGAATCAAAAACCGGGACGGCGAATCTCCGGCGTTTGAACTGAACGACATCGGCACCACCTATATGGAGGACAAGTTTTCCCAGGCCGAAACCGGCGCTGAAAACGTCCGGTACGAGATCCGGAAGGTTGCGGCGATAGACGGTGTCAAAAAGATCCGCTGCGCAACGGAAATCAACGGCAATATGCTGATGGATGAGGTGCCGGACTATTTCAGGACCCGGCTCCTGAGGAATACAACAAAAGACGGCTATGAACTCGAACACAGGGTCAATGCGCTGGGTGCATTCGGCGACGCAAACGACTGGCTTTTCTATACCAGTGAAGAGTTGGCGGACGCACGGGCGCGGAGCAATGTTGACTGGCTGGCTGATGACATGGTGAAGAAAGTGGACCGGATGGAACTGATCCGCAGCAAACTGGGGATCACCGAATCTGTCGTTCCGGTCAGAATCATTGTGGCTGACCTGGTGCCGGAGGAACTGGCCGAGTGGGTCGTTGACGGAAGCATTGACACGGACAAACTGGACAGCGGCGAGCAGGTGCTGGTTTATGCTCCGGAAATCTGTGCCGGAATGGAAAAAAGCGGCGGCATCAACTTCGAAAACCGTATCCTTCCCGACAAGGTGAGGGAGGATGAGTGGAGCCTGGTTATCCACAACGACTATTTTAAACGGGGTATGCCCCTCAGCCTGCTGGAGCTGGCAGGGAACAAGGCGGAGGAGGTTCCGCAGGAATTCATCGTCGGCGAAGGCTGGAAAGCCTGGTACCAGTCCATGGAAGCCATCCGTTCCGACGTGAGCGTGGGAGCGGTTCTGAGCGGAAATCCCCAGATCAGCGGAGCCTTTATGACCGGTGTGACCATTATCACGTCGGAAAAAGGCGCGCAGGCTATGGGCCTGGTGCTTCCGAATCCCCAGTGTGTGGAAGTCTATCTTGAAGACCGCCCGACTGCGGAGCAGGAAGAAGTGATTGAGAACCAGCTGAGGCAGATCGGAACACGGGGCTGGCTGAGCCTTGATAACTATCTGCGGATTAACCGCACCAGGCAGGCGAAAAAGCTTCGTGAGATCCTGATCCTGGCGGGTATGACCCTTCTGTTCTTTGCTGTGTCTGTGTTTATGCAGGTGTCCGGGGTGTCCCGCCAGATCCGGTCTGACACCCGGACAATCGGTACGCTTCGCGCTGTCGGCGCGGACCTGAGGATGCTGGTGGGCTGTTACCGGCTGCCGGTATGGGTCTGCGCGGCTTTTGCCCTCGTTCCGTGCCTGCTGTTTTACGCGGTCAGCGGTGTTCCGGCGCTGAGGCTGTTCACCCGCTGCCATCCGGCAATTATGATACCGATCCTGGCCGTGCTGGCAGGATGCGTCGCGCTGGCCTGTACCGCAGGCATCCGCGGCCGCCTGGCCCTGGTGATGCGCAGGCCGATCGTTGAAAATATCAGGGAGCTGTAATATATGAAGAGAATCAAGCAATACATCGCAGTGCTGCTGGCTGTTCTGTTCCTGGTACCGGCTTTTGCCGTACGGGGAGAAGCCGCCGAAGCCTTTACCATTGATGAGAATGTGGTACTCCGCGGCATGGACCGCACCTGGTACCAGGGGTATACCCCTGATGTTTCCAGGAATAAGTGGAACCTGGTGATTCCCGTTCGCTCCGAGAGCGCCGTCGGCACGATCACCGCGGAACTGACTGTGAACAACGCGCAGAAGACGCCTTTCAAACCCCAGGTGATGACCGTGCAGGCCACGGAAGAGACCAAGGGACTCTGGGGAGTGCGCTTTGCCCTGTCTGTGTTCCCGGAACTGAAAAATGCCGATTATCCCTGCACCATCCGCCTGAGCGGAAAGGACAAGGATGGAAACGCGCTGAGCACGGAAATCCCCTATGTGGTGAAGTTCCGCGGCGCCAAGGAAGGCATTGAGAAGGCTGCGATCGCGGTGACCGAGGTACAGTCCGACCTTTCCGTCGGGGAAGAAGGCGTGATCCGGATTACCCTGGAAAACCCCTGTTCCGCCACCATCATCGAAAACCTGGAACTGAAGGTGAACGACGCGGCCGGACATATCCTGCCCAGAAAGGGAGAGACCCTGAAGATCGGCACCCTGCCCATCGGTGAAAGCGTCACCGTGGAATATCCGGTGACCGTGCTGGAAAAGGCGACCGTGGCTCCACACGTGCTGAAGATGGACCTGAACTGGACGGCCCTGGACCAGGACGCGACCTACACCGTGAACAACACCGTGTCCATCAGCCAGGAAATCCGGCTGGAGCAGGGCGGAATCAGGATGCCCTCCAGCGTGGTGGCCGGTGATTCCGTAACCCTGACGCTGCCGCTGATGAACATGGGCAAGGCGGATGTGGTGAATGTGCTGGCGACTGTTTCCATGCCGGGCATTACCGAACGCCAGAGCGTACTGGTCGGCACCATCCAGCCCGGCGAAACCAAGCAGGCGCAGCTGATCGTGAATCCTTCGAAGGATACGACCGGTGACTTCCACGGCACCCTGAAGGTGGAATGCACGGACCAGGACGGCAATCCCGCCTCCTTTGAACTGCCGGTGAACCTGAGTGTGGAAAAACCGGTGAAGACCGAAACCGAAAACACGGATAACGGAAAGAAAGAGAAAAAGGAGCAGAACTCTACGCTGACCCTGGTTCTGGCAGGCACCTGCGGACTGCTGCTGATCCTGCTGATCCTCCAGGGTGCGATCCTGCGCAGGAAACTGCACCGCCTGGAAGAAGACAAGCTGTAAGACAGACAGGGAAAGACCTTACCAAAACCTCCTAAAAAGCAACGGTGCCGGACAGACTCGATCTGCCCGGCACTGTTGTTTTTATTTTGTCAGGAAGCGGTCCGCTTCCTCCGCAAGTTCTTCCGGAATATCCGTATCAATATTGTGGCCGAAGCCGGAATACATCACCATTTTACAATGGGGCAGGCAGCAGGCGGTCCGTGTCATCAGCGCGGGGGTGCTGATGGGATCGTCCGTGCCGCCCAGGATCAGGGTCGGGGTCTGCAGGGAGCGAAGCACCTCCCGCAGCTTTTCCTCCGTTCCGCAGCACATGAGGGGACGGCCGTAATCCACCTTTTTCTCCAGCGGATCCGCCTCCGGCAGACTCTTCAGCCAGGCCACCCGCTTTTTCCTGCGGGCCAGGCGGTTCGGATCATCCGTCGGCGGATCAAAGGGCGGCGGGGCGGAAATCAGGCCCTGCAGGAGCATCTGGCGGTAGGACATGGCACCGGCTTCCAGGCTGTGGGGGCCGGGAACGACGGCGATAAAGGACCGGATTCGCTCCGGGTAACGCCAGAGAAGATGCCAGCCGATTCCGGCGCCGTGGGAGGCGCCGAGATAGAAGAAGCGGTCCAGCCCCAGGAAATCCGCCAGGGCAATCACGTCGCCCGCGAATACATCGTACCAGGCGGCGCCGTAGTCTTCCGTCACATAGGAGGAAGGGGCAAAGCCCCGGAGGGTCATGCAGTATACATGGTA
>JAGAAC010000032.1 GCA_017615475.1 Clostridia bacterium
CGTACTTTACTTGAGTTTCAAACCGTTTCAGATTATAATGACCGCATTGTATACAGAAACCGGAGTGATTGCCCATGCTGAGTTTTGACACCACGACCAACCTGCTCATGCAGTCCAAATACCGCTACAGCCTGCAGGATGTGGCGGAACCCAACCTGTACCGGGAAATCTATGACTATGAGCACGTGCCGAAGGTTGCTTTCAACCTCCGTCATGTTCCCATGCAGATGCCTGATGATATCTGGATGACCGATACCACCTTCCGTGACGGCCAGCAAAGCGTCAGCCCCTTCACGCCCGAACAGATCCTGCACCTGTTCAAACTCATGAGCCGCCTGGGCGGCCCCAACGGCATGGTGCGCCAGAGTGAGTTCTTCCTTTATACGGAAAACGACCAGAAGGCGCTGCACCTGTGCCAGGACGTGGGGCTGAAGTTCCCGGAAATCACCACCTGGATCCGGGCCAATGAAAAGGACTTCGAACTGGTCAAGCAGGCCGGCGTCGCCGAAACCGGCGTGCTGGTTTCCTGCAGCGATTATCATATTTTCAACAAGATGCACCTGACCCGTAAACAGGCCATGGACAAATACCTGGGCATCGTCAAAGCTGCCCTGGATCACGGTATCCGTCCCCGCTGCCACTTCGAAGACATCACCCGGGCTGACTTCTACGGCTTCGTGGTGCCTTTCGCCGGCGCCCTGATGGACCTGAGCCGTGAGAGCGGTATCCCGATCAAGATCCGTGCCTGCGACACCATGGGTTACGGTGTCAGCTATCCCGGTACCGCGCTGCCCCGCAGCGTACAGGGTATCATCTACGGTCTGCGCCATTATGCTGAAGTGCCCTCTGAACAGCTGGAGTGGCACGGCCATAATGACTTCTACAAAGTGGTTTCCAATGCCGCCACCGCCTGGCTCCACGGATGCAGCAGCATCAACTGCAGCCTGCTGGGCATCGGCGAGCGCACCGGCAACTGCCCGCTGGAAGCCATGGCCATCGAATACCAGAGCCTGCGCGGCGACGACGGCGGCATGGACCTGACCGCCATCACTGAAATCGCGGATTATATGGAGCGGGAGATCGGCATTGAAATCAGCCCGCGGCAGCCCTTCGTCGGCCGCCACTTCAACGTGACCCGCGCCGGTATCCATGCGGACGGCATGCTGAAGGACGAGGAGATTTACAACATCTTCGACACCGCAAAGCTGCTGAACCGTCCCGCTTCCGTGGCTGTGGACAGCCGCGGCGGCACCGCTTCTGTTGCCCACTGGCTGAACAACTACTTCCGCCTGACCGGCGACAACACAATCGACAAGAACGATCCGCTGATCGTGGCTATGCGCGCCAAGGTCGATGAACTGTACGCCAAAGGCCGCAACACGGTCATGGGCGATGAGGAACTGGAAGTTATGGTCCGCCGCTGCGACCAGGACCGCTACGAAAAGCTGCTGTTCCACAAGAGTAAGTAAATCAAAAGCCAGGAATAATATGATTCCTGGCTTTTGTTTTACAATGAAAAACTTTTTTATTTTTTCAAAAACACTTTGCCTCTCTTAAACGTTATAAAGGTGAATACAGCAGAAAGGAGGGCGCAATGATCACGAAACTGTACACCGTGTATCGGCAGGAGCTTCTGAAATATTGCTTCACGATATGCGGGAACGCGAGTGACGCGGAAGATCTGCTGCAGGAGACCTTCGCGAGAGCGCTTTCCCATCTGGATCTCCTGGAGGAACTGGGAGAAAAGGAACAAAGGGCCTGGCTGTACAAAGTAGCCCGGAACCTGTTCTACGATGCCTGCCGGAAGAAGAAAGCCGCGGGAAAACACCGGCAGCAGCCAAAGGAAGAGACGATTGGGGAGTTCTCCGAAGTGGAGACAGCCATGATCCTTTCCCAGCTTCCTCCGGATCTCTCCCGGCTGTTCATCAAACGCTACTTTGAAGGTTACACCTCAGCGGAACTGGCTGAAGAATACGGGCTTTCCCCGTCTGGCGTCCGTGCCGGACTCAGCCGGGCCAGGCAGCTCCTGAAAGAGAACATAACGGATTAACGGAGGAAGAAAGATATGAAAAGAAAGATCATCAATGCCGCGATCTGCGATGCAAGGAATGTTGCAGAAGAAAGCCTTGCCGGATATGACAGCATCACCATCAACGCCGGAGCCCTGATTAACGGTGCCCGTTCGAAGGAACTGCTGGATAAATATGCCGTGAAAGTGAACGCGGAGAACATTATCGAGGTTCCGGACGATCAGAAGATCATCATGCAGAACATCAACGGAAAGGGCGAGATCGGACCGGACGCGGACGGAACAGGCGTATACCTGCTGGTAAACGGCAAGCTGACCATAGCGGAAGGCAGCCTGGAAGCCGTCAGGAGCTACTTTAAAATCACCGTTAACGGAAAAGTCCTGATGCCCGCCGGCTATATGGGCAGATTCCCGAACCTTTCCGTCTGCGGCAGAGCCGAATACTATCCGGACGGAGCGGCCATCCTGAAAGCCTTCACCCGGATCGATGACCTGTTTATCGCCCGTGCGTCCCGCTCCCTCTATTATTGTTCCGGTCCCCTCTTTTTCCTGGACACCGGGATTGATTCAGAAAAGCTGCTGGAAAAAGGGTTCCGGTTCGCCGCCCGGAAAATCGTGATCGCGGAAAGCCTGCTGGGCAGGCTGCTCCCCCTGTTCGATGAGGAAACGGAGCTTGTCCGTGTTCCGGACGGCACCCGTTTCATTGAAGGCGCGCTGGAACTGCTGCCCAAAGCCATCAGAAAATACGGAACAAAGCTTTACGTACACGGCGATGTGATGATTCAGAACGCTGAAGCCCTCTCATCCCTGGAATACCTTTACGCGGACGGAACCGTCAGCGTGAACACGGAACTGGAGGATGCCTTCGATGAGATTGAAAGTGTCTGCCGCGAGCTGAAGCTCATTGATCCGGCAGTCGGCTATATAGCAGGCCGTCCCGCGGTCCGGATCGGTTCCGCGATGCTGGATACCTGTCCCAAAGGCCTGGAGGTTGACGACTGCGCCAGGGTAATCCTCTCCGCGGAACTCACTGAAAAAGAAGTCCTGGAAAAGCTGCGCATCACGGGCTGCGCAATGGTGATCTGCCCGAAGGAACTGGAAAGCGCTGTCAGCATGATCGCGGATGATGTGGCAATGATCCGCGTATCTGATCCCGGCCGGGAGAATGATGAAGACGAATCGCAGGATCCTTTCTCCGAAAGCGATGAGAACACCCAGGTCATCACCGCCCCCGAGTACAGGATGTAAGGAAGGCAGAAAAGACCGTCATGATCCATACCGAGCAGTCCCTGCTTCGGATGACGGACCTGCAGCCCCGGGTTCCCGCCTGGGCGAAAAATGAAGGAATGGAAGCCAGCGTCCCGCAGTGTGAGCTGTGGCGGTTTGGCAGGGGAATCATCAGGCGTATAAAGGAAAAGAAAGAAAAAGCGGCGCATCATGCCATGCGCATTGTTTCCCCTGCCCACGCGGAAGAAAAAGAATAAGCGGGATCTCACTCCATCCTTCTGTTATCATCATTCACTTTATCATTGCCACGACAGTAAAAGGGACTGCCTCATCATAGGAGGCAGCCCCTTTCTGCGATAGTTCTTCATGCTTCAGATGCTTTAGTTTTCCCTTTTCTCCAGTTCCAGGTTGATCCGCTGTGCCAGCTTCTTCTGCCGGCTGTACGTTAAACCCCAAACGATAAAGGCAGTCACAAGCATGAGAAGGACAGCCAGTGCCGAACGAAGCAGGCCTTTATCTGTCGGGATCATGCCGGTAAGCAGCCCGATTCCCGCCATAATGATGCATCCGGTCACCAGGTAAACCGCAGTCTGCACGGACTGGCTCAGCTTCGGATTGGTGAAAATGACAGAAGCAAGGCCGAAACCGAGTCCGATTCCCAAAGCGCCGAGGGCCTGTTTAGTAACATAATAACCGGAAGAGGACCAGGTGCCCTCCGCATTAAGATCGTTGATCAGGAAGCTGAGTAAAAACAGGAACGAAGCAATAGCCACTGTCGTTTTGGTGTTTTTGATCACAAATGCTTTACGCTCATTATGATTCATTGTTCTTTCCTCCTATAATCCCAAATAGTTTTTGAGGCCGGGCAGGTACTTCCGGGAAACATAATCTGAAAGCCCGTTCTTCATCTTCAGCAGTAAACTTCCTCCAAACCCGGCTTCCACGCTCTCCGCATAGGAAAGGTTGACAGCGCAGGACTTGGATATCTGCATGAAGCTGCCTCCCGTCTGCTCCAGCACTTCATACAGGCGTTTCCGCGTACTGAATGCTTCCTTTTGCGTATAGAGCTTTGTTTCTCCGTTCTCAACCCGGACCATGCAGATTTCCTGTCCGGTAAGCAGGAACGTACGGCCGTTACGTTCCGCCAGCACAGGGGCATCCTTTGCCTGCAGCACATCCAGCGCCCGCTGGATTTCCGATGTTAACTGATCCGTATAAATGACCGCCCGCGGAGGTTTGTTCTCCGGCGAAACTTCAATCTTGACCTGCATTAAGAGATCTCCCTTCCTGTTGAGTGCGCATCAACTAAGTACAGGCATAGTATAAACAACGAACCATATTCTGTCAGCAGTTTTGAGCCAAGAGGCAGATTTTGGCAGGTAAGATGCAGAAACAGATCCTCAAAAGCAGCGAATGGATCTTTTCATTGTACATTATCGTTGATTTATTTATAATAGAATGTGTTCATATGAGATCATTGTGAACCGTGAATCCTGTCACTGGATATTGAGGTGTTGTTTTGAAGAAGATTGTATTGACCGGCGGCGGAACCCTGGGGCACGTTACGCCTCACCTGGCGCTGATTCCCAGGCTGAAGGAAGCCGGATATGAA
>JAGAAC010000033.1 GCA_017615475.1 Clostridia bacterium
ACAAGCAGGGTCAGCCCATGCTTTTCCGCAATCTCCCGGAAGGCCGGATAAGCCCTCAGGTTATTCTCAAAGTGTGTGTCGGAAATCATGCCGTTCCAGAGATGAATGACCACCTTTTTCGCCCCGATGATTTCCGCCATGCGGCAATTGATCTCAAAAAGCCGGAAGGCCTCTTTATCCTCTTCCTCCCCGCCCTTGGCGACATGCTCCGCAATGCTCTTTTCGCTGTGCATCACGGGAATATTCACTCCCAGGGACGTCAGGACAGCCGTAATCGGCTCCGCCTCATCGTACCAGGTACTATACATGATAAACTCAAACCCGTCGCATTCCAGCTGGGGGCAGAACTGCTTCAGCAGGCGGTAATCCCTGCCGTTGGGTCTGCCGATCAGTGCGCCGGTAGAACAGAGAATCTGGTGCATTTTTTCTCCTTTGTAAAAAACCGGGCGCTGAAATCAGCGCCCGGCCTGAATGGATTCGTCAGTCATCGAAGGATTCGAACTCGCCGTCTTCCTCTTCCGCGGCCGGCGGATTCTCCAGGTCTTCCAGCGCGAAGTACGCGGGTAGGATCGCCTGGGACCATGTCACCTGGCCGGTGATGTAGTAGTTCTGGAGGTTCACGTTGTAGAAGTCGAAGTAGACATTCGAATAGATCGGGATGGTGGGCAGCACTTCATTGTAGCGTTCCTGGAAGGTCACCCACTTGGAGACGTACTCGAAGATGTCGCCGGGCTCGGTCTTGCGCATGGCCTTGGCGTCAATCCACAGCTCTTCGTCATCGGAATAGGTGTTGTTCCAGATCTCGTGGTTCTTGGTGTTGTCCGTGGAGTAAGTGATGGACGGGTCAACGATTACGTGGAAGTTGGTAGCCAGGTAGATCATATCCGTCGTCCGTTCGGTCTGGCGGTAGTAGGACTTCAGCAGCTCTTCCATGGGCGTCGGAACCAGCTCCAGCTTGATGCCGACCCTGGCCAGGTTCTCCACAAAGCTTCCGGCATCCGCGTCCGGCACAGCCGTATCCTCTTTGCTGACAAACTTGTCATTCCGCACGGCGGTCTGCATCAGTTCCGCCATATGGTTTCCGGCAGGATACATCATCTTCAGGTCCAGGGCAATGATGGAACCGTCCTCCATCTTCTTGCAGCGGACGTCATCCGTGCCTTCCTGGAAGGGCGCGCCTTCGCGGTTCAGCGTCCAGCCGGCCTTCTCCAGCAGCTTCTTAGCCTTGGAAAGATCCACCGTATATTTGACCAGCTTGTCTTTCCATTCATTGGCCAGGGCTTCCCAGGCGGCAACAGCCTTCTCATAGTCTTCCTGGGTTTCAACATAACGGTTCTTGTACTTCTTGGTCAGGTCTTCCTCTTCGCCGTCCTTCACCTGGACCTGAGGCAGGGTGACCTGATCCAGGAAGTTCACAGGATAGGACAGTTCACCGGTCAGGAGCTTGTATTCCCACTGCTCCACGCCGTAGTAGCCGTCCACGCGGGTGGCGAAGGACTGGCCGCCTTCGGGGCTGCCGCAGTACAGGGCGCCCAGCAGGTCGCGGTCCATACACCAGGCGATCGCCTGGCGGACTTCCATGTCATGCACGGTGGGCCAGTCATAGGTAAAGGTCAGGAAAGACAGGCCGATACGGGGATAGTTCTGGTAGCGGATCCCCTGCTGGGCGCCGTTCTGCAGGCCGTCCAGAATCGTCGGGCCGTAGGTGACCTTGTTGACCAGGTGCAGTTCGCCGTCGGCGAGCTGCTGCATCATCGTGTCATTGTCCGCAACAACAAACTTGATCTTCTCAATGGTGGGCTTCACCAGCCAGATTTCATTGCCGTTGGCATCCAGTTTGGGAGTTTCGTTATCGATATCCAGCACCTGGATATAGTTCACGGGACCGGAATAGTCCGGGCCGGGCAGGTTGTTATGCATCCAGGCGCCCTTGAAGTAGGGGTTGATCTGGTAATGGCCTTCGCCGGTCGCTTCGTCCCAGGACACGAGGGTGTACGGTCCGGAAACGACGGAAGGATGGGAATTGTATCCGGTTTCGGGATTCAGGATGGTTTCCTTCAGCAGTTCAGGCGTAAACACGGGCTGCTCAACATAGGGATCCGCGTTGCCCAGGTAGATGCCGAAGCCGTCATCATAAACCTTGCAGCCGGGAGCGATCACGTTGATCGGATAAGGAACGGTCAGCATCAGGCCGGTCTCAAAGAAGTACGGCAGGAAATCCCCGTCCAGGTGGAACCAGATTTCATGGTCGCTGTGTACTTCCACGCCGCTCAGGCTGCGCACATCGTCATCGGTCAGTTCTTCACCGGCCATGATCTTTTTCCGCGTGGCGATATAATCGTCATAGCCCATCAGGTGCTCAGCGCGGTAGATCTTACCGCCGATCGCTTCGATTTCAGGGCTCATCATCAGCAGGATGGAGAAAGCATAGTCCCAGGCGGTGATAGGCGTTCCGTCCGAATAATACAGATCATCATAAATGATCATCTTATAGGTATGGTTGCCAAGCTCGTCCACTTCCACCGGTCCGATGGTCTGCACAACGCTGGGGTCAAATACGTAGGTACCCTGGTTTTGATCCCAGTTGACCAGGTTGTATCCATGGATCAGGGCGCGAACGTCGATATCCGCTGTGTCATTGCCGAACAGTTCTGTGAAAAAGTCACCCTTGGTAATCGTGGGATGTCCGACGATCAACTCTTCGGGAAATCCGGCAGCGTCTTCCGTTTCTTCCGCCAGTGCCAGCAGGGGTGCCTGGGTCAGCAGGAGCACGGAGAGAAGCAGACACAGGATTCGTTGCAGCTTGTTCATGTTGATCAGATCCTTCCTTCATTAATCGAAACAGTCGCCTACGTGGTTGATAACCACATCCACGCCCAGAGGCGTATCATACTCTTCAAATACATACCAGGTTTCGCCCGTGGTCTTCGGCGGCCGGCCGGTGGGCGGATTCTCGGGCCTGGTCCAGACGGCGTTGGTGAAGATCATTGTGTTGCCCTCTTCCTTCACGCTGACCAGCGTGTAGCCGATCACTTCCTGTTCCTTCCAGGCGTACTTCGCGGGCTGTCCGTTCACCACGGTGGGCAGGTCGTTCACGGTGGCGGCCCAGCCGTTCTCCGCGTTCAGGATAACCACCTTCACAACCTTCTGCCCGTCGGACAGCGTCATGGCGATGCTGTTCGGCCGGTTCTTCGTGGCGTTGTTGTTATCCTGCCAGATCTTCGAAACGGAAACGCTCGTCATTTCGGGACGGTAATTGTTCACGAGGTTGTATCCGTTGATTTCCACCGTGTACATCGGCACCGGATCTTCGTTCACGGAATAGACGATTTCGGTCTTGTGGTCATCCTGGTAACGGGGCCTTTCGGCGAAGGTGTAAGTCCAGTTGTCCGCGGCGGTCAGCACGCGGCTGTCCACTTCCACGCCGTCGGCATACAGCCGCACGGTAATGGCGTTCGGGCGGTTGCCGTCCTTGTCGTTATTGTCGTTCCAGGTCTTGGTCACGGGAATGTCCACAAACTCGGCATCGGGTTCGGGTGTGGGCAGCGGCGCGTACTGGTTGAACAGTTTCGCGGTCGCCGTTCCGTCCGGGGTCACTTCCAGCTTCATGCCCGTCACGCTGGCGCCGGTCAGGGTGTAGTACTTCACCAGGGTCTCCGCGTTTCTTTCCACAACGGTGTAAACGCCGGGCTCCAGGTCAGGCAGTTCGTATTTCCCGTCCTTAAACTGGGAATAGCTCACGCTCATGGGCAGCCGGTCGTCCGGTCCCAGGATCTCGAAGCTCAGGTTCCCGATATTGGCCATGGGATCGTAATCTTCCGGGGCATCGATATCTTCCGGAAGCTTATAGGTGTATTTGAAGGTCAGGGCCGCGGCTTCGCCGGCTTTGAGGTATACGGCATCCGCCACCTTGCTGTTCGCGGCGTCCATGATATATTCGTCCACCAGCGTATCCGCGTTGGTGCCGCGGACCAGGTAAGCGCCGGGCAGTACCGTGCCGAAGTCAAAACTTCCGCCGGATACCTGGCTCCAGGTCAGGGTCTTCGGCATGCTCGGGTCGGGGCCGTCCACCGTCAGGCTCAGTCCGCTCAGGTCCGCGTCTTCCGGCGCGCCGGAGACGGAAACATTCAGCTTCAGGCTGCCGGTCTGCAGGAAGTTGGTTACGGTCTGGCCTTCCGCCTGGGAGGTATAGCCTTCCGGCGTCTGCAGCTGGCTCACGGTATAGGCGATCGGCTTATCGCTTCCGGGCTTCTGGGCAGCCAGGTCCGTCCATGTCACCTTCCAGGCGGGGGCCTTTGCGGTCAGGGGTTCACCGCAGACTTCCCCGTCGGCAAGCAGCATCAGCTGAACGGATTCCGGCCGGGTCTTCCCGGCGTTGTCAGAATCTTCCCACACCACCGTACCGGATACGTCGATCGTCGCGGTGGTCGGGCAGTTAAAGGTAACATAAGTAATAGCACCCTTTTCCAGCGTGGCCGTATAATACTCCGGTGTTTCAACGGCCCATTCGTTATCCGTGCTGACCGGAACGGAAACCTCCGCGGTCCAGCCGTTCTCCTCGTTCAGGAGGACTGTCTCGCCGGCCAGGGTCGCGCTGACCTCGTCCGGACGGTAACCGGCCTGGTTTCCGCTGTCCTTCCATTTCACGGAAATAACGCGCGCGTCAAGAACCTCCTCCGCCATGGCGGGGATGATGCTGAACGCCAGCGCCAGAACACAAACCAGGGACACGATTCGCTGAAGGTGCTTTTTCATGAATGATTCTCCCCTCTGGTTTTCCTTTATGTTTTCCGTTTTTACGATGTCACAGTACAGCCGTTTTCGTGAAAATGGAAAACTTTTCCTGCATGGGCATACTACTACAGGATTGATTATATGGCTGCCATATGTAAAAATCAAGTGAAAAACGGCTTTTTTCGGGCTGAATGGCAAAGAATTGACCGGAAAGACAGTATTTGTCTCGCTCCGGTCAAATTTGTTTTTATGCTGTTTTTTGAAGCGCCGTTTTTCGGTAACGATTGCAGTAAATCCAGTGTTTTCAAGGCTTGCAAGTTTTGTCTTATCCGTCAGGATAAATCGTCCTCCAGGTAATGCCTTTCCTCCGTCTCCCAGGTCCTGGCGGAGATGATGTACCGGGGCCGGTGTTTGGCCTCCAGGTACGTCTTTCCGATATACTGGCCCAGGATGCCCATGCTGATCAGCTGGATACCGCCCAGCAGGCACACAATACAGACCGTGGAAGCCCAGCCGGCCACCGTCTGTCCGAGGATGGCCCGCACCACGGCCCAGATCATCAGGATCAGTCCGATAAAGCTGAATCCTCCCCCGATGGCCGTGATCAGCGTAATGGGTTTCACGGAAAGGCTGGTAATGCCGTTAAAGGCCAGCGCCAGCATTTTCCGCAGCGGATAGTGGCTCTTTCCTGCCAGCCGCTCCGCCCGGTCATAGGAGACCGTTGCGCTCTTAAAGCCCACCAGCGGCACCATGCCCCGCAGGAAGATGTTCACTTCCTCAAAGTCGGCCAGGTGCGCCAGCACCTTTGCGGAAATCAGCCGGTAGTCCGCGTGGTTGAACACCACGTCTGCCCCCAGCGTCTTCATGAATTTGTAGAAGCTTTCCGCGGTAAAGCGCTTGAAGAAGGAATCCGTGTCGCGCTTTGCCCGCACGCCGTAAACAACCTCCGCCCCGTTCAGGTATTCATCCACCATCCTGTCCATGGCGTTGATGTCGTCCTGTCCGTCGCAGTCAATGGAGATCGTGATATCGCTGCGGTCCTTCGCTTCCATCAGCCCGGCCAGCACCGCGTTCTGGTGTCCCCGGTTCCTGCTCTGGCAGATGCCGATATAATGCTCGTCCTTCTCCGCCAGTTCCCGGATAATCTCCCAGGTCCTGTCCGCGGAGCCGTCATTCACAAAAAGGATCCGGCTGTTCGGGCTGATTTTTCCGCCCTCCGTCAGCTCCTGCAGCTTCTGTAGGAACATCGGCGCGGTCAGCGGCAGCACCTGCTCCTCGTTATAGCACGGAATCACAATCCAGAGGATTGGCCTCACCATCGTTTTATCTCCTCCCGGAATTACTTTTTCTTCAGGTTCTCGAACATGTCATACTGTCCCAGCATGACCATCACCACGTCCTCGGGAATCGGGGAATCGATGTCCGGCGGAATCTTGATGGTGTCTTCGTTGCTGCGCACGGCAATCACGTTCAGGCCGTAGCGGGTGCGCAGCTCCAGTTCCCGGATGGTCTTGCCCACCCACTCCTTGATCGGCTGCATTTCAACAATGCCGAATTCCTGGGACAGCTCGATGTATTCCATAATGCCGGCATGGGTCAGGCCC
>JAGAAC010000164.1 GCA_017615475.1 Clostridia bacterium
GACAGCGTGCTGTTTATGGCAGTGCTGATGTATTGCTATTTAATGTTCAAATAAACATTAAATAGCAATACATAATGAATAATTAACAATTAACAATGAACAATTATGTATTGTTTTATGCCGATAGTCTGTATGACGTCTGATTATTGGTTGTGAACTGGATGATGAGAAGAAAGGCAGTATGATGAGAAGTATTGCTATTCTGGGATCCACGGGGTCTATCGGGACGCAGGCGCTGGATCTGTGCCGGCGGCATCCGGACCGGTACCGTGTGACGGCGCTGACTGCCAGGGAAAGTAAGGAAAAGCTGTTTGAGCAGGTACGGGAATTCCGTCCGGAAATCGCCGGCCTGAAGGATGGCTTCGATCCGGCGGAAATACCGGAGGACCTGAAGTTCTGCCGTTTCCTTTCCGGGGAGGAAGCACTGCATGCGGCAGCCGCGGAAACAGACGCGGATATGGTGCTGGTGAGCATCGTGGGCATTGCAGGGCTGCAGGGCGTGATGGACGCGCTGAAGGCCGGGAAGCAGGTGCTGCTTGCCAATAAGGAAGCACTGGTAACCGGCGGCCACCTGGTAACGGAGCTGGCCCGGAAGGCGGGGAAACCCCTGCTGCCGGTAGACAGCGAACACAGCGCGATTTTCCAGTGCCTGCAGGCGGACGGAACCAACAAGCCGGTGAAGATCCTGCTGACCGCTTCCGGCGGTCCCTTCCGGACCTGGGATAAGGAACGGATCCGCAAAGCGACGAAAGCGGAAGCCCTGAAGCATCCCAACTGGAACATGGGCGCCAAGATTACCGTGGACAGCGCCAGCATGTTCAACAAGGGCCTGGAAATCATGGAGGCCCGGTGGCTGTTTGACATGCCGGAAGATAAAATTGAAGTGGTGGTACATCCCCAGAGCATTGTACACAGTGCGGTGGTGTATGAGGACGGCGCGGTGCTGGCGCAGCTGGGCGAACCGGACATGCGTGTACCGATCGGCTACGCCATGGCTTATCCGGAGCGCATTGCGACGGGCGTATCCGCTCCGGATCTGTTCAAACTGGGCAGCCTGACCTTTGAAAAACCGGATGAAGAGAAGTTCCCGGCACTGCGGCTGGCCAGGGAGTGCCTGCGGGCTGGCGGGGCGGCGTGCACCGTGTTCAACGGGGCAAATGAAGAAGCGGTGGCGGCCTTCCTGCGGGAAGAGATTCCCTTCGGGGAGATTGCCGTACGGGTGGAACGGGCGCTGGAGAAGCTGTCCGGACTGCCGGCAGACTGTATTGAAGATATCTATTATGCTGATCAGCTCGCAAGGGCGAGCGTGATCAGCAATGAAAAATGAAAAATGAATAATGAATAATTGTTTGTTTTTCACAGAAAGGGTTTCAGTTATATGTATATCATCCTGGCATTACTGCTTTTGGCGATACTGATTACGGTGCATGAATTCGGGCATTTCCTGGCGGCCCGGGCGATGAAGATCGAGGTCCGGGAGTTTGCCATCGGCATGGGACCGAAACTGGTGGGCTGGAAGAGTAAGAAATACGAGACGGATTTCAGCATCCGGGCTATTCCCCTGGGCGGATTCTGCGCTTTCTACGGTGAGGATGACGCAAAAGGCGAGTCAAAGGACGACCCCCGGGCATTCCCGAAACAGAATGTCTGGAAGCGGCTTTTTGTCATCCTGATGGGACCGGTGATGAACTTTGTGCTGGCCTTTGTGGTGGGCACGGTCTTTTTCTGGGTGAACGGCGTCGAAACGATAACGGGAATTGATCCTTATATCGCGGAAGTGATGGCTGCCGGACCGGCTTACTCCGCCGGAATCCAGGAAAAAGACGTGGTGACGGAGATCAACGGCGTGAATATGCTGGACGGTACGCAGACAACGCTGCTGAAGACCATCGGAAACTGGAAAGAAGGAGACGCTCCCCTGAAGATGACCATCCGGAGAGGGGAAGAAACCTTTGAAACAGAGCTGACTCCGGTCTGGGATGAAAAAGAAGAGAAGATGAGGATCGGGGTGACTGTCGGCGGCAGATACAGGACAATAACCGATCCGGAAACCTTCCTGGGCGGCTTTGTGGATTCCTGGGACTGGTGTAAATACGCTTCCGGCACGATGCTGCGCGCGCTGAAAGATATGGTGACCAAGGGAGAAGGACTGGACCAGACCGCTGGACCGGTGGGAATTGTGAGCATGGTTTCGAACGAGGTCCAGGAGAACGGCCTGAAGGCTTTCATAGAGCTGCTGATGGTCATCTCCATTAACCTGGGACTGATGAACCTGCTGCCGATTCCGGGACTGGACGGAAGCCGGCTGGTGTTCGGCCTGGTGGAGGTGGTCCGGCGCAAACCGGTGCCGCCGGAAAAAGAGGCCATGGTGCATCTGGCAGGGATGATCCTGCTGTTCGGGTTTATGATTTTTATCACGTACAGGGATATTATGAAGCTGTTCAGCTAAAGTGTAGAGTGATGAGTGAAGAGTGAACAGTGAAGAGTGAACAGTTGCCACCGAGTTGGCGGCAAGGAGGCAGCAGAATGACCAGAACAGTGAATGTAGGTGGACTTAAACTCGGTGGCGGGAACCCGATATTGGTTCAGAGCATGACAAACACGGACACCCGGGACGCGGAGGCTACACTGAAACAGATCTGCGCACTGCATGACGCGGGCTGCGATATCGTGCGGGTGAGCGTCTATGACGAAGCCTGCGCGGAGGCGGTGAAGACACTGGCGGCAAAAAGCCCGGTGCCGCTGGTCGCTGATATCCATTTTGACTATAAACTGGCTATCCGTTCCGCGGAGAACGGTATCGCAAAACTGCGGATCAATCCCGGCAACATCGGCGGGGAAGCCCGGGTACGGGAACTGGCAGACTGCGCCAAGGCCCACGGGATTCCGATCCGGATCGGCGTGAACAGCGGATCCGCGGAAAAGGACCTGCTGGCAAAGTACGGCGGGCCCACGGCAGAGTGCCTGGTGGAAAGTGCCCTGGGACATGCCCGGATCCTGGAAAAAGCCGGTTTTGACGATATCGTGCTGAGCATGAAGAGCAGCGATGTAAAGCTGACTATTGACGCTTACAGGCTGGCTCATGAACGCTGTGATTATCCCCTGCACCTGGGCGTTACGGAAGCGGGACTGCCGGGACAGGGCACCGTGAAGAGCGCAATCGGTATCGGGGCACTGCTGGCGGACGGGATCGGCGATACGATCCGGGTCAGCCTGAGCGGGGATCCGCTGCCGGAAGCGAAGGCTGCCTGGGATATCCTGCGGGCCCTGAACCTGCGGACACGGGGTGTTCAGCTGATTGCCTGCCCCACCTGCGGCCGGACCTGCATTCCGGTGGAGCAGATTGCCCGCCGGGTGGAGGCGGAGCTTTCGGACGTGACGGTTCCGCTGAAGGTGGCGGTGATGGGCTGCATCGTGAACGGCCTGGGTGAAGGCCGGGAGGCAGACGTCGGCATCGCCGGGGGCAAGGACGGCGGCGCGCTGTTTGTGAAGGGACAGGAGCCGAGAAAAGTCAAGGGCGACCTGGCGGAGATATTGATTCAAGAAGTACGGAGACTTCTTGAATCAAATGCAGAATGCAGAATGAATTGCTGCGGCTGCTGATAAACGATAAGTTTCTATATGACTGTGTGAAGAAGTCTCAGGATGGAAAAGGATTATTTGGTACTTAAATGAGCTATGAAGATCTGATGGCGCGAATCGCGCGGGAAATCCCGGCACTGGCGGGAAAACTGTCGGCACCGCGGGTAACCTATGTCAAATCTTTGAAAAAAGCCTATATCACCTTTGAAAGCTCCGTGCTTGCGGGAGAAAAGGAATTCCTGAAGCTGGAAACGATCCTCCGGGACCTGTTTCCCGGCCGGCCGCTGGCTGTCCGGATTATTTCCCCGGGACTGAAGTCGGCCTTCCTGGAAGATCCGTCCCCGTACAGGCAGGTGCTGGATGACTTCCTGCGCAGGAATTATCCCATGGCCCGCGGCTGGATTGGGAAGATTGACTGGCGGATGGAAAAAAACCAGCTGACGGAAACCACAGACCTTCCCGGCGGAGACCGGGAGGAAGGCCTGCTGACACTTGTTTTCCCGGACGATATCAGCCTTCAGGTGATGCGGAAAAGCGATGTGGCGGAGCGGCTGGCGGTCGCGATCAGGGAGATCTTCGCGGCTAGCCTCCGGGTGGAAATGACCGTGGAGGGAACACGGGAAGAACGCCTGCGCCGGATGATTGAAGAGCGCCAGAACGTTGTGCTGACCGTGACAGCGGCTGAAATGGCGGAGCGTTACGGAACAGGGGTCGGAGGGGAAAAGGAATCCGCTCCGAAAAAGCCGGCAGGCGAAAAGAAACAGGCCGCGAAAACGGACGGACCGAAAGCCAAACCAGCCGCGCCGGCAGCACCGGAACCGACGACAGGCAAGCCGATCATGGGCCGGAGCATCGCGGACAGGCCTGTTGAGATCAGGGAACTGACCGGGGAAAGCGGCCTGGTGGTGGTCCAGGGCGAAGTGTTCAAGCTGGAACAGAAGGAACTGAAAGGCGGCGAAATGCTGCTGGTCACCTTTGCGGTGACCGACTACACCAGCTCTGTGCTGTGTAAGATTTTCTTCCGTTACCGTGCCCGCTTCATGAAAAAAGAAGAGGCGGAAGCCACTCCCATCACCGATGAGGAACGTGCGGCTGTGAAGGAAAAGGTGGACCGGATTAAGGAAGGCATGTGCGTCCGGGTCCGCGGCGAGTGCCTGTATGACAATTACGCCAGGGACCTGAGTATTTCGGTCCGCGACCTGATGGAAGCAAAGAAAGAGGAGCGCGAAGACACCGCGGAGGAAAAGCGGGTTGAGCTCCATATGCATACCAACATGTCCACGATGGACGCCCTGACACCGGTGGAGAAACTGATCTCCCGGGCGGCAAAGTGGGGCCATCCTGCCGTGGCCGTGACGGATCACGGCGTACTGCAGTCCTTCCCGGCGGCTTTCCGGGCTGCCAAGGGCAAGATTAAGCTGATCCCGGGCTGCGAAGGCTACCTGATTGATGAAAAACCCATTGTGGAGGAACCGGACGAGCGGCCCTATGACGGTCCGATTGTTGTGCTGGACTTTGAAAGCACGGGACTGAATACAGGCAAGGCGAGGATCATTGAGATCGGCGCGGTGAAGCTGCAGGACGGCACGGTGATTGACAGCCTGGAACAGCTGGTGGATCCCGGACAGCCGGTGGGTCCCAAGATTACAGAGATTACCGGAATCAGCGACGCAATGCTGGAGGGACAGCCGAAAGCAGAGGAAGCGCTGCCGAAACTGCTGGAGTTTATCGGTGACCTGCCGATCGCGGCGCATAACGCGCATTTTGACGCAAGCCTGCTGAAGGCGGAACTGAAACGGCTGGGACTGAGCTTTGACCATCCGGTGATGGATACGCTGAGCTATGCCCGGAAACTGTATCCGGACCTGAAATCCTTCCGGCTGGCAGCGCTGTGCAAGCACCTGGGCGTGAGCCTGAAGAACGCCCACCGGGCGGTGCATGACGCGACCGCCACGGCGCTGTGCCTGAAACGCATGTTTGAGGATACCCGGGCGGCGCATCCGGACGTTCAGAGCGAAATTGACCTGAACGCCGCACTGACGAGCGGCGCTATCGGGGAAAGCTGGCACATCATTCTGCTGGCGAAGAACCGGACCGGCCTGGTGAACCTGAACCGGCTGGTTTCCATCGGACACCTGGACTATTTCAAACGCGTGCCCCATATGCCGCGGCATATGATCCAGAAATACCGGGAGGGCCTGATCCTGGGCAGCGCCTGCGAGGCCGGCGAACTGTTCCGGGCGGTGCTGAACCGGGAAGACCATGAACGGTTGAAACAGATTGCCTCCTTCTATGACTACCTGGAGGTTCAGCCCATCGGAAACAACGCCTTCCTGCTGCGGGAGGGACAGGTTACCTCCGAGGAAGAACTGCGGGACCTGAACCGGGAGATCATTAAACTGGGTGAAGAACTGAATATCCCGGTGGTTGCCACGGGCGACGTACATTTCCTGGATCCGAAGGACGCCATCGGCCGGGCCATTATTCAGGCCGGCATGAAATATGACGATGCGGATAACCAGCCGCCGCTGTACTTCAAGACCACCAACGAGATGCTGGAGGAGTTCTCCTACCTGGGTCCGGAGAAAGCGAAGGAGATTGTTATTGACAATCCCCGGAAAATCGCGGAGCAGGTGGAGGAAATCAAGCTGTTCCCGAAGCATCCGAAGGGTGAGGATACCTTCCAGCCCTTCTGGGATGACGCGGAGGACATGATCCAGCAGATGACCTGGGATACGGCGGAGGAACTATACGGCTCCCCCCTGCCGGAGATTGTTGAAGCACGGCTGAAGAAGGAACTGAAGTCCATTGTGGGCTACGGTTACTGCACGCTGTACTCCATTGCCCAGAAGCTGGTTTCCCGTTCCCTGCAGGACGGCTACCTGGTGGGCAGCCGGGGCAGCGTCGGTTCCAGCCTGGTGGCCCGGATGTGCGGCATCACGGAAGTGAACGCGCTTCCGCCGCATTACCGCTGTACCCATTGCCACAAGGGCTTCTTCGATGTTGACAAGAGCCAGTATCACGTTGGTGTGGACCTTCCCGACAAAAACTGTCCCGACTGCGGAAAGCCGCTGACCAAGGACGGATTCGATATTCCCTTCGAAGTCTTCCTGGGATTCGAGGGAGATAAGGTGCCTGATATCGACCTGAACTTCTCCGGGGAATACCAGAACCGGGCGCATCACTATGTGGAAGAGCTGTTCGGACACGATCACGTGTTCCGTGCGGGTACGATTTCCGGTCTGGCGGACAAGACGGCATACGGCTATGTGCTGAAGTACCTGGAGGAACGCGGGATCCAGGCAGGCAACGCGGAAAAGGAACGCCTGGCCATGACCTGCACCGGCGTCAAGCGGACCACCGGCCAGCACCCGGGCGGCATGGTTGTTGTGCCCCTGGAATATGAAATCTATGACTTTACCGCGGTGCAGCATCCGGCGGATGACCTGGAAAGCGACTTTACCACAACGCACTTCGACTTCAACAGCATGCACGATATCCTGGTGAAGCTGGACTGCCTCGGCCATGATGACCCGACCATGCTGCATGAGCTGGAGCTGCTGACAGGAATCAACTTCAAGGATGTTCCGCTGGACGATCCCGGGGTGCGGAGCCTGTTTGCTTCTCCTGAAGCACTGGGCGTCACCACGGAGGAAATCCTGTGCAATACCGGCACCTACGGTGTTCCGGAATTCGGTACAGGCTTTGTGCGGGGCATGCTGGAAGAAACCAAGCCCCATACCATGGAGGAACTGCTGCGGATTTCCGGCCTGAGCCACGGTACAGACGTGTGGCTGGGCAACGCGCAGGAGATTATCGCTTCCGGCACGGCAACGCTGAGCGAATGCGTCTGCTGCCGTGACGATATCATGAACTACCTGATTGACAAGGGCGTGAAGCCGAAACTGGCCTTCACCACGATGGAAAGCGTCCGTAAAGGCAAAGGCCTGAAGCCGGAAATGGAACAGGCCATGCTGGACCAGAATGTTCCGGACTGGTTCATGGACAGCTGCAAGAAGATCAAATACATGTTCCCGAAGGGACACGCGGTGGCTTACGTGACGATGAGCCTGCGCGTAGCCTGGTTCAAGCTGCATCAGCCGCTGGCCTACTACTGCGCTTATTTCACGGTCCGCGGCGACGGCTTTGACGCCTCCACGATGATCCTGCCGCCGGAGGACGCGCGGAAGAAGATCAAGGAGATCCGGAACATGGATTCCCCGACGGCCAGGGACAAGGATACGGCGACGTGCCTGGAACTGGTTCTGGAGATGAATATGCGCGGAATCCGGTTCCTGCCGGTGGACCTGTACAAGAGCGATGTCAGGCGTTTCCGGATTGAGGACGGCAACATCCGGTGCCCGTTCATCAGCCTGCCGGGCCTGGGAGAAAGCGCTGCGATTCCTATCGCCGAAGCGCGGAAGGATGGCCCGTTCATCAGTATTGAGGATCTGCAGGTCCGCGGCAAAGTGGGCTCATCCGTGATTGAGATGCTGCGGAACCACGGAGCACTGCAGGGACTGAGCGAGACGAACCAGATCAGTATGTTCTGAAAGAACATACTGATCAATTAACAATGAATAATTAACAATTAACAATTTATAGCTGCAGGCGGCGGTGCCGCATGCGGGAGAAGGAAAAAACGTTAAGAAAGGCGAAATGTATAAGATAACGGTTAAGGAGGGATGACAGGCATGTATCGCTCGATGAACCTGAAGGGTTTTGTGCTGATCCTGGCGGTTATGCTGGTTATTTTTCTTGTTTTTCATCTGACAATGAAAAGCGCCGTTGACGAAAAAGCGGAAAAGGAGAAGCTTCTCCGGATCCAGAAAACGAAGCTGGAAGAAGAATATAAGAACCTGAACAATGAGCTGAGCATTATTGGAACGGATGACTATATTATGACCAGCGCAGTGAAGGATTACGCCTACGTCCGGAAGGACGCAATCCGCTTCGAATATACCAATCCGGAGGCTTTGTACGCCTATACGGAAGAGGAACTGCAGATTCTGATGGACGAAATGAACAACTGAGGAGGCACACCGTGAGAACTGCCGTGATCGGGATCGGATCCAATTCAGTGCGGAGCCTGCTGGCGGATGTCAGCGGGACCGGGTTCCAGCGCGTCAGGCGGGACCGGGAGGGGACACGCCTGTTTGCCGGCCTGGATGAGGCGGGCAACCTGGACCGGGACAGCATGGAAAAAACCGTATCAGCGGTCCGGCGAATGGCTTTGGATGCCAAACAGATGGGAGCCGAAAAACTGGCTATCTTTGCGACCAGTGCGGCCCGGGACGCGGCAAACGGAGCAGAATTCATGGCGGCGGTGGAGCAGGCAACGGGCATTCCGCTGCGGATTATCAGCGGAGAGGAAGAAGCGGAGCTCAGTTTCCTGGGAGCGTCTGCCGCGGTATCCGCGGACCGTTGCGGAATGATTGATATCGGCGGCGGCAGCACGGAAATTGCCGTCGGAACACCGGCAGGAATTGAATGCGCATTCTCCTGCCAGATGGGCGCCGTGAGGCTGTACCGCAGGCTGCGCCTGGAACGGAAGGAAGATATGAAGCCGGTGGAGGTTGCCGCGGCGGAAATCCTGGATGAAAAGCTGCGGGAGTTTCCCGGGCTTGCATTGCCGGAAAACTGGGTCGGAACCGGCGGTACCTTTACCACCCTGGCTGCGATGGCACTGCAGCAGCCCTGGACAAACCGGACCAATGTGCAGGGAACCGTAATCACCTGCGGACAGATCCGGGAGATCGGCGAGAAACTTGCCGGAATGAAGGTTGAGGAACGGAAACAGCTTCCGGGACTTCAGCCCAGCCGCGCGGACATAGTGGTCCACGGCATCTGCATCCTGCTGGGGGTTATGGAACGGCTCGGCATGGAGAAGATTACTGTCAGCGAATGGGGAAACCTGGATGGGTACATCAGAAAGAATTATTGTGATAATTCTTTCTGAAATGCAGAATGCAGAATGCATAATGCATAATGATATATGGTTTAACCGGAAAGCAATCACAATTATGAATTCTGAATTGTGAATTATACAAAAACGGGAGAAAGAAATGCTTGAGTTAAGGAATGTTTCCTTCCAGGTGGACGCGGAGGGAAAGGATAAAGAGATTATCCGGAATATCAGCCTGACGATTCCGGACCGGAAGCTGGTTGTGGTGACCGGACCGAACGGAGGCGGAAAATCCACGCTGGCAAAGCTGATTGCCGGCATTGAAAAGCCCACGGAAGGGCATATTTTTTTCAACGGTGAAGAGATTACGGAGCTGGGCATCACAGAACGGGCCCAGAAGGGAATTGCCTATGCCTTCCAGCAACCGGTACGCTTTAAGGGCATCCGTGTCCTGGATCTGATCCGCATTGCGGCAGGGAAAACGCTTTCAATCTCTGATGCCTGCGAATACCTGTCTGCTGTCGGTATGTGCGCCCGGGATTATGTGGACCGGGAAGTGAATGCCAGCCTGTCCGGCGGTGAACTGAAGCGGATTGAAATCGCTACAGTCCTTGCCCGGAAGGCGGTTCTGTCGGTATTTGACGAGCCGGAAGCCGGCATTGACCTGTGGAGTTTCCGGAATCTGACTGAAGTGTTCCAGCAGATGCGTGAGGACATCCGGGAAAGCTCCATCCTGATTATTTCCCATCAGGAACGGATCCTGGAAATCGCAGATGAGATCATCGTGCTGAAAGACGGTCAGGTGGAGAAACAGGGAACCCGGAACGAGGTTTATCCGAACCTGATGATCAACGAAAAAGCGGCTGTGTGCGAAGGCCCGTTCAAGATGCCGGCAAAGGGGGAAACAGAATGCTGAAGCTGGACGAGATTCAGAAGCGGCTGCTGCGCGAAGTGGCCGACCTGCATGAAGTGCCGGAAGGTGCATACAACATCCGCTCCAACAGCGCTTCCGCCGGACGGCAGTCCACCGCCAATATTGAGATTGTTTCCAAGGAAGATGTCAGCGGCCTGGAAATCCGGATCAAACCCGGAACGAAAAACGAGAGCGTTCATATTCCCGTGGTGATGACCCAGAGCGGACTGAAGGAAGTGGTCTATAACGACTTCTTCATCGGTGAAGGTGCGGACGTGGTAATCATCGCGGGCTGCGGCATTGACAACTGCGGCAACCAGGATTCCCAGCATGACGGTATCCATCGTTTCTATGTCGGGAAGAATGCCCGGATCCGGTATGTGGAAAAGCACTACGGCTCGGGTGACGGCAGCGGAAAGCGAATCCTGAATCCGGGTACGGAAGTGTACATGGAGGAAGGCAGCTACGCCGAAATGGAAATGGTGCAGATCAAGGGCGTGGATGATACGGAACGTACCACAACGGCGGAACTGGCAGCCGGATCCAAACTGGTGGTCCGTGAACGCCTGATGACTCACGGAGAACAGCGGGCAATCAGCAATTATGTGGTGAACCTGAACGGGGAAGGCGCCAGCGCGGATGTGGTTTCCCGTTCGGTGGCCCGGGATCATTCCTTCCAGAAGTTTGACGCGAAAATCGTCGGCAATGCCGCCTGCCACGGGCATACGGAATGCGACTCCATCATCATGGACGAAGGCCGGATCCTGGCGGTGCCCGCACTGGAGGCAAACAACGTGGATGCGGAGCTGGTACATGAGGCGGCTATCGGCAAGATTGCGGGAGAGCAGCTGATCAAGCTGATGAGCCTGGGCCTGACAGCGGCGGAAGCGGAAGAACAGATCATCAACGGGTTCCTGCAGTAATCAGTTGCTGAGGATATACAAAAAAGCAGCGGAGCGATTGCTCCGCTGCTTTTGGTTTCTGGAGTTATCAGGTCTGGGGCTTGGTGCCGATGAAGGACAGGGCAATGGTTCCGGGACCGGCATGGGCACCGATCACCGGGCCGATATTCTCGATCAGCACATTGGCGCCGGAGAGCTTCTGCTCGATCATGGACTTGGTGCGCTCGGCGTCTTCAAGACAGTCTGCGTTCAGGACGATGATGGGGCTTTCTTCCGGATCGGGAGCATACTCCAGCATCTTATCCACGATGAAGGCGATGGCCTTTTTGCGGCCGCGGATCTTGTCGTTCGCGGTCAGGGTGCCGTCAACCGCTTCGGAAATGATGGGCTTCAGGTCCAGCATGGTGCCAACGGTGGCGGCGGTGGCGGAAATGCGTCCACCGCGCTTGAGGTACTTCAGGTCATCTACGATGAAGTAGGCCTGGGCACGAAGCTTGTTCTCCTCCAGCCAGCCGGAAACTTCCTCAATGGACTTGCCGGCGCGGTACATTTCATGAGCTTTCAGGACCAGCAGGGTCATGGGACCGGAAATTCGCAGGGTATCCACAACGATGAACTTCCGCTCCGGATACTGCTCCAGCAGCTTTTCGCGGGCACTGTAGACCGCCTGCAGGGTGCAGCTGAGCTTGCTGGAGAAGGCAACGAAGAGCAGATCCTTTTCCTTCAGGATCGGCTCGAAATAATCCATGTAAGCCGCTTCATTCAGCGCGGAGGTGACAGGAACGGCACCGTTGCGCATGGCATCGAAATAACTCTTGTGATCGAGCATCTGGCCAAGATCATCAAAGTATTCCTTGCCATCCAGGGCGTAGGGCATGTAGACGACCGGGATGTCGTACTGCTCCTTCAGGTGAAACGGCAGATCACTGTCGCTGTCAGTCATAAAAACGTAGTTCTGTTCCATGGCGGTGCCTCCTTCAAGGGATAAGTATGATAATGACATATAACAGATTTATTCTATAGCAGGAGCTGGAAAAAAGCAAGTACAGCCGTTGAAACAGAAAAGCCGGGCAGCTGTCCGCTGCCCGGCGTGAAGAACCGGATTATTACTTGATCTGGGTTTCGGAACCGCGGGGCTGCGCATAGGCTTCCGCGGTGATTTTGCCCTGGAGCACTTCACCAACATAAGCCATAACCGCTTCATCCATCGGGATACCGGTGTCGAAGCTGGCGCTGGAGCGGGCAAACACATTGTAGGTGTCGCCGCCGGCGGCGCAGAAGTTGTTGGTAACAACCGCGTAGGTGGCATTCACGTCGAAGGGCTCGCCGTTGATCGCGGTGATGGTGACACGGTTGATGGAAGCGGGAGCATAGTAGCTGCTCTCCTTGCCGTCGAGCACATACACTTCACCCTGGTCGAAGGCCTTGGTGGTGTCGAGAGTCCATTCGATACCGGAGGTCTGGGGATAACCGCCGACCGCGTCAGGCGTGCAGAAGGTGGAAGCTTCGAGGGCTTCGAGCAGTTCGGCACCGGTGACATAAACCACAGCAACGGTGTTGCCGAAGGGCAGCACGGTGTTGATATCCTTCTTGCTGACATCGCCTACCGCGATGGGAGCACGGATGCCGCCGCCGTTGGTGATGCCGACGACCGCGTTGGGCTCAACCTGTTCAATGCCGCCTTCCTTCACAACGGACCAGACCATGGCATCGGTGATCAGGTCGCCCAGGTTGGTTTCTTCCGTACGGTTTCCGGGAGCCTTATCGCCGTTGAGCAGGACTTCGGATGCGGCGAAGACAGCGTTGTATTCCTCGTCAACCTTGGTCATGATCTCCTGCGCTTTGGCCATGACATCTTCGTTGATGAACTTGAAGCTGTACAGCTTGGAACCCAGGTAGGTGGGAACCAGGAAGTTGCTTTCAATGCCCTTGGATTCATTATCGATCACCACAACGCCGATATTGGCGAACTTGGTGCCGGTGGACTGGATGGACTGGCCGTCCTGACCGGCGGTCATGACGGTGTGGCTGTGGCCGTCCAGCACCATGTCGATGCCGGTGACCTTGGTCAGCGCGTCAACGGAACGGTAGCCGTTGGCCTTGGACTCATTGTCCACGCCCAGGTGGAACAGGCCGATCACGAGGTCCGCGTCAGCGCGGATTTCATCCACGGCCTTCTGGGTAGATTCATACAGCTTGTCAAAGGCGGCAAAGGTGACCATGTTGATCAGGCCGGGGTTGACCTTGGTGACGGTTTCGGGAGTTTCCACACCGACGAAACCGATCTTCAGGCCGCCTTCCGTGGTGATGACAGTGGAGGCGGGGAGAATTGTCTCTCCCGTTTCATCCAGCGTGACGCTGGCGCAGATCACCGGGAATTCGGCATTGGCCAGGTTGTCCATCAGCTGAGCATAACCGAAGTCGAATTCATGGTTGCCCAGTGTCACAACGGAGTAGCCGGCGGCGTTCATCATCTCGACAGCAGTGGCACCCTTGCTGGAACTGACATAAACGGTGCCCTGGCTGAAGTCACCGGAGTCGACCAGGATCACTTCAGCACCCAGGGATTTGAAGTAATCACGCAGGCCGGCGATATAGGCATAACCGTCGATCTGGCCGTGTACGTCGTTGGAATGCAGGATGACGGTCTTGCCGGTATAATCCTTGGCCAGTTCATACTGGAGATTAGCCTGGGCGGCATAATCCGCGGCGGACCAGTCAGCGTCTTCCGCGAAAGCGGCGCAGCACCCCAGCAGCAGACACAGGGACAACAGAATACCAAGCAGTTTTCTCATGCAAAAAACCCTCCTTAGATGCATGGTTGATATGAATATGTAGGTCTTCGAAAAGTATAGCAAAGGAACAGAAGAAAATCAATGTCCCGGGAAAAACATTTTTCTCCGAAAATACACGAAGAATATCCGTTTTGTCCATATCGCTGATGCGGATTTGAAAGTCTTTGATTTTCCTTGCTTTGCGGACGAATATCCCTTTTGCGAAAGGGGATGGAGAGATTTGCAAAACCTTGACGAAAAGCCGTTTTGTAGTGTAAATTAGTATTAGAAAATCCATGTCGGAGGGCAGGAAATGGCACAGCTGAATTACCGGGTTCTGGAACAGTCCGGATATGATGGGTATATCCTGAAAAACGCACCGGAAAAGGTGATGCAGTTCGGGGAAGGAAACTTCCTGCGCGCTTTTGCGGATGTTTTTTTTGACATGGCGAATGAAAAAGCCGGATTCAACGGCAAGGTGGTGCTTGTACAGCCTATCGCCCAGGGACTGACGGATCTGATTAACCAACAGGAAGGCCTGTACACGCTGTATCTGCGTGGAAGCGATAAAGGTGTGAAGGTGGACGAGAAGCGGGTGATCTCCGCGGTCAGCCGGTGCATCAATCCCTACGGCAACTGGGACAAAGTGCTGGAACTGGCACGGAGCGGAGACCTGGAGATTATTGTGTCCAATACAACGGAAGCCGGCATAGTGCATGACACGGAAAGCACTTTTGATCAGGAACCGCCAATCAGCTTTCCGGCGAAACTGACACGCGTGCTGTATGAAAGGTTTACAGCAGGTCAGAAGGGCGTTGTGGTGCTAAGCTGCGAACTGATTGACAACAACGGACGCGAACTGCTGAAGTGTGTGAACCGGTATATTGACGACTGGAAACTGGATGACAGTTTCCGCCGCTGGATCAACGAAGAGAATCTTTTCTGTTCTACGCTGGTGGACAGGATTGTTCCGGGAAGGATCCGTGATCCGCGGGAGGCGGAAACGCTGGCGGCTGCCAACGGGTATGAGGATCCGCTGACGGACGTGGGAGAGGTTTTCGGTATCTGGGTCATTGAAGGCCCGAAAGAGCTGGAGAACCGGCTTCCTTTCCGGAAAGCCGGCGTACCTGTGATTGTGGTGCCGGACGTGACACCGTATAAGAAACGGAAAGTCCGCATCCTGAACGGCGCGCACACAGGATTTGTGCCCGGGGCGTACCTGGCAGGTTACGATATCGTTCGGGACTGCATGCACAATGAAACCGTGCTGGGATATATGAACCGGATGCTCTATGACGAAGTGATCCCCACTCTTCCGCTGGAGAAGAAAGACCTGGAGGATTTTGCCCGGGCGGTACAGGACCGCTTCAACAATCCTTTTGTCAACCATGAACTGATGAGCATCAGCCTGAACAGCACCAGCAAGTGGCGGGCAAGGAATATGCCTTCCTTCCTGGACTATGTACAGGAAAAGGGGAAACTGCCGCCCTGCCTGACCACCAGCTTTGCCGCTTATGTGGCGTTTTATTCCAGCGAACCGCAGGCTCTGACGGAACAGGGGCTTATCTGCCGCCGGCCGAAGGGGAATGAGTACACGGTGAGCGATGACCAGCCTGTGCTGGAGTTCTACTGGCAGCACAGGAATGACAGCCCTGAGGAGCTGATTCATGCCGTGATGACGAATGAAGACATGTGGGGAACAGACCTGACAAAGGTGAACGGGTTTGAGGCTGCGGCGGCCGGAATCCTGAAAACCATCCGCACGGAGGGTGCCCTGAAGGCGTTTGAAAACTGCCTGGCCTGACGGGGAGGAAGAACATGAACAAAATGGTGCGTATCAATCCCGCGGATACGGTGGCAGTGGCACTGGCGCCCCTGAAAGCCGGAGAAACGGTCTCTTTCGGAGATGAAACGGTTACCCTGAGGGATGACCTGCCTATGGGCCATAAGGTAGCCTTGCGGGATATCCGAAAAGGAGAAGCAGTCATCAAGTACGGCTATCCGATCGGGGAAGCGACAGAGGATATCCCGGCCGGCGGACATGTACATGTCCACAACCTGCATACTCTGCTGTCCGGGGAAAAGGAATATGAGTGGCATCCTGTGTATCCGACACAGGAGAAATGCCGCCCGGCAGTCTTTGTGGGCTATCCGCGGAAAACGGGCCGGCCCGGAGTGCGGAACGAATTGTGGATTCTGCCGACTGTGGGCTGCGTGAACGACGCGGCAAAGGCACTTGCCCGGGAAGCACAGGCGCTGGCGGGCGGCGCAGTGGAGGGGATATATGCGTTCCCGCATCCTTACGGCTGCAGTCAGCTGGGGGATGACCAGGAGAATACCCGCAAAGCACTGGCCGCACTGGCAACACATCCCAACGCCGGCGGTGTTCTGCTGCTGGGACTGGGCTGTGAGAACAGCGGCATAGAACAGATCCGGCCCTATATGGGCAGCTTTGATGAAAGCCGGGTTCGTTTCCTGGTCTGCCAGGAGTGCGAAGATGAACAGGAAACCGGAATGCGGCTGCTGGAAGAACTGGCGGAGCGCATGCGGCAGGATGAACGGGTACCCTGTACGGCGGATCAGCTGACGGTGGGACTCAAGTGCGGCGGTTCCGACGGGCTTTCGGGCATTACGGCGAATCCGGTGATCGGGGTTTTCAGCGACCTGCTGACAGCCATGGGCGGCTCAACGATCCTGACGGAAGTGCCGGAGATGTTCGGCGCGGAAACGATCCTGATGAACCGCTGTGAGAACGAGGAACTGTTCAGGAAGACGGCGGACCTGATCAACGGGTTCAAGGCATACTTCGAAAGCTATCATATGCCGGTGTATGAAAACCCGTCTCCCGGAAACAAGGCCGGCGGCATTACGACGCTGGAGGACAAGGCGCTGGGCTGCACCCAGAAGAGCGGGCACTCCGCTGTGAAAGGCGTGCTGGCTTACGGAGACAGGGCGGAAGCCGCGGGGCTGAACCTGCTGTCCGCTCCGGGAAATGACCTGGTGGCGTCCACCGCGCTGGCGGTTTCCGGCGCACAGCTGGTGCTCTTTTCCACCGGCAGGGGAACACCCTTCGGCTGTCCGGTACCAACGGTGAAGATCTCTTCCAACACGCCACTGGCTGAAAAGAAACGGAACTGGATCGACTTTGATGCCGGAAGGCTGCTGGCGGGCAGGACGATGAAGGAAATGGGAGAAGAACTGCTGGATCTGGTGCTGCGGACTGCTTCCGGGGAACAGACCCGCGGTGAACGGAACGGATTCCATGATATGGCTATTTTCAAACAGGGTGTTACGCTGTGATGAATAATATACAATAAACTGTGGAGGACAGGAAAATGACGGATATGATGAAAAAACTGCAGGGGATTGGTATTGTGCCGGTTGTGGTGCTGGAGAGCGCTGAAGACGCGGTTCCGCTGGCGGAACGGCTGATGGCCGGAGGACTTCCCTGCGCGGAAGTGACCTTCCGGACAGCGGCGGCGGAGGAATCCATCCGCCGCATGGCCAAGGCTTTTCCGGAAATGATCATCGGCGCGGGGACCGTGCTGACAACAGAGCAGGCAGACCGGGCTATCGATGCGGGCGCGACATTCATTGTCAGTCCCGGGTTTAATCCGAAGGTGACGGAGCATGTGCTGAAAAAGGGCGTTCCCATGACACCCGGCGTGTGCACTCCGACGGAGATTGAAGCGGCTCTGCAGTTTGACCTGGACGTGCTGAAATTTTTCCCTGCGGAACCGGCAGGCGGTCTGAAGATGATCAAAGCGCTGGCGGCACCGTATGTGGGTCTTCACTTTATGCCGACCGGCGGCATCAACGCGGCAAATGTGCGGGATTACCTGGCTTATGACCGGATTGTGGCCTGCGGAGGAAGCTGGATGGTCAGCGGCAAACTGGTTAAGGAAGGCCGGTTTGACGAGATTGAAAAGCTGGTGCGGGAAGCAGCCGGCATTGTGAAGGAAATCAGGGGGTAAGGGAAATGGATCTTCATCTGAAATCTGCGGAAGAATGCCGCTATGACGCGGTGTCCCTGGGTGAAATCATGCTGCGCCTGGATCCTGGCGAGGGCAGGATCCGTACCGCACGGGAGTTCAAAGTCTGGGAAGGCGGCGGTGAATACAATGTGGTCCGGGGCCTGCACAAGTGCTTTGGCCTGAAAACCGGTGTCATGACCGCTTTTGCGGATAACGAGGTCGGCAAGCTGTTAAAAGACCTGATTGAGCAGGGCGGTGTGGATACAAGCCTGATCTGCTGGAAAAAAACGGACGGTATCGGCCGCGTCTGCCGGAACGGCCTGAACTTCACCGAGCGCGGCTTCGGGATCCGGGGAGCTGTGGGCTGCTCCGACCGCGCCAATACCGCGATTTCCAAAGCAACGCCTGATGATTTTGACTTTGACTATATCTTCGGAAAGCTCGGAGTACGGTGGCTGCATACAGGCGGTATCTACGCGGCGCTGTCCGAACAGAGCTGTGAAACCGTTATTGCTGCCTGCAAAACCGCGAAGAAATACGGCACGCTGGTTTCCTATGATCTGAACTACCGTCCCTCCATGTGGTCGGCCATCGGCGGTCTGGAGAAAGCCCGGGAAGTCAACCGGGAAGTGGCGAAATATGTGGATGTGATGATCGGAAATGAAGAAGATTTTACCGCGTGCCTGGGCCTCCAGGTGGAAGGCAATGATGAAAACCTGAAGGAACTGAACCTGGATGGGTATTATAAAATGATTGCGGAGGCCGCAAAACAATATCCCAACTTCAAGGCGATTGCCACCACACTGCGCACCGTCAGAACCGCGACGGTGAACGACTGGAAAGCAATCTGCTGGGCAGACGGGCAAGTATATATGTCCAAGGCTTTTGACGGCCTGGAAATCCTGGACCGGGTCGGCGGCGGCGATTCCTTTGCTTCCGGACTGATTTACGGCCTGATGACGACCGGAGATCCGGAGACGGCTGTGAATTACGGTGCTGCCCACGGGGCACTGGCCATGACCACTCCCGGAGATACCAGTATGGCGAGCAGGGAAGAAGTGGAATCCATCATAAAGAACGGCAGCGCAAGAGTAAAACGGTAAAAAGAATTCATAATTCACAATTCATAATTATGAATTGTGTCAGCGTATAAGCGGAAAGGGGTTTACATGAAAGAGTTTCTGGACAGGGATTTCCTGCTGAATACGGAAGCGGCGAAAAAACTTTATCATGAAGCGGCGGAGGGAATGCCGATCATCGAC
Source organism: Clostridia bacterium (assembly GCA_017615475.1). GTDB lineage: Bacteria > Bacillota > Clostridia > Christensenellales > Aristaeellaceae > Aristaeella. The sequence continues at coordinate 19,313 of JAGAAC010000164.1, forward strand.
TATCACTGCCATCTGAGCCCAAAGGAAATCTGGGAGGATGTCCGGTATGAAAACATCACCCAGGTGTGGCTGGGCGGTGACCACTACAAATGGCGTCTGATGCGGTCTGCGGGGGTGCCGGAGAAGTATGTCACCGGCAACGCCCCGGACCGGGAAAAGTTTGAGAAGTACGCGGAAGTGCTGGGAAAGGCTGTCGGCAATCCCCTGCATCACTGGAGCCACCTGGAGCTCCGCCGGTTCTTCGGCTATGAGGGCATCCTGAACAGGGAAACAGCCGGGGAAGTCTGGGAACTGGCCAACAAAAAGCTGCAGGAAGAGGGTTATTCCGCACGCGGACTCATTATGATGAGCAACGTGAAGACCATCTGCACAACGGATGATCCGGTGGACAGCCTGGAGTGGCACGAAAAGCTGGCTGCGGACAAGACCTTCCCGGTGACAGTGCTGCCGGCATGGCGTCCGGACAAAGCCATGAACCTGGAAAAGGCGGATTATCCGGAATACATCGCGCGGCTGGAAAAAGCGGCGGGAATGAAGATCAGCAGTTTTGCCGGCCTGAAGAAAGCTCTGCACGCACGGCTGGACTTCTTTGCGGATCATGGCTGCAAACTGAGTGACCACGGACTGAACTATGTGATGTTTGCTCCGGCAGACGAGAATGAAATTGAGAAGATTTTCGCGGAACGGATGGAAGGCTTGCTGCCTGACGCGGAAAAGGAAGCTGAATTCAAGTATGCCTTCATGGCGGCCATGGCAGCGGAGTACAGGGAGCGGAACTGGGTGATGCAGCTGCACTATGGCTGCCGCCGTGACAACAATCCGGTGACTTTCCGGGCCATGGGACCGGATACCGGCTTTGACTGTGTGGACAATTCCGCTCCCAGCGGCCAGACAGCTGCATTCCTTGGGGCGCTGGAGGAGGCTGGGAACCTGCCCAAGACGATCCTGTACAGCCTGAACACCAATGACAACGCCGCGATTGATACCATCCTGGGCTGTTTCCAGAATGACACGGCGATCGGAAGAATCCAGCATGGTTCTGCCTGGTGGTTCAATGATCATTTTGACGGGATGACGGAGCAGATGAAGAGCCTGGCTTCACTGGGATATCTGGCAGGATTTGTGGGAATGCTGACGGACAGCCGGAGTTTCCTGAGCTATCCGCGGCATGAGTATTTCCGCCGCATCCTGTGCCGGATTCTGGGCGAATGGGTTGAGGAAGGTTTCTATCCGGAAGATTACGATACGCTGAAGGAGATTGTGGCGGATATCAGCTACAATAACGCAAAACGGTATTTCGATTTTGAAGAGAAAAAGATCTGAACATGACTGAAAGACGGCGCCGGTTCTTCCGGCGCCGTTCTTTTTTATTCCGGATCATAATCCACCCGGCTGCTGTCCTGCCCGGGGACAGTTCTGTCCGGCAGGGCTTCCAGGTAATTCCGCGGGGCGGTGCCGTATTTTTTTCTGAATATTTTTGAAAAATACAGGGGGTCATTGAAACCGCACAGCGCGGCAATGTCCGCAATGGTCCGCGTGCCGGCGCTGGCGTCTCCGGCCAGCAGTTCCGCCGCAATCTTCAGCCGTTTATCCACAAGATACCGATGGGGTGTAACACCCAGTTCTTTCTGGAAAAGCTTACGAAGGTAATCGTAGCTGAAGGGCAGGGAGTGGAGATAGGTATCCAGTTCATAGGAACTGTCAGCATAGTTGGCGATAATGTTATTCTCGATCTGGGCAACGATGGGCGTGAGGACGGTTCCGGTCTGATAGGCGGCAAGATAGCAGACAATCAGGTCGCCGTAGATGAGCAGCAGGCGGGAAGATTCCTTCCGGTCAGAGTAGAAATGGAAGGATGCCGCGCTGAAAGCATCCAGCAGGAAATGGTTGGAATCGTCGGAGACGACCAGCGGTGCTGAAACAGAAAGGGCCGGCGACACCATGTTGATATGGATATTCTGGAAACCGTCCGTACAGGCATTGGCGTGGGGCGTCATGGGCGGAATGATGACCACGTCCCCTTCTTTGTAATCCAGGCTTCTGTTGTCAAACTGAAAGGTGCCGGAACCCTGGGTGCAGTAAACAAACTCCCAGCTTTCATGGGCATGCCGGGAAACGGTATAAACGGCAGTGTGCCTGCCAACGTAGGTGATATCATTCATGCCGGAGTCCTCCGATCGGGCGGGGCTGATGATGAAACTGATTTTAGCAGATTGTAACATGCAGCCTGCTGAAAAACAAGCGGATGAAGGAATGCGGAGAGGCATCAGAAAAGGGAGGCACGGGCTTGCGTGCCTCCCTTTGACATCGGTTATGATCAGCAGTTCAGGTACTTCCGCAGGGTATCCCTTACGGCTCCGGGACCGCGGATTTCCTCCAGAAAGAAACCTGTGATCTTCTCGCCCAGCGGGCAGGCGGTCAGATCGCTTCCGAAGATCACGGGATTGGAGAGGATGGGCTGCAGCTTGTCACCGCAGGTTTCCTGACGGCCCAGTTCGATTCCTGCCAGCTGCGCCTGGAGGTCCGCCAGCAGCGGGTCGGAGGAAAGGGGCATGGGATTGCCTTTGTCATCCACACCCAGCAGGTAACGAAGCCAGCCTGCAATGGCGAGAGGAAGCGCTGTCAGCTGGTCCATAGAACGGCCTTCAGAAAGGTAGCTGCGGATGGTTTCACCGAAACGGATACCGACTTTCTGGGAGGTATCCGTGGCAATGCGCTGGGGCGCGTCCGGCATGAAGGGATTGGGGAGACGCTCTTCCATCACTTCATCGATAAAAGCCTTGGGACTGAGAATGCCGGGATCTGTTACCACCGGCAGGCCTTCCTGATACCCCAGGCGCCGGATCAGCTTCACCAGGTCCGCATCCTTCATTTCATCGCGGATCAGGGTGTAGCCCAGCAGGCAGCCATAAACTGCCAGTGCGGTATGCAGCGGATTCAGGCAGGTGGTCACCTTCATCCGTTCAGTCTTATTGACGGTATCCCGGTCGGTGAAATATACACCGGCTTTTTCCAGCGGCGGACGTCCGTTGGGGAACTTGTCCTCCACCACCAGGTACTGGGCTTTCTCGGCGTTCACGAAAGGCGCAACGAAGGTGCCGCGGGGCGTTTCCAGGGGAGCCATATCCTCGATTCCGGCTTCTTCCAGCATCCGCTGGACTTCCGGGGCGGGGCGGGGAGTAATCTTGTCGATCATGCTCCAGGGGAAGGAGACTTGTGCTTCATCGGTCAGCCAGGCAACAAAATCATCCGGGACAAAACCGTTTGAGTTCCAGGCGCGGGCTACTTCCAGGATGCTGCTCTGCAGCTTTTCACCGTTGTGGCTGCAGTTGTCCATGCTGACAACCGCCAGAGGAGCCTTGCCGGCCTGATAACGGTGGAAAAGCAGGGCGGTCACAATGGTCATGGCGTGGCGGGCCTGCAGAGGACCGTTTGCCAGGTCTTCGGAAACCACTTTCAGATACCGGCCGTCAATGCCCCGGAGCGCATAGCCCTTTTCGGTGATCGTGAAACTGATCATCTGCAGGGAAGGCGCAGCGAAAGCCCGTAGCAGGCGTCCGTAATCCGCTTTCTCACCGGGCTGGGCCACAACTGCCTCCGAAACGGAAGCGATGATCTCCTTGTCAATGGTGGCATCCGCGTTGAGGGTGACGCTCATGGTCAGATTGTTATATCCGCCGTAGATCATCCGGATGTTATCCACGTCGAAGGTGTCGGCGGCGATGATACCCCGGTCGGACAGGCCTTCGTTCAGGAGCCGCTGCTGCAGCGCGGCAATGAAAGCCCGGAAAATGTTGCCGGCACCGAAGTGCACCCAGATGGGCGCTTCGTCCGTCTTTTTCCGCATCAGCTCAATGTCATAAGCGGGCAGCCGGACGCCCGCCTTCTCCCAGGCGGCACGATCTTTCAGCGCCTCCAGATTTACTTTCATATCTATCCTTCGTCCTTTCCTTTGTTACGGCAGTCATTGTGCATTATTCTTTTCAAGCGCTTCCCACAGGCCGTTCAGGTAAGCTACGCCGAGGGCACGGTCATACAGGCCGTAACCGGGACGTCCCTGCTCATCCCAGATCATGCGCCCATGGTCCGGGCGGATATAGGTATCCGGGCAGGTTTCGTGAATAGCCTTCATGATTTCATATACATCCAGGTCGCCGGTGGAGGACAGATGGGATGCTTCCCGGAAATGATGATAGCCAAGGTATTTGACATTGCGGACATGCATGGCGCCGATGCGGTTCATGCTTCCGAAATGTCGGATGGCTGCGGGAATATCGTTGTCCGGGTTGGAACCGAGGGAACCGGTGCACAGGCACAGGGTGTTGGCGGGGCTGTCGTGCAGCTGAACCATCTTGTCAAAATCCTCGATGCTGTGAGTGATCCGCGGCAGACCGAAGATCGGCCAGGCAGGATCATCCGGATGGCAGGCCATCCGCACACCGACTTCCTCACAGACGGGAATGACGGCGTCCAGGAAGTACTTGAAGTTTTTCCGGAGGCCGTCCGGGGTCATGCCTTCATACTGCTTCAGGGTTGTTTCCAGCAGGGCCAGCCGTTCCGGCTCCCAGCCGGGAAGGGAAAAGCCCTTGCTGCCTGCCGCTGTACGGCGGACGATCTCCAGGGGACCCATATCTCCAAGGTCTTTCTCATCAAAATACAGGCTGTTGCTGCCGTCCTCCGGGATTACCCGGGCCAGATCCGTCCGCAGCCAGTCAAACACGGGCATGAAGTTATAGATGATGACCTTTACACCATGCTTTGCCAGCATACGGATGGTGGAAATGTAATTGGCGATATATTCATCCCGCCTGCCAAGGCCGGTTTTGATATCTTCATGGACGTTCACAGACTCGATGACTTCAATTTCAAGCCCGGCATCGTTGACTTCCTTTTTCAGCGCGATGAATTCATCTTCCGGCCAGTCCACACCGGCGGGCTTTTCCAGCAGGCCCATGAGACCGGTCATGCCGGGGATTTGTTTGATGTATTTCAGCGGAATCGGGTCAGACTGGCTTCCATACCAGCGAAATGTCATTTTCATAAGCTTATTTCCTCCAAAGCACGGGTACCCGGATTTTTCCGGGTACCCGCGGAATAAACAATTTATTATAGCAGCGATCCAGTAATCTGGGGAAGCCAGAGGCTGATTGCCGGAATAAAGGAAATCAGCAGCAGCGCAACCAGCATGCACAGATAGAACGGCATCGTGGCGCGGACCACTTTTTCCATGGGGCGTTTTCCCACAGCGGAACCGATGAACAGCACCGCGCCTACAGGCGGCGTCAGCAGGCCGATACCGCAGTTCAGAACCATCATGATACCGAACTGAACCGGGTGGAGTCCAACGCTCATTGCCACCGGCAGCAGGATCGGCGTAGCGATCAGGATGATCGGAGCCATGTCCATGATCATACCCAGCACCAGCAGAATCAGGTTCAGGAGAAGAATGACCACCACCGGGCTGCTGGAAATGCTTGTGATCAGGGCTGCGGCTTTTGCCGGCACATGCAGCAGTGTCAGGCAGTTGCCGAAGGCAGCGCTCATGGCGATCAGGATCAGCACAATGGAAAGGGTTTCCACACAGTTGTCCAGGCTCTTCCACACGCCTTTCCAGTTAAGACCTTTGTAGATGAACACGGAAACGAACAGAGAGTAGATGACCGCAATGGCGGCGGATTCGGTGGCGGTAAACGCACCGCCTACAACACCGATCACCACAATCAGTACAGCGGCCAGCGCCCAGAAAGACTTGACAAGCTGCTTGCCGAATGCTTTCAGGGAGAATTTCTCTCCCTTGGGATAATTGCGCTTTACGGAAAGGATGTAAGAACCAATCATCAGGGCAATTGCCAGCAGAGCGCCGGGCAGGTAGCCTGCCATAAACAGCGCGCCGACCGAAACACCGCCGGCGGTCATGGCGTAGATGACCATATTATGGCTGGGCGGCACCAGCAGACCCTCACAGGAGGAGGTGATGGTTACGGCAGTGGAGAAGTCCGCGTCATAACCTTCATCGACCATCATGGGGATCAGGATGGAACCCAGGGAAGCGGTGTCAGCAGCGGCGGAACCGGAAATGCCGCCGAAGAAGTAGGATGCCACGATGTTTACCATGGCCAGACCGCCGCGCATCCAGCCAACCAGCGAGTTGGCCAGCGCAATCAGTTTGTCTGATATACCTCCTGTACCCATCAGCACACCCATTGTAATGAAGAACGGGACTGCCATCAGGGAGAAGGACCAAACGCCTTTTACCATCTGCTGGGGCAGCGTTACCAGGTTCAGGCCCATGGAAATCATGCACAGAACCGTGGAAATACCCACAGCGTAAGCAATCGGGAAACGCATCCCGACCATGATCAGGAAACTGCCCAGCAGGATAATCGTGGATAAGGTTTCAGCATCCATGATCAGTTTCCCTCCTTTACCGGCTCTTTTACAAAGAACGCCTCAATATGCCGGAACACCTGTTCCAGCTCAAAGATGATCATACCTATGCCCGCTACAGGAATCGGCAGGTACTGCCAGAATTTGCTCAGGGTAGGGATTGCAGCATATTTTCCGCGGACGCTCAGCGGAGAATTGCAGAATTTGATGCCGTAAATCACCAGCATCACACCCAGGGCAAGCACTGCCAGGTCGGCGATCAGGTCTGAAACCAGCAGTACTTTCTTTGGCAGATATTTATCAAAGGCGGTCATGCGGATGTGGGCCCGGCGGCGGATCGCCAGCGTGGCGGAAAGAACTGCCATGTAGACCATCAGCGTCAGGACGATTTCCACACTCCACTTGGGATCTGTGATAAACGGAATATACCGTCCGGCCACAGCCCAGGCCGTGATGATAATATCGCCGATCAGCAGCAGTTTGCAGATGAACAGCATGATCTTGTATGTCCAGTCATACAGGGGCTTGATCTTCTCAAGCATCTTAAAGAAAGCCGGCATTGGAAGAGACTCCTTTCATACAGAAGGGGAAAGGGATGCAGGGTTTCCCCTGCACCCCTTCAGAATGATTTGTTCGGGATTACTGCATGTCCAGCAGCTGCTGATACAGCTCAGCCTGGTCGGCAGTGTTGGCCTGGATGGTGGGCTGGCAGGCTTCGACCCAGGGAGTCTTGTCAGTTACTTCGATAACGGTGGCACCGGCAGCAGCCAGCTTTTCAAAGGTTTCATTTTCGATTTCGGCTACCTTCTCGCGGCAGACCTGGGAAGCGTATTTGGCAGCTTCCATGACCCAGCCCTGCTGTTCCTCATTCAGCTTGGCCCAGCCGGCATCGGTGATGATCAGCTGAATCGCGCCGAGGGTGTGGCCGTCAAGCACCAGGGTGGGAGCGACTTCCTGGAAAGCGTTGGAGAAGTAGTTGGCAGTGGGCTGTTCAGCAGCGTCCACAACACCGGAATTCAGAGCGGAATACAGCTCGGTGAAGCTCACGGGGGTGGCGGCAGCGCCGAGGTTCTCAACCATACCGGTCATGACGGGGTCGGCGGAAACGCGGATTTTCAGGCCTTTCAGGTCTTCAATGCCCTTCACTTCGATGCCCTTCTTGAAGAAGAAGTGACGGAAGCCTTCCTCGCCGTAGCACAGGCCGCGCAGCGGCAGGCCGATGGTCTGGGGCTCGAGCAGGAATTCCTGGGCCAGTTCGCTGTCAGCAAACTTCCAGAAATGATCTTCATTCACGAAGGTGTAGGGGATGGACAGGAGCTTGGCCTTGTCGCAGCCGTACTGGGTCAGAGCGAAAGCGGAGAAACGGCCGACATCGGTGATGTTTCCGCCGCCCAGCAGGTTGTCCAGGATCTGGTCTTCCGTGCCCAGCACACCGCCGGCCTGGATGTCGATCAGCACTTCGCCGCCGGAGAGTTCTTCAACCTTGGCTTTGAAAGCTTTAGCAACTTCACCGACAATCGTTCCTTCGAGGGGGTTCACTTCAGAGTAGGTCAGGGTTACCGGATCCGCCATCGCGGCGGTGCAGCCCAGCAGAAGAGCCAGGACGAGCAGGATACCAAAAAGTTTCTTCATGGGGTAGTCCTCCTTATGCAATTTCGGATGATCTCATCCTTCTGATGGCAATATCTAATCATAATCGCTCCAGATTGTACATGGTTTGAAAAAACATAATATATTGCAAAAAACATCATTTTGGGTATAATGAACCCAGAAACAGATTGCGATTTGAGGTGATAAATATAGACGGCGCCTATGTTTCCGCATTCAACGTATTGCAAGAAATGAGCAGGGACGACATTGAGGTCTATCATTACAACGACAGCGCAACCTATCATGTGCCGCCTCACCAGCATGATTTTTACGAGCTGTACTGCCTGCTGAACGGCCCGTTTGTCTTCCATGTGGAGAATAACCGCTACGCCCTGAAACCGGGAACCCTGCTGCTTGTACAGCCAGGTGAAGTCCACTGGCCGGAACTGGAACAGCCGCCCCGGGATATAGAACGGATTGTGCTGTGGCTGAATCCGCGGTTTATTGCCTCCCTGTCTATCTTTCTCCCACAGACACTGGGTACCTTCGGTGAGAATCTGCAGAAGGAGCAGATGATCATACCGGAGGAAAAAACCTATCAGGTTATTCTGGGGCTTCTGTATTCCCTGCTGTATGAGAAAAACAGGGAGGACGCCGACAGCCCGTATCTGTGCCACCTGATTCTTTCCCAGTTGCTGATTTACCTGGGACGGGCAATGAACCAGCGGGAAATGCCGGCGGAGAAGCTGGGAGCACGTTACAAGGAAATTATGCTGGTCCATGAATATATCAACGCGCATTTTAAGGAAGAACTGACTGTCAACGACCTTGCAGAGCACTTTTATATGGATAAAAATACACTGACGAGACAGTTCAAACGGATTATCGGGATGACGCCCGGGGATTATATCCGCCGGAAACGGCTGGAAACAGCCCATGCACTGATCCGCCAAGGTTACAGCGTGCTGAACGCAGGGTATTCGAGCGGTTTTTCAGACTACAGCGCATTTTACCGGGCGTTCTGCCAGCTGTATGGCAAGGCGCCCAGCGCCTTTTCCAGCCAGACGAGAAAAACAAGCCGGAGGCGTATTGCTCCGGAAAGCGAGGAATAAGAAATGAAAACAACCCCAGGAACGATTACCATTCCGGTCAGAATGGACGAAAAAACATTTAAACGCTTTGCTCGGTTCGACATGTTCATCCTGCGGAAGAAATGGATCCGGCCGGCTGTGTTTTTCCTGATCATGACAGCTTTTGCCTTTGCCGCCCTGCTGATCGGGAAGGAACAATCCGGAATGATTGCGGCGGTGCTGCTTGTTATCGGGATCGGCCTGCCGCTTGTTTATGCGGGAAGCTTTCTCAGCCAGGTGAATATGCAGGCGGTCAGCCGTAAACTGAAACCTGCCAGGGAGGTTTATACCGTAAGCCTTCGGGAAGAAGGCGTTACAGTGAAGGATGGAAGAAAGGACGAGGAAACGCCGGTAATTCCCTGGGACAAGGTTCAGCAGGCGTTCCGGAGAAAGGGCTGCATTTACCTGTATGTGACAGCCGCAAAGGCCTTCCTGCTTCCCGCGGGACAGGCGGATGCCACGGACGATGAGGTCTGGTCTTTCCTGAAGGAACATATGGGACAGGATAAGTGCAGGGAATAACCCGGTTGTTCCGGTAAAAAACATACGGTCCGCACGCAGCTGCGGGCCGTTTTTATATCCGGGGGAAACATCCTGGACGGGATCAGAAAGGCCTTTGCAGGGGACATGCGTTTCAGAGGGCGTTCTATATATATAGGAAAGAAAAATTCGTGAAAAAGCTTTCTTTTTGGGCGAAAAAGTGGTATAATTAATTGATTTGAAATGCCTTATTTTTCAAGGGTTTGAGGGCTTTCGAAAACAGCCTGGATTTGTCCAAAAAAAGCGTACAATTCCGGACTTCGCAAAAGAGAGAAAAAACGAGGTGCACCATGGCAGAAGAAAAGGATCTTGAACTGGAACAGGTGACCGCTGTGACCGCTGATTACGGAGAGGAGCAGATCCAGGTCCTGGAGGGCCTGGAGGCTGTCCGCAAGCGGCCCGGTATGTATATCGGTTCCACGGATGCCCGGGGTCTTCATCATCTGGTTTATGAGATCGTGGACAATTCCGTGGACGAAGCGCTGGCAGGATTCTGCAAGCAGATCAACGTCACACTGAACGCAGACGGCTCCGTTACCGTTATGGACGACGGCCGCGGCTTCCCGGTGGGCCTGCATCCGAAAATGCAGCGTCCCGCGGTTGAGGTATGCCTGACGGTCCTGCATGCCGGCGGTAAGTTCGGCGGCGGAGGATACAAAGTATCCGGCGGCCTGCACGGCGTCGGTGCCAGCGTGGTGAACGCGCTGAGCAAACACTTTATGGTTACGGTTTATCAGAACGGCCAGATTTACCAGCAGGAGTATGAACGCGGTAAATACCTGTATGACCTGAAGGTGATCGGCACCACTAACCGCACCGGTACCACGATTCAGTTCTGGCCGGACGTCCGGTCCGAGGAAAACCCCGAAGGCATTTTCGAAACCGGGGATTTCGAATACGACACCCTGCGCAACCGCCTGCGTGAAATGGCCTTCCTGAACAAGGGCGTCCGCATTGTCTTCCGGGATGAACGGCCGGAAGAACCGAAGGAGAATGACTTCTGCTTTGAAGGCGGCCTGCGGGAATTCGTCAAATTCCTGAACCAGCACAAGCAGGTGCTTTTCCCTGAACCCATCTACACTGAGGGCATCAAGGACGGCATCCTGGTGGAAATGGCCATGCAGTATAACGACTCCTATGCGGAGAATGTGTATACCTTTGCCAACAACATCGCCACACCTGACGGCGGTACCCACCTGCAGGGTTTCAACACCGCGGTGACCCGCGCCATCAACGACTACGGCCGCCGGTACAAGATCCTGAAGGATAACGAGCCGAACCTGAAGGGCGAGGACGTCCGTGAAAGCCTGACGGCGATCGTTTCCATCAAGATGGAGGATCCGCAGTTCGAAAGCCAGACCAAGTCCAAGCTCGGCTCCGGCCAGGTCCGCGGCGTGGTGGACAGCCTGGTCAGCGAGGAACTGACCACCTACCTGGAAGAGAATCCCACGGTGGCCAAGGCCATTGTGACCCGCTGCGTGGACGCGCAGCGCGCCCGTGAAGCTGCCCGGAAAGCCCGTGAGGCTACCAGACGGAAGACAGTACTGGAAAGCGCCTCCCTGCCGGGCAAACTGGCAGACTGCTCCGAACGGGATCCCGCCAAGTGCGAGATCTTCATGGTGGAGGGTGACTCCGCAGGCGGAAGCGCCAAGGGCGGCCGGGACAGCAAGACCCAGGCAATCCTGCCCCTGCGCGGCAAGATCCTGAACGTTGAAAAGGTCCGGCTGGACCGGGCCCTGGAGAACGCGGAGATTCGCGCGATGATCACGGCCTTCGGCTGCGGTTTCGGCGACCAGTTTGACGAGAGCAAGCTGCGTTATCACCGGATCGTCTGTATGACGGATGCTGACGTTGACGGCGCGCACATCCGGATCCTGCTGCTGACCTTCTTCTACCGGTTCATGCGGCCGCTGGTTGAAAAGGGCTACGTATATGCCGCTATGCCCCCGCTGTACAAGGTGACCAAGGGCAAGATGTCCCGGTACGTTTATGACGATGACGAACTGAACCGGGTGCTGGACGAAATCGGCCGGGATCCGAAGCCGGATATCCAGCGCTACAAAGGCCTTGGTGAAATGAGCGCCCAGCAGCTCTGGGACACCACCATGAATCCGGAAACCCGCATGATGATGCAGATTACTCCGGAGGATGCCATGGAGGCGGATCGGCTGTTTACGCTGCTGATGGGTGACGACGTGGAACCCCGGAAACAGTTCATCCAGGAAAACAGCGACCTGGTCAAGGACCTGGACGTTTAATGAATGGTTTGACATACGAGAGAAATGTATCGAGGATTTGAGAGATGATTCAAGACAAACTGATTCCCGTCAATCTGGAACAGGAAATGAAAAAGAGCTTCATCGCCTATGCCATGGCGGTGATTGTGGACCGGGCCCTGCCGGACGTACGGGACGGCCTGAAGCCGGTCCACCGCCGGATCCTGTACGATATGTCCGAAGAGCTGGGAATGACGCCGGACAAACCGACCCGTAAAAGTGCCCGTGTGGTCGGCGACGTTCTGGGTAAATTCCATCCCCACGGTGACTCTTCCGTTTACGATGCCATGGTCCGCCTGGCCCAGCCCTTCAATATCCGCTATCCGCTGATTGAAGGCCAGGGCAACTTCGGTTCGGTGGACGGCGACGGCGCCGCTGCCATGCGTTATACCGAAGCCCGGCTGCAGAAGCTGACCATGCACCTGCTGGACGGTATCGACAAGGATACGGTTGACTTCTACCCCAACTTCGACGAAACCCTGCAGCAGCCCTCTGTTCTGCCGGCCCGGTTCCCGAACCTGCTGGTGAACGGTTCCAGCGGTATCGCCGTTGGTATGGCAACGAACATTCCGCCGCATAACCTCACAGAGGTGATCAACGGCGTCATCTGCATGATCGACAATCCGGAATGCACGGTTGATGACCTGATGCAGCACATCAAGGGACCGGATTTCCCCACCGGCGGCCTGATCATGGGTTACAGCGGTATCCGGGCAGCCTATCATACCGGCCACGGCCGGATCACGGTCAGGGCCCGGACCAATGTGGAGGAAATGGGAGGCAACCGCAGCCGCATCATCGTGACTGAGATTCCCTACCAGGTGAACAAATCCGTCCTGGTCAAGAAGATTGCGGACCTGGTGCACGAGAAAAAGATCGAGGGCATCAGCGATATCCGGGATGAATCCAATGACCGCCAGGGCATGCGCATCGTGATCGAGCTGAAGCGGGATGTCCAGCCGCAGGTTGTGCTGAACATGCTTTACAAGCATACTCCGATGCAGGAGAACTTCGGCGCCAACATGCTGGCGCTGGTGGACGGCAAGCCCCAGGTGCTGAACCTGCGGGAGATGATCTACTACTACCTGGAGCACCAGAAGGATGTAGTGACCCGCCGGACAAGGTTCGAGCTGAACAAGGCGCAGAACCGGGCCCACATTTTGGAAGGCCTGCTGAAGGCGCTGGATCATATTGACGAGATCGTAGCCATCATCCGGGCCAGCAAGGACACCAATACCGCGAAGGAAGCCCTGATGCTCCGCTTCGAGTTTTCCGAAAAGCAGGCCCAGGCTATCCTGGATATGCGTCTTGCCCGCCTGACCGGCCTGGAACGGGAACGGCTGCAGGAGGAATACGAGGAACTGGAGAGGACCATTGCGCGCCTCACCGCGATCCTGGGAGATGAGCACCTGCTGATGGACGTGATCAAGACCGAGATCAGCGAGATCAGGGACAGGTTCGGCGATGACCGGCGCAGCGAGCTGACGATTGCGGAAGACGATATCGATATCGAAGACCTGATCCAGGAAGAGAACATGGTGGTTACCATGACTCACGAAGGATATGTGAAGCGCGTATCCTCCTCCGTATACCGGGCACAGCACCGCGGCGGCCGCGGCGTGAGCGGTATGAACGTGAAGGATACTGACTACACAACCCAGATGTTCGTGGTCAGCACACACCAGGAGATCATGTTCTTCACGAATATGGGCCGCGTTTACAGCCTGAAGTGCTATCAGATTCCCGAAGCGGGACGCCAGGCACGCGGTACGGCGATCATCAACCTGCTGCACATTGTCAGCGGCGAGAAGGTCTCCACCATGCTGCCCATGCCGAAGGAAACCGAGCAGGAGCACAACCTGGTCATGGCAACCCGCAGGGGTATGATCAAGAAGACCGCCCTGGAAGAGTTCCGCAACCTGCGGAAGAACGGCTTGATCGCCATAGCCCTGAGAGAGGGAGATGAGCTGATCGGTGTTCGGCTGAGCAACGGCGATGACGAGATGCTGGTCTCCACCCGCAAGGGCAAGTGCATCCGCTTCAATGAGCGGCATGTGCGCAATGTGGGCCGCAACTCCATCGGTGTCCGCTCCATGCGGATCGCGGAAGGCGATGAAGTGATCGATATCGCGGCGGTGGAACCGGAGACAACTGTTCTGGCAATCACCACCAACGGCTACGGCAAGCGGACCGATCCGGAAGAATACCGTGAGCAGGGCCGCGGCGGTATGGGCGTCAAGGCCATGCAGCTGACTGAAAAGACCGGCGACCTGGCCGCGCTGATGTTCGTGCACGAGGATGAGGATATCCTGCTGATCACGGATGACGGCACCATTATCCGGGCCAGGGCCGCGGATGTACGCCTGTGCGGCCGTTCCACCCAGGGCGTCCGCATCATGCGGCTGGCCGAGGGCAGCACCGTGGTAGGTGTCTGCCGGGCGGAGAAGGAAGAAGAAGCTCCGGAAGAGGAAGCTCCTGTGGAAGGCGCCGAAGTGACGGAAGCGGCTGAAACCGCGGAAACCACCGAAAAGCCTGAAACGGAAGGAACCGCTGAAGGCGCTCCGGAAGAGAATCCGCAGGAATAAAACAAGATTGAAAAGTCTCAGGCTTTCGAAAGTGAAAGCCTGAGACTTTTTTTCAATTAATAATTAATAATTAACAATTAATAATTCAAAATGATATAGCGGCAGCAGGGCTTTGACAGGGAAACCGTCAGAAGTAAAAGACTTCCTCGAACTTTTTGTCCAAAGCGACACACAGGATCAGCGCCAGCTTTGCCGTCGGGCAGAACTGACCGGTTTCAATGGAACTGATGGTGTTGCGGGAAACGCCGACCAGCTCTGCCAGACCGGCCTGGGAAAGCTCTTTTTCTGTGCGGATTTCCTTCAGCCTGTTTTTCAGGATCAGTTGATCGTTCATAAAAGGCCTCCTTATTTCGTCAGCTGGATGATCCAGCCGACCAGGCACGCCAGGGCGCCCAGTCCGAAGAGGATCGAGAAGATCAGTTCATGCTTTTTGTGCAGCTTCGCGTATTTGTGCCCAAAGAGGGCAGCGCTGCCGGCCAGCATTACGAAGCAGACCTCAAAACTGTTCTTACTCTTCACGATAGCGTTCACAACCGTGACGATGGCCATCATCATATAAGAGAAAGTCCATCCGAACTGCGTGCTGTTCTTTGACACTTCCAGATTGACGATATCCATACCACGGTTTTCCTGTTTGCTCTTCGCAAGAATCTCTTCCTTATTCATCAGTAAAAGCCTCCTTTCAATTGCCAAGTATACTTGGCACGCTATAAGCATATCATTGCCAAGTATACTTGTCAAGCATTTTTTAAAATTTTCACAAAAAACGAAGGAAATGGCTTTGTGATGCGATGCAGACTGAATTCTTAAGGTTCAGTTTAAGTTAGTCCTTTATGATGGCATACGGAATCCAGGAAACATGAAAGGAAGACTGAAAGATGACAGACATTCTGGAAAACAAAACCGCGGAAACCGAAGAAGTGAAAGCGGCTGGAAAACCGGAGACAAAGAAAAAGAAGAAAAGCCGCAAAAAGAAGATCCTGAAGCGGATTATCTGGCTGGTGGTGATCCTGCTGGTGCTCGGGATTATCTGCTGGAGCGTATACAGCAGGCTGATGGCTGAATATAAGATCACCTATGATCCCTACACCGCGACAACCGGCAGCATCTCCAACTCGCTTTCCTTTACAGGCAGCATGCAGCTGGTGAACAGCGCGACCTACACTGCATCCTCGGATACCAAGGTGCGTGAGATTTACGTCTCCGAAGGCGACCAGGTCAAGGACGGGGACAGGCTGATGCGCCTGAGCAGCGGTGAGACGATTGAGGCGGAGTTTGACGGAACTGTCAGCTCCATCAGCGTGGAGAAGGGTGACGAGATCAAATCCGGCGATACGCTGCTGACGGTGGCGGATTTTGACCATATGAAGGTCTCCGTCCGTATCGGTGAAAGCAACATCGGCGAGGTAAAAAAAGGCCAGAGCTGCCGGGTGACAGTATCGTCCGCGGGCGCAACTTTTGACGCCGCGATTGATGACATCGACTATGTGTCCTACACGGGCAACAACGTGGCATATTACACGGGTACGGTGAACGTGGACACCTCCGGGGCTGAAAACATCTGGCCCGGCATGCAGGCAACCGTTACCGTGCCGCTGGAAGAAGCACAGAACGTGACCGTGCTGAAGATGGAAGCGCTGAGCACCGCCCGGAACAATACCGCCTATGTCTATAAGGAAAACGAAAACGGCGAAATGGAAGAAGTTACGGTTACCGTGGGCGTGAGCAACGGCAACTATGTGGAAATCAAGGACGGCGTGACAGCAGGCGAAACGGTCTACAAGATTGCGGAGAAAGAAGAAGAGGCAACGGGACTGGCTGCGCTGTTCTCCGGAATGTTTACCAACCGGCAGGTGAACCGGCCCGGCCGGAACGGCAGCGGCGGCGGAAGCGGATCTTTCGACTTCAGCAGCATGCCTGATATGAGCAATATGCCCAGCGGCGGCTTTGGCGGCGGCAGCGGATTCCCCGGCGGGAGCAGCGGCGGCAGCGGCGGCAGCAGAACTCCCAGCGGCGGATCACGGGGGAACTGACGATGACAGAAGAAGTATTCTTCCGGATGCGGGAGATTGACAAGATCTATCCGCTGGAAGGAGAGAATGTCCACGCACTGAAAAAGGTATCCCTGACAGTGGATGAAGGGGATTACCTGTCAGTACTGGGCCCCTCCGGAAGCGGAAAGACAACCCTGATGAATATTATCGGCTGCCTGGACACGCCGACTTCCGGGGAGTATATCCTGCGGGGGCGTGAAGTGGAGGATCTGGACGAGCAGGAGCTGGCGGAACTGAGGAACCGGGAGATCGGTTTCATCTTCCAGAATTCCCAGCTGCTGCCCAGGCTGACAGCCCGCAAGAACGTGGAACTGCCCCTGATCTATGCCGGTATCCGGCCGAAAGAGCGACGGGAACGGGCGGAGGCCATGCTGGAACGCGTCGGGCTGAAGGACCGGATGGACCATCTGCCCAGCCAGCTTTCCGGCGGCCAGCAGCAGCGCGTGGCCATTGCCCGGGCAATGGTGGGAAACCCCTCCATCCTGCTGGCGGACGAACCTACCGGCGCCCTGGACCAGAAGACCGGCGCCCAGATTATGCAGCTGTTCCGGGAACTGAACGAGGAAAAGCGTACGGTGATTATGATTACCCATGACCTGAAGATTGCCTCCAATGCCCGGAGAATCGTGCATATTATAGACGGAGAAATCTCGGAGGAGGGCGAACCTCTTTTGACCGCCAGTGGCGGAAATTTCGAAAGAGGTGAGGTCATCCGAAACGAGCGATCTCCGCTGTGCGGAGTCGCGACGATTGAGGATGCGGGAGGTGTACGCCGTGTTTAAAATCATGCATAAACGCATGGTGATGATCCGGGAAAGCGTTGTGATGGCGCTGGATAACATCCGGAGCAACAAGGTGCGTTCCTTCCTGACCCTGTTGGGCATTATGATCGGCGTTATGGCAGTCATTACGCTGATCTCCACGGTGTCCGGCGTATCCGGCACCATTTTCTCCTCCTTCTCGAGCATGGGTGTCGGCACCCTGACGGTGAGTGTGACCGGCAGCGACCTGAAGAGCGGTGTGACGCCGGAAGACCTGCAGGTGATTACAGAGCTGGAGAACGTGGACGGCGTGGTGCCGAGCGTCAGCCTGAACGGCCGGGTTTCCTACGGGAACGATGTGCAGACCGGCATTTCCGTTTCGGGCCGGAACGCGTACTACTTTATCCTGAATGAGGACATGATTATCCAGGGACGGACCCTGAACTTTATAGACGATGACAACAGCAGCTATGTCTGCGTGATCAGCCAGGAGATTGTGGATGAATTCTTCCTGGGTGTGGACCCCATCGGTGAAACCCTGTACGTCTCGGGCCTGCCCTTCACGATTGTCGGGAGGTACGAGGAAGACAGCGGCGGCGGTGTCGCCTCCATTTTCAGCGGTTCACCGGCGGTGATGATTCCTTATACCACAGCCATGAAGGTGAACAACTCCACCGATATCAATTCCTTCACGGTCTACCTGAAGGAAGGCGCGGATTCCGCAGAGGCCAAACAGGAAATCGAAGACGCCATGGACGTGCTGTTTGATTTTGAGGAGGATTGTTTCACGGTTTCCTCGATGGAGAGTATCGAAGAAACCATGAATACCATGACCACCATGCTGAGTTCGCTGCTGGCAGGCATCGCATCCATCGCCCTGCTGGTAGGCGGTATCGGCATCATGAACATGATGCTGACGACCGTGACAGAGCGGACGGGTGAGATCGGCCTGAAGAAGGCACTGGGCGCTGTTCCGGGGCAGATCCAGATGCAGTTCCTGCTGGAAAGCTTCCTGCTTTCCATGATCGGCGGCCTCCTGGGGGTTGTCTTCGGCCTGGCATTATCCTACTGGTTGTGCCAGCTCCTGGGAACCATCTTTGTACTGAACTGGGGAGCCGTTATCCTGGGCGTGGGGTTCTCCGCGGCGGTCGGTATTATCTTCGGCTGGGCGCCTGCCAGAAAGGCCAGCCGGCTGAATCCGATTGATGCCCTGAGAGCGGTTTAAATCAATTAACAATTAAAAATGAATAACGAATAATTAAATCGTGGAGGGAACAATGATGACTATCATTAAACGAGCAGCTATGATCCTGTTAGCACTGGTGATGGTACTGGGAACGGCGGGAGCTGAAACCCTGAGCCTGAACGGAACCGTGGAAGCCGGTACGGTGGTGCCGGTGTACGCGCCGATCGGCGGAACGGTGGAGAACGTCGCCCTGGAGCAGGGCATGCGGGTGAACGCGGGGGATACCTTGTTTACCTACCGGACGGAAAAGACCTACGCTTCGGAGGACGGCACCGTGACCGGCGTGTTCGTACAGGCCGGGGATGACGCGGAAACCATCGCCAACCGCTACGGAGCGGACCTGTATATTGAGGGAACGGTTCTGTATACGGTTTCCTCCAGCGTTTCCAAAGCCTATACGTCCGTTGATACGACCATTGTGCATACCGGTGAGACGGTTTATCTGGTCTGCCGGACAGACAACACCCGGAAAGGAACGGGTATCATTACCGGCGTGGACGGATCCAACTACTCTGTGCTGGTATCAGAAGGCAATTTCGTCATCGGAGATTCCGTCATGATCTACCGGGATGAAGCCCATACAGAGAAACTGCGGGTCGGCCGGGGCAACGTGGAACGGGTCAACCCTGAGGCAGTGACCGCTTCCGGCGCTGTGGTTCGTGTGGCGGTGAAGGACGGAGATCAGGTCAAACGCGGCGATCTGCTGCTGGAAACGCTCAGCGGCACCTTTGAAGGCTATGAGATGACCGGAACGGCAGTGACGGCGGCGGAGGCCGGTGTGATCATGTCGGTATCCGCGGAGGCCGGGGCAGCGGTGAACAAGGGAGATGTGGCTGCCCAGATCGCCCTGGTCAGCGGCATGCGCGTGGAAGCGGATGTAACCGCGGATGACCGGAAACTGCTGAAGGCCGGCGACCAGGTAACGATTGAACTGGAATCCGATGAAAGCAAGAGCTATGAAGGTACAGTGAGATACATCACCGAAATACCGGAGGAAGGCACGGAGGAGGTTACCTATAAGGCTGTGATCGACTTCACACCGGATGAGAATGTGTATTTCGGGATGAAAGTGGTCGTGACATCGGCTGAGTAAGAGTTGTTTTTCTTCTGCATCCGGAAAAGCTTTTCTTGCCAGACCGGGACACTGGTGATAGAATACCCGTGATCCAATCACTGCGCTGAAGGCGCGGAAAGGGAAGAACTATGCGGCAGTTTTTCGGGTTTTATTACTACTATTACTTTACCAACTGTAACTGAGGTAAGGTAATTTTGCCGCGCAGGTTTCCCCCGCAAGGGTGAACATCAGGGCCCGCAGAATTACTGCGGGCCCTGTTTATTCGGGAAGGAGCAGAAGAACATGATTATCGCACTGAAGAAAGATGTCCGGAAAGAGGAAAAGGACCACCTGATTGAGTGGCTGGAAAGCTACGGTGTCCGGACGCATATATCGGAAGGTGAATTCCAGACGGTGATCGGCCTGGTGGGCGATACCACCCGGATCGATACGGATCTGATCAGCGGACTTGATATTGTCCAGAGCGTGACCCGGATTTCAGAGCCTTTCAAGAAGGCAAACCGGAAGTTCCATCCGGATGACACCGTGGTCCGGGTGACGGACCAGGTTGCCTTCGGCGGAGGCAATTTCCAGATCATCGCCGGCCCCTGCTCCGTGGAGACGGAGGATCAGGTGGCAACCATTGCCAAGGCAGTACAGGCCAGCGGAGCGGGGATGCTCCGGGGCGGCGCCTTCAAACCGCGGACTTCGCCCTATGATTTCCAGGGCCTGCACGGAGAAGGCATCCGGATCCTGCTGGAGGTCAAGAAGCGGACCGGTATGCCGATCATTACCGAGATCATGGACATCGGACACCTGCCGCTGTTTGAGCAGGTGGATGTGATCCAGGTTGGCGCCCGGAACATGCAGAACTTTGAACTGCTCAAGGAGCTGGGCCGGCTGCGGAAGCCGGTGCTGCTCAAGCGCGGCCTGGCAAATAACATCAAGGAGCTGCTGATGAGCGCCGAGTATATCATGGCCGGCGGCAACGAGCAGATTATCCTGTGCGAGCGGGGCGTCCGCACCTTCGAAACCTACACCCGGAACACGCTGGATCTTTCCGCCGTGGCGGTGCTGCATGAGCTGAGCCACCTGCCGGTGGTGGTGGACCCGAGCCATGCGACCGGCGCGGCCCGGTATGTGAAACCCATGGCGATGGCTGCTGCGGCCTGCGGGGCTGACGGCCTGATGATCGAGGTGCATAACGATCCGCGGCATGCCCTGTGCGACGGACCCCAGAGCCTGACGCCGGAACAGTTTGACGATGTGGCGAAGGCGGTTATGAAGATCCGCGCCGCGCTGGCGTAAGGCCGGCGGGAGAGGAAAGACAGAGATGGAGAGCAAAACAATCGGCGTGATCGGCCTGGGGCTGATGGGCGCTTCCCTGTGCAAGGCGCTGGCTGCCTGCGGACATAAAATCCTGGGCAGGGATACGGACGAGCATGTCCAGAAATACGCCCTGCTGACAGAAACCATAAAAGAAGAACTGACGGAAGAGAATATTCCGGCGTGCGATTACCTGTTCCTGGCGGTGTATCCGGGCGCGGCGGTGGAGGCATTGGAGAAATCCGCTCCCCTGATCCGGAAGGACGCGATTGTGTGCGACCTGTGCGGCGTAAAGCAGGCAGTCTGCGAACCCTGCTTTACCCTGGCGCAGCAGTACGGATTCACCTTTATCGGCGGGCATCCCATGGCCGGAAAACAGTTTTCAGGCATCAAGTACGCAGACGGGAACCTGTTTCAGAACGCGACAATGATCCTGGTTCCCCGGCACCAGGAGGACCTGTTCCTGGTCAGCCGGCTGAGTGATCTGCTGCGGGAAGCGGGCTTCCGTTCCGTAACGGTGACAACACCGGAAAAGCACGATGAAATGATCGCCTTTACCTCCCAGCTGGCCCATGTGGTTTCCAATGCCTATATCAAATCCCCCACGGCAGCGGAACACCTGGCTTTCTCCGCCGGCAGCTACCGGGATCTGACCCGGGTAGCCAAGCTGAACGAGGATATGTGGACCGAGCTGTTCCTGGACAACGCGGAGCATCTGGGCTTTGAACTGGACTGCCTGATCCATTCCCTGCAGGAATACAGGGATGCCATCGCGGCGGATGACGCCCGGACGCTGAAGCGGCTCCTGAAGGAAGGCCGTGAACGCAAGGAAGCGATCGACACGGAGTGGAAAGATAAGTAAGAGAAACAATCCCGGAAAGGATGAAAAGCCATGACCATTGAGGAACTGAGAGCGCGGATTGATCGGATTGACAGCGACCTGATCCGGCTTTACGGCGAACGCCTGGAGACGGCGGCCGAGATCGGCCGGTATAAGCAGGAGCATAACCTGCCCGTGTCTGACCCTGCCCGGGAACGCGAAGTGCTGAACAAGGTCGGGGCGGAAGCCGGGGAAGAGAATGAGAACGGCGTCCGTGCCCTGTTTGCCTTCCTGATGGCCCAGAGCCGGACCAGCCAGCTGCTGGACCGGAAAAAGGAAAGCGATCTGGGACAGCTGATCCGCCGGAGCCTGGAGGAGACGCCGAAGCTTTTTCCTGAGAAAGCGACAGTAGCCTGCCAGGGGGTGGAGGGAGCCTATTCCCAGCAGGCCTGCGAGAAAATCTTCCGGTCCCCGTCCATCATGTACTGCAAGACCTTTGACAATGTTTTTTCCGCCATTGAAAGCGGACTGTGTGAATACGGCATCCTGCCGATTGAAAACAGCCTGGCGGGATCGGTGAACAGCGTGTATGACAGGCTGATCAGCCGGAATTGCTATATTGTTCGTTCCGCCCGGGTGAAGATTGATCATACCCTGCTTGTTCCGCCGGGAACGAAACTCGAGGATATCCGGGAAATCTGGTCCCATGAGCAGGCTATCCAGCAGTGCTCCGATTTCCTTGCAGAGAATAAACAGATCCGGGTGAACATCAGCAGTAATACCGCTGCCGCGGCCCAGCTGGTGGCGGAAAGCGGACGCAGGGATGTGGCGGCGATTTCATCCGGGCGCTGCGCGCAGCTGTACGGCCTGGAGATCCTGAAGACAGACATTCAGAACAACAGCAATAACCATACCCGGTTCATCTGCATTTCCCGGAAGCCGGAAATCTATCCCGGGGCAGACCGGACCAGCCTGATGCTGGCGCTGCCCAACAAGCCCGGCGCCCTGTATCAGCTGCTGGGACGCTTCTATGCCCAGGGAATCAACCTAACTAAACTGGAGAGTCGTCCTGTGCCCGGGAAAGACTTTGAGTTCATGTTCTGCTTTGACATTGACGCGTCTGTCTATTCCCCCGCCTTTGCCCGGCTGATCGAGGAACTGGACGTGACGCTGGAGAAATGCGCCTATCTGGGAAGCTACTCAGAATTGGCATAGGCTCAATAACCATTGAGCTTATGCCAATTCAATGCAGAATGCAGAATTCAGAATGCAGAATTATCTGGTGAGTCTTCCTGAATGAACTGAAGAATCCGTATGATAATAATCTATAAACAACCCCTTTTCCGAAAGGGGTTGTTTGTGTATACTGATACCAAAAGGACGGTGTTTTTGAATGAAGATGAAAGACTTCGGGTTTTACCGGGGCATAAACCTGGGCGGCTGGTTCTCCCAGTGCGATTATTCCAAGGAACGCCTGGATCATTTTATTACAGAGCCGGATATGGACGTAATTGCCGGCTGGGGACTGGACCATGTGCGGATCCCCATGGATTACAACGTGCTGGAGATCGCGGAGGGCGGACTCAGCACCGAAGGCTTTGACAGGATTGCCAAAGCGGTGGAATGGTGCAAAAAGCGCGGCCTGAAGGTGGTGCTGGACCTGCATAAGACCGCGGGTTATTCCTTTGACGCGGCTCATCAGGAAAGCGGTTTCTTCGGCAGCAAGCCGTATCAGGAACGGTTCTACCGGCTGTGGGAAGGCCTCGCGGCCCGGTTCAACGATCCGGAAAACATCGCCTTTGAACTGCTGAACGAGGTGACGGACCAGTCTGTGATCGGTGAGTGGAACCGGATTGCGGCGGAATGCATTGCCCGGATCCGGAAGATTGCCCCCCGGAGCCTGATCCTGGTTGGCAGCTACTGGAACAACAGCCCGGACGCGGTGAAAGACCTGGACCTGCCGGCGGATGACCGGGTGGTCTACAACTTCCACTGCTATGATCCGCTGATCTTTACCCACCAGGGAGCCACCTGGATTCCGGATCCGGCCTTCGATATCGACAGGCGGGTAGCCTTTGAAGAAGCGGATATTACGCCGGAATACTTCGAAAAGCAGTTTGCCTCCGCCATTGAGACAGCGGAAGCCCGCGGGACGGCCCTGTACTGCGGCGAATACGGCGTGATCGACCGGGCAAAACCGGAGGATACTGTAAAGTGGTTCAAAACCATCAATGAAGTGTTTGAGAAGCACGGGATTGCCCGCAGCGCCTGGTCGTACCGGCAGATGGATTTCGGCCTGAGCGACGCGCGCATGGACGGTGTCCGGGACGAGCTGATCAAATATCTGTAATCCGGATGAAAGAATAAAGTCCGCGGCAGATGCCGCGGACTTTTACAATAGTATGACGGGCATGTCCCGAAGCTTGGGTGGAAGTCCCAAGGGGCGTAGTTGCCAACGAACCCGATAGCGAATGGCAAGCTTTGCATCGAGAGGTGCAGGGGA
>JAGAAC010000165.1 GCA_017615475.1 Clostridia bacterium
CGGTCATTTTTTTCGCCCAGCTTGACCAGGGCTTCACCATATGCGGCACGAACTGCTTTCTTTTCCATCTTTTCAGTCCTCCAAATCTTTCAAAGCCTGAGCGGCCTGTTCAGCGTTCGGCGCTTTCCCGTGCCAGCCGACCTGGCCTTCCATGAAGCTGACGCCTTTGCCCTTGAGGGTGTTCAGGATGATATAGCGCGGCTTGCCGGGGCAGGCAGGTACGCGAAGCGCGTCCACAACCTGCTTCATGTCGTTTCCGTCAGCCACTTCGATGACATCGTACCCGAAAGCCAGGGCCTTTGCCTTGATATCGCCGAGGCTCATTACTTCATCGTTGGTACCGTCAATCTGCATGCCGTTATGGTCCAGGATCACGGTCAGGTTATCCAGGTGATAATGCGCGGCAGCCATGCTGGCTTCCCACACAATTCCCTCCTGGCTTTCACCGTCTCCCACGACAGTATATACATGGCAGGGGTTGCCGGTATGCTTGGCGCCGAGCGCCATGCCGACCGCGATGGAAATCCCCTGTCCGAGAGAACCGGTGGAGGCGTCCACGCCGGGGCATTTCTTCGTATCCGGGTGTCCCTGCAGGATCCCGTGAAGCTGGCGGAAACGGTCAAATTCCTCGCGGCCGAAATAGCCCCGCTCACACAGGGTGCCGTAAAGCGCAGGTGCGGCGTGTCCCTTGGACAGGACGAAGCGGTCACGGTTGGGATCCTTGTCATTTGCGGGATCCACATTCATGATCTCGAAATAGAGGGCAACCAGGGCATCGGTGCAGGAAAGAGACCCGCCCGGATGACCGGCGCCTGCTTTTGAAACCATGGTGATAATATCCCGCCTGACCTGGCGTGCCTGTTTTTCCAATGCCTGAATATCCATTCTTTTACCTCCCCGGATTCAATTATTCCAATCGAAAATTATAGGATTATGGGTTTTAAAAGTCAACTGAAGGAACGGCGGATCAGTAATTTTCGGCGTTGACTTCAAAATAGCTCTGCGGATGGGCACAGACGGGGCAGATCTCCGGCGCTTCCGTGCCGACAACGATATGCCCGCAGTTGCGGCATTCCCAGATTTTGACACTGCTCTTTTTGAAGACTTCGGCAGTTTCGACATTCCGGAGGAGCGCCCGGTAACGCTCTTCATGATGCTTTTCAATCGCCGCTACGCCGCGGAACTTTGCGGCGAGTTCGGGAAATCCTTCCGCTTCTGCGGTCCGGGCAAAGCCTTCGTACATATCGGTCCATTCATAGTTTTCACCGTCAGCTGCCTCTTTGAGGTTCTCGGCGGTATTTCCGATTCCGTTGAGCTCCTTCAGCCACAGCTTGGCGTGTTCCTTCTCGTTGTCAGCTGTCTTGAGGAACAGCGCGGAAATCTGTTCAAACCCGTCTTTTTTGGCCCGGGAAGCGAAATACGTATACTTGTTCCTGGCCTGTGACTCCCCGGCAAAGGCGGCAAGAAGGTTTTTCTCAGTCTGTGTGCCGGCGTATTTGTTCTGACTCATGGTGATGCCTCCCGTTTCTGATCTGATATTTTAGAAAATTATACCAGACATTTATGGATGAAATCAATACGGGGGCTGTACGTTCTGTGTGCATCCGGACGGACCGGAAGGCAGCCGGAGAGACAACGGGAAATCTTGCCATTCATGTCCGGTTGATGTACAATAATTTAAATGTTTTGGAAGGATGTGCTGACCATGACGAAACTGGAAACAGCTGTTCTGGACCTTCTGAAGGAAGACTGCCGTCTCCCTCTGGAAAAGATTGCCGTGATGACAGGGGCTCCCCTTGAGGAAGTCGCGTCCACAATTGAAGATCTTGAAAAACGGAGAATCATTCTCCGGTATGCGCCGATGATCAACTGGGATCTGACGGACCGCGAGCGCGTGGAGGCAATGATCGAAGTCCGCGTGACTCCGCAGCGGGATATGGGTTTTGACGCGATTGCGCGCCGCATCTACTGCTTTGATGAGGTCAAGAGCGTATTCCTGATGTCCGGATCCTATGACCTGCTGGTGCTCGTGGAAGCACGTACGCTGAAGGAACTGGCCGCGTTTGTTTCCGGGAAGCTCTCCCCGCTGGAGACGGTTACCGGAACTGCCACCAGCTTTGTGCTCAAACGCTACAAGGAAGAAGGCGTCATTTTTGACAACGGGGAAACTGATCGCAGGCTGGTGATCAGTCCGTGAATTATGAACGCTTTCTGAATTCCAGGATTACAGCGGTTCCGCCGAGCGGAATCCGCAGGTTTTTTGATATTGCGGCGGGCATGAAGGATACGATTTCGCTGGGCGTCGGCGAACCGGATTTCAAAACGCCGTACAGCATCCGCAATGCGGCGATTGATTCCCTTGTGGACGGGGAAACCCAGTATACGGGAAACCGCGGCCTGATCGGACTTCGGAATGAGATTGCCCTGTATATGCAGGGCCGCTACGGGCTCAGTTATGATCCGGAGACGGATATCCTGGTGACAATCGGTGCATCCGAGGCAATCGACGCTGCGCTCCGGGTGCTGACAGAGCCCGGAGACGAGGTTCTGGTTCCGGAACCGAGCTATGTGTCCTATTCTCCCGGTGTGATATTTGCGGGCGGGAATCCTGTCGGCGTGATTACGAAGGAGGAAGATGAATTCCGCCTGAAAACCGAATATCTGGAAAAGGCGGTTACTCCCCGTACGAAGGTGCTGATTCTTCCCTATCCCAACAATCCGACCGGCGGAATTATGGAGCGGGAGGACCTTGCGGCTGTCGCGGAGTTTGTCCGGAAGCATGACCTGATGGTTATTTCGGATGAAATCTACTCGGAACTGGTCTATGACGGGAAAAAGCACGTTTCCTTCGCGACAATGGACGGTATGGCGGAGCGCACGCTGACCATCAACGGATTCAGCAAATCCTTTGCGATGACCGGCTGGCGTGTCGGCTACGCATGCGGTCCGGCGGAAATCATCAGCGTGATGAATAAAGTCCATCAGTACAGCATTATGTGTGCTCCCCGGCAGGGACAGGTTGCCGCGGAGGCGGCCCTGCGGAGCGGACGCGAAAACGGCTATGAGGAAATCATCCGGATGCGGGACAGTTATGACCGCCGGCGCCGTTATATGGTAAACGCGTTCCGGGAAATGGGGCTGGAATGCTTTGAACCCTATGGCGCGTTTTATGTGTTCCCGTCCATCCGTACGACCGGCATGACCAGTGAGGAATTCTGTTCACGGCTGCTGCGGGAAAAGAATGTGGCAGCTGTGCCCGGAACGGCATTCGGGCCATCCGGCGAAGGGAATATCCGGTGCTGCTACGCCACGTCCATCGATAAGATCACCGTGGCCATGGAACGCATTTCGGAGTTTATTCATTCAAACTGACACATGCGACGGAGGGACATGGAACATGATTCGGAAGATGATTGCGCTGCTGCTGTGCCTGATGCTGCTGATCCCGGCTGCACAGGCGGAGGATTTTGACGTTGAACTGGAAATTACGGAAATCCTGGAAAACCTTCCGGAAGAACAGGGCAGCAAAATCCTGAAGGACAGCGACGGCGCCGTGATCATGACAATCACCTGCACCGGTGATTTTACCATCGGCGGGGACACTTTTCACAATAAGGATATTTTCACCCCCGAACTGAATGCGCACGACGGGAATATCAATTTTACCATGTCCGGGGTCCGCGATATCCTGACAGGCGACGACCTGACCATCGTCAATTTTGAGGGAACGTTCACGGACACCACCTATGTGCCCTCCAGCAAGCAGGGAAATGAATTCCTGTTCAGCATCTCCCCTTCGTATGTGAATGTCCTCACGGATAACGGGATTGAGGCGGTATCCCTGGAAAACAACCATGTGATGGATCACGGCGAGGAAGGATTCGAGGATACCAAAAAAACCCTGCGGGATGCCGGCGTCATCTATTCCACTTCGGATGAAAAAGGGATTTTCGAATTTGAAGGAATCCAGGTGGCGATGCTTTCCTATCTTTGCATCGACCGGTACGGAAAACCCTTCGGCGGATATCCGACATTTGAGGAAAAAGTGGCGGCGGACATTGCGGAAGCCAAGCAGTATTATCCGCTCGTGATCGTTTCATTCCACTGGGGACTGGAACCGACATCGTCCCAGCCGAACCGCGGATACAAACCGACGGATAACCAGATCCGGCTTGGACGGCTGGCGGTGGACAGCGGTGCGGACCTGGTGGTCGGCCATCACTCCCACCGGGTGCAGCCGATTGAGTGCTACAACGGGGTGTATATCTGCTATTCACTGGGCAATTTCTGCTTTGCCGGAAACAAGAGCCCGAAGGACATGACGTCCATTATGTTCCAGATCCGTTACAGGATCAAGGATGCCAAAGTAGCATACAAGGATTTCCGGGTCATCCCGATCCGGATCTCATCCAAACAGAAAGTGAATGATTTCATTCCGACACCGTTCAAACCCGGCGCGGAAAGCGACTCCATCTTCAGTACGATGCGCAGCAGTTACAACACCAAGGGACTGGATTATGCCATATCGGAATTTCCGATGGAATTTGACTGACCGGCTTTTTGATACATGGAGGTTAATTCATGAATGCTTCCTTTTTGCTGGATGTTCTGCAGGAAGACGGGATCGATTTTTATACCGGTGTACCCGATTCATTCCTGAAAGGACTGTGTGACGAACTGTACGACAGGTACGGCACCGA
>JAGAAC010000166.1 GCA_017615475.1 Clostridia bacterium
AACTGATACGGTTTCTTGGAATACCGGAAAGTGTTGTTACCCCGGCCCTTCAGCTGGTCCAGCCCGCCGGTGTAGGATACGGTGCCATCCGCTTCCGTGTAGACCGCCCGGCCTTCCGTAATCACATTGTCCTTGCTCCGGTTGACCTTCTTCAGTTCCTCTCCGTCCACCTCAAGAAACAGCGAGGGGATCTCCGATCCCTGCAGGATGGTCAGCGTTCCCCGTCCTTCTCCGCCACCGTCCAGCACCTTCATCTTTGTGCCCGTCAGGCCGGACAGATCCGTTTCTTCACCCCGGGAAACTGCCGTCTTTTCCTCTCCCAGCAGGATGGTTTCCGAGTCTTCCAGCTCCAGGCGGATCCTGGTCAGATCCCAGTTCCCGGGCAGGTACAGGGTCATCTCCCCCTGTTTCCACTGGGCAATGACTTTCTCCCCGCTCACGGAAGGGCAGCAGGCCGTCAGCACCCGCTCCTTCAAAGCAGACGCCCCGCCGACCAGAAGCAGCAGAAACAGGATCCCCGTCACGGCGATCCTGATCATTATTCTTCCAGCGCGTCTCATCATCCAAGCCTCCGGTATCCCGTTACCGGGTTTTCGTCACGCCCGTATAATCACTTCTCCTGTGCATTCCATGACAGCGTCGCTCCGGATGATTTCTCCCACGCTGTCGGCAACGATCTTCCCGGACCTGGGATTCTTGACTGAGTCGATATGTCCGATGATCTCCGCGTCCGCGTCCGAGTACTCAAACGCCAGGTCCGCGTCAACCATCTTACAGTTGATCATCTTCAGGTTTGTGCAGTAGCACAGCGGCTGCGTCCCGATAATGGTGCAGTCGATCAGCGTCAGTCCGTCAGAAAACCAGGCCAGGTATTCTCCCTTGATGGTCGAGTTCCGCACCGTCACGTTCCGGCTGTGCCAGAAGGCGTCCTTGGTGTCCAGTTCGCTGTCCGTGATCTCCAGCCCGTCCACATACTGGAAGGAATACTTGCCCTTCATCTTTACCCGTTCCAGCTTGATCTTCTTTGCGTCCAGGAACAGGTATTCCGATTCGATTTCCGTATCCTTCAGGGTAATCCCGTCAGACTTCCATCCGAATTCTGCCGAATGGATCCGGCAGTCCGCCAGCTCGATATTCCGGCATTCCCGAACAGCTTTCACCCCGTCCATCAAGCAGCTCCGGATCTTCCCGTCCGTCGCGTACCAGATGGCCGCCCGGGTCTTTTCGTCCATCCGGGTCTTTGTCATTTCAAATCCCTGCACGTGCCACAGCGGATACCGCAGGGAAAACTGCGTGTCCTCCACCCGGATATCCCGGGCTTCCTTCAGCGCGGATTCCCCGTCCGCCGGGCCGGCAAACACACACCGGACAACATCTCCGTGCTGCAGATGATACAGCGCGCGTTCCTCGTCCAGCTGTTGCTCTTTTATGATTGTTCTTTCCATTTCTATCCTGTCTCTCTTCTCTGCCGCGGCATTCTGCCCGCGGCTTATACGCTCTCCAGCAGCTTATGCAGCAGCCGGTAGAGTTCATACGCTTCTTCCGGCGGCAGGCTGATGCATTTCCCCAGTTTTGCGGGAATGTCCTTCACCTCGTCCCGCAGGGCCCAGCCTTTTTCGGTCAGCTCCACATACACGCAGCGTTCGTCCGCCTTGCAGCGCCTGCGGGTAATCCAGCCGTTCTCCTCCATCTTTTTCAGCATGGGGGTCATGGTGCCGCAGTCCAGATACAGCTTGTGGCAGACGTCTCCGACCTTTTCCTTGCCTTCCTCTTCCCACAGCGCCAGCAGCACAATGTACTGCGTATAGGTCAACCCGAAGGGCTTCAGCAGGGGCGTATACTCGCTGATCACCTTCCGGGCGCAGGCATACAGCGGAAAACAGAGCTGGCTGCTCAGCTGCAGCTGGGGATACTCCGTTTCAGTCTGTTTCCTCTTCTCATCGCTCATTTTCCGTTCCTCCCTGTGTTTCCCTTACAGGTTGCCGTCAATCCACGCTGTCAGCTGCGGCGCGGGCCGGAAGCCGATGCTCTGGTCCACGAATTCGCCGTTCTTCAGCAGCACCAGGCAGGGCACGGAATTCACCCTGTACTGCATCGCCAGTTCCGGGGATTCATCCACGTCCACAGCATAGAACGCAACTTTGCCTTCGTACTTTTCAGAGATCTCCTCCAGCACCGGCGCCAGCATCCTGCAGGGTCCGCACCAGGTCGCGGAGAAATCCGCCACCGCCACGGGTGCCTTCATCGCTTCGTTCTGGAATTCCTGAGTGTTTACTTTCTTAACCATTTTTGTGTCCTCCTTTTATTCTTTCGCTTTCTTGTCGATATAGGCCGCGGCGCTGATCGCCGCAATGTTTCCTTCACCGGCCGCCTTCACGTACTGGTAAGGCGTTCCAACCAGGTCCCCGCAGGCAAACACGCCCGGCAGGTTGGTTTCCATCCGGCGGTTCACCTTCACGTGCGGGCCGTCTGTTTCCAGTCCCGGCACCAGCTGTCCCGGTGCCACGGCCTCCCGCAGCACGAACACGCCGTCCGCCGGATATTCCCCTGCCGCGGTTTTCACCCTGAGGCCGGTTTCCGCCTTCAGGATCCCTTCGGGCTTTTCCCGGATCACTTCCACCGTTTCCGGCAGATCCGTGTTTTCCGCGTACATCGGGAAATACGTCACCTTGCTGCACACGCCGGCCAGGAAAGCAGCTTCCGCCTCTTCCCGGGGGCTGTAGCCGATCACCGCCGCCCTGCGTCCGCGGTACAGCGGCGCGTCGCAGGTGGCGCAATAGCTCACGCCCCGTCCCAGCAGTTCTTCTTCTCCCGGCAGGGTCTTGGCCATCACCACACCGGTAGCGAGGATCACGGTTTTCGCTTCCAGCATTTCCTCTCCGGCCTGCAGGGCGAAGTAGTCTCCCATGGCGTAGACCGCGCCGATTCGGCTTTCCATAACCGGTATTTCCATCCGATCCAGCTGATCCCGGAAAGCGGCCGCCAGGTCCTCACCTTTCACAAAAGGCAGTCCCGGATAGTTGCGGATCTCATGGGCTTTCGCCACTTTCTCGCTCATCTGCCGGCTGCCCAGGAGCAGAATGCTCTTGTTCCTGTTCTTCGCCGTCAGCGCCGCCGAAACTCCCGCCGGCCCCGTGCCGATAATCGCGATATCATACCGTTCCACAACCTCACCTCCGTGTTTCCCTTTGTGACAATTATATTTTATCAAATATATCTGTTTTGTCAATACCTTTGATAAAACATTTTTTAAGGATGAACCGTACCCGGAACCACACGGATTCTTGTTCCTTCAACACCCATGGGAACCATAGCCAGCCTCTAGGGTGTCATCCTGAGCGCAGTCGAAGAATCCCTTGATATAAAAACATAACATTCCCTAACTTTTTCTTGGAAACCATAACCATCCGCCCCCGTGTCATCTCGACTAAGCGAAGCGCACGGAGAGATCTCCTTCGGATTCAGAGCGAAACAACTACGTCCGAAGGCATGCCCCAAAATGTCATTCCGACCGAAGTGGAGGAATCCCTTACTACTCCACTCAGCGCGAAGAATACCTTCTCTTCGTTCTCCCTGCTCAGGGTCACAGTACTCAATACTCCGTCCCTGACCGGCAGCTTAACCCTCATCTCCCCTTCCGAGGCGCAGAGAATAATCTCCCCTTCCCCTTCCGGTCCCTTGGCCCTGATC
>JAGAAC010000167.1 GCA_017615475.1 Clostridia bacterium
CCGTAATTGCCGGTAATCACCAGGTACTGTTTATCGCCGATCAGCTGATTCATTGTCTGTCACTCTCGCTTTTCTGCCATCCCCGCGGATAAACAGGCTGCCTGTATGCCTTGCTGCTGTCAATCACATGCTGGGGTGCTTCCGCCTGCCTCAGTTCTTCCTCAGGATCCGTAAACAGATCCGCGATCCGCAGTCTCCTGCGGCGGCCGACAGTTACGGGATTCTGCTTATCTGTTTCTTCCTTTGGTTCAGCAGCGGCTGGAACAAATTCTTTCTCTTTTTGCGGTTCAGGCCTGCGGTAAGGGCTGTCCGCCGGTACGCGGTATCCTGCCTTGGTCACAGTAGCCGGCACAGAGTTTTCAGTATTGTTGGTATTTTCTGCCGTTTCCGCCTTTTCCTGCCATTTGGAAAGATCCGGTTCTTCCGCTGCATAGGATTCCGGTTTTACAGGTCTTGCGGGCTTTCGTTCCGCAGCATATACAGGCGCGTATCTGCCGCTCCGCGTTTCAGGCAGCTGATCAGAAACCTTTTTCTCTGTCACTTCAGGCTGAGCATCTCTTTGCTTCGGTGACACGCCATAGGCTTCTTCGGGCTGCTCCTCTGTCCGGGGCATACGTCTTCTGCGCCGCGGAACAGCCTGTATCTCTTCCTTTTCCGTCTCTTCAGCAGCATAGGATGATTCTTTCTGCTGTACCTGCCGGATACGGACTTCATGCTCTTCTTCCCTGTCGCGCCGCAGGAAACCGAACCATCTCTCGAAGGGTTTCCAGCGCACAAGGTAAACACAAAGATCCGATACAAGCCCGATGACGCAGAGTACCCCTGCGATCGGAATCCAGTATTTTCCGAGCCACGCGAAAACAGATCCGCCTTTTTCAGTTGTAAAAGCCGACCATACCGCGGCCACAATTCCCTGCAGCCAGCCAAGCATCAGTCGGAATATGGAATTTGCCAAACTACCCATAGGCGTCTCCTTACGGTTCGTCTGCCGGGACTATCTCGACAGAAACCGTAATGGTGTTGTTGGATATATATGAATCATCAGAAGGTTTCACAATTTCGATTTTTTCCGAGAATGACTCCTTGGCGCCGGTAACACTGACGGTGTTCTTTTCAAGATACAATGTGTCCATCTGGTCCAGGATTTCTGAAATATCCGACACCTTGATCGTTTCAGGATAAATCTTTACATCCGACACTTTATAACCGTTTTGTGTCTTTCCTTTGATTGTAACAAGATCCTTGGTGGAAAAATCTTTCACAGGCCGAATTTTATAGGACACAATAACGCTGTCTGCCTCAATGTTATTATCACTCGTGATGCTCATCCTGGAGGAGTCAATTTCCACGCCCGCTATATTGTACAGTT
Source organism: Clostridia bacterium (assembly GCA_017615475.1). GTDB lineage: Bacteria > Bacillota > Clostridia > Christensenellales > Aristaeellaceae > Aristaeella. Next base: position 1,370 of record JAGAAC010000167.1, read on the forward strand.
TAAATGGGAAAGCCGTGTAATTATCCCCTTCTGACCATTCGATATCATCGGCAGCAATATACGCCCTGGCATAGGCTACATCGTTCACAACTGATGCCGGACCGCGAATAGTAAAAGTTGTCGGAGTACATGCAAGCTCATATCTGAATCCATCCGGTTCATGCCCGTACAGTTTCGCTGAAACCGGTATTCTTGGACGGATTGTGTAATCCTCGACATCTACTGTGATGCTCGAAGGCGTAATGGAAGTAACTTTTCCGTACACATTGGAAAAGGATTTATCCAGCTGAATCTCCTGCGGACCGCTTTGGTTGATACGGCTCAGGTCAACCCTGACATTATATACGGAAGCAGTAGCGGCTTCATATTGTTTCTGCGGAACGGCGGCGGTAAAATCAGCGGTGAGTCCATCCAGGTTTGTGGCCAGAATAAATCCGTTGTTTTTCATCACTTCCGTGCCAATCACGGAAACCCTCACGTTCTGGAATGATTTATCGCGTGTAATGGTTTCGTCCTGGGAAATCAGTCCGGCCCAGAGGACAACGGAAATCAGGATGGCAATCAGCTTCAGCCATCCGTTATGAAGCACAAGGTGTTTAAGCCCTTCCCGAAGCAATGCCCAGGTATTGCGGTTATTCTTCTTTTTTACTTCACTCATGCAGCTTTTTCCTCCGTAAATCTCTTCATAAGCCTGCGGAGGATGGATCCGATCCCGGATGTCCGGGAACTGTAGAATCCATGCAGGAATGTTTTGATATCTTCAACCGTAAACGGACGCTTCAGGGTACCGTCCGACGCGAAACTGACAATCCCGGTCTGTTCCGATACCACGATTACAGCTGCATCTGTGTTTTCGGTAATGCCGACAGCCGCCCGATGGCGTGTGCCGAGTCCGCGGATCACGCCGCTTGCTTCAGCCAGGGGCAGGATGCAGGCTGCCGCCATCACCCGGTCATCCCGGATTACCACAGCGCCGTCATGCAATGGGGTATTCGGTTCAAAGATGTTTTCCAGCAGCGGAGCGGAGATTTCTGAATTCAGGGCGGTCCCTGTTTCAATCACGTCCTGCAGGCCGGTTTTTCTTTCAAACACCAGTAAGGCGCCGACCCGCCTGCGGCTCAGGTCCACAACGGTCTGGACAATCTCTTCGATAATGACTTCAGTCACTTCATCCTCGTTCCGGTGGGAACCCTTGGTGATCAGGCGGCTGCGTCCCATGCGTTCCAGCGCTTTGCGCAGTTCAGGCTGGAACAGGACTACCAATACGATGGCGCCGTTCTGCAGAACTGCCAGGATCAGCCAGCTCAGGCTCGTCAGGCCGAGTATTTTACTGAGCAGTACAATCAGAAACAGCAGGAAAAGGCCCTTCAGCAGGGCGCTTCCCCGTGTATGCCTTGTCAGAAGCAGAAGTTCATAGATGATCACTGCCACGATCAGGATGTCGATCACGTCGATGATTCCAAGACGATGGGTCAGGCTCCAGCCCATACCGCGGATCGTTGACCAGATATCGTTCATAGAATCACCTCCATTTCAAACATTTATTATACACGATTTTGCCCCTGTTGAAAAGTCAAACAGGCCAGGATTCATCTACAATTCACAAACAAGAGAGCTGCCCGCAGGCAGCTCTCTCTTTCATGGATGGCTTTTATCTGGATCCCTTGTCATAGGGAATGCCTTCCGCCTTCGGCGCGTGGGATGCCTTGGAAGTGAAGGCAAGTACGATCAGGCAGACAATATAAGGCATCATGTTGTAAACATTGCCCGGCAGGTTCAGGGAAACAAGGAACGGGAATCCTGCGTAAGTATTGCTCAGTGCCCGGAACAGGCCGAACAGCAGCGCTGCCAGGGCGATCCTGGTGGGTTTCCACTGTCCGAAGATCATCACGGCCAGGGCCAGGAAACCGAATCCGGCCACACCGTTCTCGAATTTCCAGAGGGAGACGCCCGCGAGAATATAGCACAGGCCGCCCAGTCCGCCCAGCAGTCCGGAAATCAGCACGCCGGCCCAGCGCATTTTATAAACGTTGATGCCCACGGAACCTGCCGCCTGCGGATGTTCGCCGCAGGCCATCAGGCGAAGGCCGAACCGGTTTTTGTAAAGCAGGAAATAGACCAGCAGAACGGCAATCACCGCCACCAACATAAACCAGTTGAAC
>JAGAAC010000168.1 GCA_017615475.1 Clostridia bacterium
CCCCACCTTCCGGGCGGAGAACAGCAATACCAAAACCCACGCCGCGGAATTCTGGATGATTGAGCCGGAAATCGCCTTCTGCGACCTGGACCAGCTGATGGACCTGGAAGAAGACTTCCTGAAGGCCATCGTGAAGACCGTTCTGGAAAAGTGCCCGGACGAGCTGAAGTTCCTGGACCAGTTCACCGGCGGCGGGCTGCTGGACAAGCTGAACACCCTGCTCACCAGCACCTGTGCCCGCGTGACCCACGAGGAAGCCATTGCCATCCTGCGCAAGGCCATGGAAAACGGCACCGAGTTCAAGTTTGAGCCCAAGTTCGGCGAAGACACCGCCAAGGAGCACGAGAAATACCTGACCGAGGAATACTTCCACAGCCCGGTGTTCGTTTACAACTGGCCGAAGGACATCAAGGCCTTCTATATGTACCAGAACGATGACGGAAAAACCGTCGCGGCAGTGGACCTGCTGGTCCCCGGCTCCGGTGAGCTGATGGGCGGCAGCCAGAGGGAAACCCGGTATGACCTGCTGGTGCAGCGGATGGATGAGCTGGGCATCAGCAAGGAAGAGATGTACTGGTATGTCAACCTCCGCCGGTTCGGCGGCTGCACCCACTCCGGTTTCGGCATGGGATTCGAGCGCCTGCTGATCTACCTCACCGGTGTGGACAACATCCGTGACGTCATCCCGTACTTCAGGACACCGATGAACTGCGATTTCTGATCGCAATTCATCGTGTAATTCAGAATTAAGAATTCAGAATTCAGAATTATGTTTTCTCCAGCCAACCTATATGGTTGAGACGGAGCAACTCCTTCCTGTGTCATCCTGAACAAGCGAGCATAGCGAGCGCGTTGAAGGATCTCCTACGGATTCAGATTGCAACCCGATACTTTCAACCAATGACCATCGTTCTTTCAGGGTGTCATTCCGTCATGGAATGACACCTTTTTTCCTGTGCCTGTTTTCATACTCCCTGTACGGTTACCCGGCCCGGAATTCAACCTTGCCGTGTTTCTTTTTCGTTTACAATTTTTGCCAAACCTTGACAATTGTCTGCACTGCCTGTAATATTATTATGTTCGGCTGTGCGGTTTTTGATGACCGCCGCTGTTATCGATAGAGCTTCCCCCAAATGTACCACCGTGGAGCGTTGCCCCACGATCTGTTTTCTTTCGGACGCCTTACGGCGAACCGCATAAGATGACTTCCGCAGCAGGAGACATCGGTCTGTTGTTCCTGTATATCGGCGAACCAGAGGGTCTTTTAAAAGATCTTCCGCACCGACCGGAATGACAGCCATGCATTTTTCAGGCAATGCGTTTCCCTGCGGAAAAGATGTTACGATACCGGGAGTCCCTCGGTCGAAGCAGCGTACAGCCGTGCGAAGCATTTTTTCGTACGGTTTTTTCTGTGCGCCGATACCTGAATGAGTAATCAAGAATCTGAAGAGAAGGGGAGGGAACTTATGAGTCCAATCATTGCCGCGGTCATTGCCGCGGTTGTGGGCTGCCTGCTCGGCGGCCTGGTGGGATACTCTTACCGGAAGAGCTTTACAGAGAAAAAGATTGAACGGACTGAAGACTACGCCAAGCGGCTGTATGATGACGCGGTCCGCAAGGCTGAAGACTACAAGAAAGAAAAAGTGCTGGAAGCCAAGGAGGAAATCCTGAAGGCCAAAGCCGAAAATGACCGGGAACGGGCGGAAAACGAACGGGAAATCCGTGAGCGCCGCAATGAAATCCAGAAGAACGAACGCCGCCTGATCCAGCGTGAAGAAACCCTGGACAAGAAAGCCAGCAACCTGGAAACCCGGGAAGAAACCCTGAACAACAAGCTTGCCGATCTCACCCGGAAAGAAACCGAACTGGATGAGCTGAAAGCAAAGCAGATGACCGAACTGGAACGGGTCGCCGGCCTGAGCCGCGATGAAGCGAAGCAGATCGTGATCGACCGCGTCCAGAAAGAAGCCTTCCATGATGCCGCCGCCCAGGTTCGTGAAATCGAAACCCAGGCGAAGGAAGAAGGCGAAAAGAAAGCCCGCAACATCATCGCCCTGGCGATCCAGAAGTGCGCCGCGGACCACGTGGCTGAAAGCACTGTCAGCGTGATCAGCCTGCCCAACGATGATATGAAGGGCCGCATCATCGGCCGTGAAGGCCGGAACATCCGCGCGCTGGAAACCGCCACGGGTGTTGACCTGATTATTGATGATACCCCCGAAGCCGTGATCGTCTCCGCCTTTGACCCGGTACGCCGTGAAGTGGCACGGGTTGCTGTGGAAAAACTGATCATGGACGGCCGGATCCATCCGGCGCGGATCGAGGAAATGGTCGAGAAAGCCCGCAAGGAAGTCGACAACCAGATCCGCGAAGCCGGCGAGAATGCCGTGTTCGAAACCAACCAGCACGGCATTCACCACGAACTGGTCAAGCTGCTGGGCCGCCTGCGGTACCGCACCAGCTACGGCCAGAACGTGCTGAAGCACTCCATCGAAGTCAGCCACCTGGCCGGCCTGATGGCCGCCGAACTCGGCGCGGACGTCCAGCTGGCAAAGCGTGCCGGCCTGCTGCATGATATCGGCAAGGCCGTGGACCACGAGAGCGAAGGTACCCATGTGACCCTGGGTGCGGATCTCGCCCGGAAGTATCACGAGAACGCGGACGTGGTGCACTGCATCATGGCCCACCACAACGACGTGGAACCCCAGACTGTGGAAGCGGTTCTGGTGCAGGCCGCGGATGCTATTTCCGCCGCCCGTCCCGGTGCCCGCCGCGAGAGCCTGGAAAACTATATCAAGCGTCTTGAAAAGCTGGAGGAAATCGCCAACAGCTTCGACGGTGTGGATAAGTGCTACGCGATCCAGAGCGGCCGCGAGGTGCGCATCATGGTGAAGCCGGAAGATGTCAACGATGAAGGCATCAAGGTTCTGGCCAAGGAAATCGCCAAGCGCATCGAGGAGCAGATGGAATATCCCGGACAGATCCGGGTGAACGTCATCCGCGAAACCAGAAGCACCGAATACGCGAAATGACAAGCCCGCACGAAAAGCGGCAGAGAGCAATCTCTGCCGCTTTTCGTATCCGCGGGTTTTGTCATCCCGAGCGAAGGTTCGAAACGCCCTGAGAAAGAGCCAGCGGCTCTTTCTCAGTGAAGAACGGGCGGCAGCCCCTGGGTGCCGAGGGATCTCCTCCGAAGCCTCTTTTAACCACGCAGCGGTAGAGCCGCAACCCCACTCCCCTTTGTCATCCCGACCGTAGTGGAGGGATCTCCTCCGGGACCTCTTTCCAACCCGCACCAAGGGAACCATCCACCCGCTTCCCGTTGTCTTCCCCTTATTCGCTCAAATCTTTCCAATCCGGATTCATTTTTTCAATCAACACCACTTTCTTTATGCGTGACCAATTTTTCATCTGCTTTTCTCTTGCAAGTGCTTCTTCGATATCATGACAGCTTTCGAAATACACCAGCTTATGAACATTGTATTTCTTTGTGAACCCATCTAAAGCACCTGTTTTATGTTCGTATACCCTTCGGGACAGATTATTTGTTACTCCGACATACAGAACATTGTTATACTCATTCGAAAGGATATAGACATAATAAGTGTTCACCCTGGCACACATATTGATGTTCCCTTCTGTTACGCGTATGGTTTCAGATTCTATAGTTGCTGGTCATAGTCTGAACCCGTGGGAGATCCCTCCACTTCGGTCGGGATGACAATGGGAGTCGCTTGATTATCCTGCTGTATCTTTTCAGCTCCCAACCATAAACTCCTGTGATTATCCGCTATATCTGATTAATGCCAAATTAAAACTGATAGTTTGCCTTTTTCTTCCCGAACCGTTCGCTGTAGCAGGGATCATGTACCGTGGTTCCCCAGCGTTCCTCAAACCGGGCAGTATCCTCCGCGTTCCGTTCCTCTCCGGACAGAAGCAGGGAACAGGATCCCAGGCATGCCTGCGCATGGGGAGTAAACACATACCTCAAGCCTGCCTGCCTTTGCCGCAGACCCAGGTCCGCAGCCGCCAGTCCGCCCTTGTATCCCTCGTCCAGGTCCAGCCAGTTCTCCCGTTTCACCATCAGGCAGCAAAGGCTCACCGCGCTGACGTTATGCACTTTGTTCATCATGTCGTGCCAGCCGCCGGCAGTCACATACATTCCCTCATTCACACACTGCGCCGTATGTTCCACGCCCAGGGCGAAACCGCCGTGGGTGATATGCTTCTTCCGGTCTGTCAGGACTCCGGTCACGCCGGCCACGTCGTTCCGCTGCGCAAACATCAGCATCTCCCGGATGAAATACCGGTTCATTTCCGTGACCCCTGCCTCCAGCACCAGCAGGTAATTCGCTGTGCTTGTCCGGGCTGCCTCGTTGATCAGCGAAATCCGCTCATCTTCTCCCGCAACGATGATGCTGCCCGTAAGCTTCGGCCAGTCTGTCCGGAACTGCAGTTCTCCCAGACACTCCTGGCACTCATCTTCCGTATCTCCGTGAACAATTGCCTCCACCGACGCATCCGCCGGTATATCATACCAAAGCCGGATTTCCTTGTTTACCGGAACGGCTTCCGCCTTCCGGCCCAGGGCAGCCTCGTGCTCCACAGCCGCGCGGCAGCCGTTCTCCAGGCAGATCTGCAGGTTCCGGTGGCTCGCGCTGCTGAAAACCTCCCGCCAGCTGTAAAGGATATAGGGGAGATGCTCAATCTTATCCGTCTTTTCCGTCACGCGCAGGAACAGATCATGATCCTGGCTGCCGTCAAAGCCGCTGCGCAGGCCGCCGATCTCTTCCAGCAGGGCCTTGCGGATAACCGCCAGGTGGCAGATATAATTATCGCTGACCAGGTTGTCCGGGCAGTAGTCCGGCTTATAATGCGGATCCATATGCCTGCGGCCGTTCTGGGTTATCCTGTCCTCATCGGAATAAATCAGGTCCGGATGTTTCTCCGCAATGCACTCAGCCACCCGCCACAGGGCATCCGGGCTCAGCAGGTCATCATGGTCGCAAAGGGCAATATACTCTCCCCGGGCCAGTTTGATTGCCTCATTGGTGTTTCCGCTGATTCCCCGGTTTTCCTCCCCGCGGATCACACGGAATCGTGTCTGTTTTTTACTTCTTTCCCGCAGCACCGCCGCCGTCTCCGGCTTGGTGCTCGCTCCGTCATACAGCACTGCCTCATAATCCAGGTAGCTCTGGTTTTCCAGGCTGTCCAGGAGTGCGTTCAGCATCCCCGGATCCGTGTTATATACCGGGATCACCACGCTGATGAGTCCGGCGTCCGGCTGGTTTTCCCGCTGTGCTTTCAGTTCGGCTTCCGACGCTCTTTCCCGCTTCCACCGGCGGTCATAGGTGCCCAGAAACTGCTGGGCAGCCTTCTGTCCCAGCCGTTTCAGCGTATAGACGGTCCCGTGGCTCTGCCTGTACTCCCGGATCCTGTCAATCGCACTCATTTCCATCCCTCTGTTCTTCTGTAAAAATCCTTAAAAACAACGTCTTCCGCCCCCGCGCATTGACAAACCATTATACGCGATGTATACTGTTTCCACAATTTGTCATATTTGGTAAAGTTCGCAGGGGGAATAACCATGCATTCCTATTTATTGAAAGAGATCCCGGATCATCTGGCTGCACTGGCCGTGGAAGGCTATCATAAACCCGGAAGCCTCACGCAGGCAAGCGGCGCGTGGATCCACTCAGCCGGCTCTTTCGTGCTGGAAAAAGGAACCTGGCCCCTCAATTCCCATGATCAGTGGGTGTGGCTCGCCGTGGAAAAGGGAAACATTGTCCTTCTGTGGGACAATCACGAGCTCGCCCTCTCCGCCGGTTCCACCTGTTTCCTCCCCGGGGGAGACAAGCGCTGTGAAATCTCCACGGAAGAAGATACCCGCTGCCTGTGGATCGCGCTGGAAGGACCGCTCAGTCCCATGGTCGTCCGGAAGATGGGAGCCCTTCTCCATATGCCGCTTAAGCAAGGCGCGCTGCCCAGCCAGATCTACCTGGCGGAGCAGATCGTCCAGGTCATCGTCCGCCACAGCGGTACCGCCGACGCCACCTATCAGCTGCAGCACCTGCTCTACGGCATGATCGCGTCCCACTGGGGACAGCCCGTGGCCATGGACGCCATGCTCTCCCACGAAATCGCCAAGGTGGTGGACATGCTCCGCGCCAACCAGTATAAGGACAACTTCTCCCTGGCCGACATGGCCGCTATTTCCCGCATGCCCATGGAAACCTTCCGTAAGCGCTTCGTGGCGGAAGTAGGCATGCCGCCCCTCAGCTACGTACTCCACTGCAAAATGGAACGAGCCAAGGAACTCCTGCGGGACCAGAACTGCTCCGTCCGCCAGGCCGGTGCGGAAGTAGGCATGCAGGATCCCTACCATTTCTCCAAGCAGTTCAAGCACATTGTGGGCATCAGCCCCAGCGCCTTCATGAAACAGGCCTCCGTGCCCAACGCCACCATCCGCGGCGTCGCGCCGAAGGCGAAGAAAAAGTAAGGCGCTCCGCGAGGTAGGAAGTAGGAGGTAGGAGGTAGGAAGTAAGATAAACCTCCATCCATACCTTATTCAGACCGGATCTTTTTTTCCCGCAGTGCGTTCAGTAAACGCGCTGCGGGTTTTTCGATTAAATAAGTTACAAGGATAGCCAGGAGCACGGAAATCCCGAAAGCCAGCAGCGTATACTGATTCTGCCAGGGCTGCTCCCCGGCCATATTCGGTGTATCGCTGACTGAGGGCGGAAAACGAAGCCGTTTCAGATGCACAACCACCGTCTGATGAATCAGGTAATAATTCATGCTGATCCCGCCGAGGAATTTCGTAACCGGATTCCCCAGCAGTTTCCGCAGCGGCAGCAGCGCGAAAGGAGCCGAAAGAAGCAGGGTGGTAAAGCACAGGGCATAAACCGGCCGGTAGATCATTTGGCGCTTCTGGATCTGCACGGTATCCATGGAGGAAGCCTGGAACCGCAGCATCCGGAGCAGGGCAAAGAACCCGGCAGCGAAAATCAGCGTTGCCAGCGCCTGGTACGCGTACTTCCGCCAGTCCGGCTTCCGCTCCTGCGTTACATCCTCCGGCAGCTCTTCCTTCCTTGCTTCCCGTTTTCCCTCCAGGCGCACATAAACCATGGCGGCCAGAATGCCCACCGTATAGACGTCCAGGAAGTTGATCAGCTGATTCACTACCATGTAGTATTCTGTCAATTCCAGGATACACCACGCCCGGAAACCGAAACAGACCGCGCACAGGATGCCCAGCGTCAGGGCTGGTTTTTTCATAACCCCGCGGGCAATCAGGGGGAACAGGGCATAGGCCTGCACCTCAATCGCCAGGGTCCAGCTGGCCGCTCCCAGGGGCGTAAAAATATAGGTGTCCGCAAAGAAGGGGAAAGTAAAGGTCAGGTGCGTTGCCACATCCTTGACCAGGTATTGCGGGGTATCATACAGCTTCCACGGTATCGCCACTGCCAGCAGCGTCACAAGGGTAATGAAATAATACCCCGGAAGGATCCGTCTCGCCCGGCGGAAATAGAAATCCCTTGTATCCGGTACGGATGTCCCTTCCCGCATGGCTTTGGCATAAGGAAGAAACAGCAGAAAAGAACTGAGCAGCACCGTCCCGTCCACCCATATATAGCCGGACCGTACGATATAATCCAGGCTGTAGGAACCGATAGCCGGTCTCAGCCAGCTCTGCTGCCAGATATGATACCAGCTGACGATAAATATCATCAGGGTCCTCAGCCCGTCCAGTTCGGGAATCCACTGCCTTCTCTCACTCATGGCTGTTCGTCCTCAGTGACCAGGAAAGGATCCGGAACCGGTGTTTCCGTCGGAGCGGCTTCCGGTTCAGGGGAGTTTTCCGCGGGTGCGGGCGTTTCGGCCGGTGCCTCCGGCTGCTCCGCCGGCGTGGGATAAGGATCGATACCGGCGCGTTCACAGGCCTGCAGGTACATCTGTTCTATATCCCGGTACTGCCGGCGCAGGCCTTCACGGTCCAGACTTCCCAGCAGTTCCGCGGCTGTGGTCCAGTCCTCCTGGTAGATCGCGTTTTTTGCTTTCTCGTAGGAAGCTTCCGCCCGCAGCGCGGCGGTTTTTTTGTAGTCATCCGGAATGCCGTTCAGCAGCTCCAGCGTCCGTGTGAACTCCCGGACACCGACAGCTTCCTCCGCCAGCGTATACCGGCATTCCTGGTCTTTGGTGTTGCTGTCCAGGTAATCCGGAATGGACGCATACAGGCTCTGGGCACTCCGGATATCCCCGGCCGCATACTTTTCCTCCGCCTGGGCATAGATCAGGGATTTACACCGCATCGGCGCGTCAGACCAGTCTCCCGCCAGCAGGAATTCCCGGCTCGCGCCTTCCGTGTCCCCGGCTTCCAGCAGTTCTTCCGCCTTATGATAATGGCATTCCAGCGTCATTTCGCGGCTGTCCAGGTAATCCGGGATCACGCTGAGCTTTTCAATGACGCCGTCCCAGTCCTTCCGGGCCATCATTTCCTTCGCGGGTTCATACAGGCACACAGCCGCTTCGTCCCGGGCGCCGGGATAACTGCCCAGGGACAGGAAAATCGTCCGGGCCTCGTCATATTCCCCGGCCTCCTTCAGTGCGGTTGCCCGGGCCATGTTGGCCTTCTGCTCCAGCTCCGCCCGTCCCTCATAGTCCTCAGGCAGCAAAGCCAGTGCGTCCAGCGTTTCCTTCCAGTTTCCCTGTTCCATCAGCATCCTGGCCCGGATCAGATCCGTTTCATTGGCTTTATCCACTGCTTCGGGCCTGACAATCGCCCGCAGCATCACGGATGCCTCCGCCAGCGCCTCAGCCGTTGTGCCTTCCTCCGCCGCCTTCAGGGCAATCCGCCAGTCGCACTCGGAAATCAGTTCATCCGCGCCGCCGTAGGAACCCAGTATGCTGAAAATTGCTTTCGCTTCAGCCGGATTCCCCTCGTCCAGCGCACGGCGTCCGGCGCACAGCCGCAGCCAGGGGGACGCCCCGAAAAACGCTCCGGCTGTCAGGCCAACAGCCGCAGCCAGTGCAATGACCGTCCGGATACGGCTGCCCCGGCGGCCCTTTTTCTGCTGGTATTCCTCCTCGCGGATCCGCTGCAGGCGGATTGTATCCTCCCGCATGCTCCGGCTGTTCAGATCCAGCTGCCGTTCCTTCATGCTGATCTGCGCTTCCACGGCTTCCGGGCTGAAGCGGGTAAAAATCATTTTCCTTTCCCGTCCGCAGCGGACACAGAATTCTGTTTCATTTGTATTGGGACGGCCGCAGACGCAGACCCACAGACCGTCCTGCTGGCTCGGATAACCAACCGCAGTCTCGCCGGCCGCGTATTTCAGGTTCGTCAGCGCCGGGCTCACCGGAAGGTTGTTCGGTATATACTCCACCGCAGCGGCAGGATCCCTGCGCCAGGTTTCGTTGTCCGCGTACCAGACCTTTTCAATCGAGGCGGTAATGGATTTCAGCCCTTCTGCCGGCGCGCACGGAACCGTCAGCAGAAAGGTGGAATGGGGCCGCCCGTTCAGTGCCCTGCCGCGGTATGCCAGACGCTCCGTTTCGCCGCCGTCTTCGTCCAGAAGGTGCAGCAAAATCTCGACCGAAGTGATCACCCGGTCGCTCAGGTTGAACAGGGTCAGGGTCGCCGCGGGGATTTCCTCCGTCGGCATGGCCGTACGGAAGATTTCAGCCGGACAAGTCAGATCAATGTAATTCATAATTCACAATTCAGCATTCATCATGGTTTCAGACCGTGTGAATGATGATCTCTGTCAGGACGTTGTATTCATACTTCAGGAGCAGTTCCACCCGGAGGCCGTCAGCAGTCTCCGTCACATAGCGCAGGTTCATCTCGGAAGGATCATAGCTGGCAGTTCCGTAGGATGCACTTTCCTCTGTTCCGTAAAGCAGTTCCGTCATGTCATCCGACATCTCGTTTTCGCCGCTGCGGAACCGGCTGAAGTCTTCGTTGAACTCGTCCCCAATCCGCACATGCCGCGGCCCTTCCATATCCTCATCCAGGATCGAGAAGCTCAGGATGCTCGCGTTCTTCCCGTTCTCATCACAGAGGAAAACCGCCTCGTATCCGTCCCCGTCACACCGCAGGAGCCATGTGCCGTCCTCATTGTCCAGCAGTTCGGTTTCCTGTACTCCGGGCAGCGTTTCCGGCTGCATGGCGGTATAACTGAACTGATCAAATACCAGATCCTTCTCATCAAAAGGCGTCAGGGCCGTACCGACCCGGCTGGTTTCCGCCGCGCTGTATTCATTTTTCGCGGCAAGACTGATCAGTTCATCATACATTTCCTGCATGGAAGCGGCGTCCATCAGGTTCTGGGCAATGTTCAACCCTTCCACCCGGATGGAATCCACCAGCCCGCTCCGAACAGAATAAGTCACAGCCGTGCAGCGGAACTGATCCCAGACCGGCTGCACCTCACCGTATTCCACGGCCGTAACCCGCTGTCCGTCCCGCAGGAGCCGTCCGTAAAGGAAACCGCCCTCCGCGCCTTCCCGGAGATACAGGACAGCTTCCTCCCGGGTACCGGCAAGGCCGTAATTATCCTGCGGATAAGCCGCCAGGAGATCCTCCAGGCGGGTATCGATTCCTGTTCCACGGATAATCGTACCCTCAATACCTTCAAACGCCAGTGCATAAACCGGAGTGTCAGCGGTCAGTTCTGTGCCGTCGGCATAGATCCTGGCGTTTTCATACAGGAAGCAGGTGCCGTCCTCGCTCTGGGCGCTTTCTTCTGCCGGATCGTTCAGCGGATTCGTCGTCAGCGCTTCCGCCAGGACACGGTCCATCAGCGCGCCCAGTTCAGCCGCTGTCACGGGCTCCGCTGTTTCCTCCGCCGCGGCGGAAAAAACAAAGCAAAGCACCAGCGCTGCCAGCAGACACAGAATTCTTTTCATCATAACGGGTTCACTCCTCCCGATGGGACTGTTTCTTTCAGCTCAAAAATGAACATACTGCTTGGATTATAGCACAGGCCCATCATCATGACAACTCAGGTGCCCCGGCCACAAGATATAGGGGAATTGCCAAAGCGGTTCCGGCCCTGCTAAAATAGGAGAAACGCAACTGAACAAACCGGTAAGAAACAGGGAGGAATTCTCTATGAAGAAACGGGTTCTGTGTTTCCTGACAGCCATGATCCTCACCCTGCTTCTTTGTGTTCCTGCCTCCGCAGGCTGTAAAGATCCGGACAAACATGAAGACTCATGGATATTGGACGTTGTGGAGGATCCCCAGCCTGGCAAAGCCGGATACGGCATTCTGTCCTGTCCGATCTGTGGCGAGGTCATTAACGATCACTTCGACCTGCCGGCGCTTCTTGACCCGTTTCATAACGATCCTTTAGACCCTCAGAATAATAAACCGACTAATCCGGAAAACCCGGATACACCGGATGATCCTGACACACCGGACAATCCAGACGGGCCGGAAACGCCGGAACAGCCGCTGACACCGGAGCAGCCCCAGACACCTGACACGCCGGATAATCCCCAGACACCGGCCGGACAGGATACCCCCACCGAACCGGAGCAGCCGGTAATCCTTCCCGGAAAAGAAGATAATGACCAGCCGGGAGAAGCGCCTCAGCCGGAAGAACCGGTCGTGATTCCGGAACAGCCCCTTCAGCCCGAACCTCCCGCGCAGCAGGAAGAACCCGTTCTCCCCGCGGTCCAGGAACCCGCCGCGGTTCCGGATACCCCTGCGGAAGAGTTTCCGGATATTCCCGTTCCGGAACCCGATGAACCGGGTGCAGGAAACGAAGCACCCGGCGGGGAAACCGGTTCCGCCGGAAGATTCAGGCGGCCCCGTTTCTCCAAAGACTATCCCTACCGGCGGATCAAAATGAAACCGGAGGAAAACATCCGTGCGGAAGCCGCCGGCACCCCGGTCTGGCCGGCTGCCGCCTCTCCTTTCCAAAAGATGCTGAAACACAATGACTGATACACAATGCACCGTTACCGCATCCGGACAGGTTCCGGATGCGGTTCATTCCTTGTTTCCCTTGCCCCGCAACGCTGTTTGTGCTATACTGCTTTCAATATTTTTTACAGGATCAGGTGAGAGCACATGGACCGCATTTATGACCCGAAAGCCATTGAACCGAAATGGCAGAAATACTGGGAGGAACACAAGACCTTCAAAACGGACGTCTGGGACTTGTCAAAGCCCAAGTTCTATGCCCTGGACATGTTCCCCTATCCCAGCGGCGTAGGCCTGCATGCCGGCCATCCGGAAGGCTATACTGCCACGGATATCGTCAGCCGCATGAAGCGGATGCAGGGATATAACGTCCTCCATCCCATGGGATACGACAGCTTCGGCCTGCCGGCGGAACAGTATGCGGTCACCACCGGACATCATCCGGAAGGCTTTACGCAGGAAAACATCAAAACCTTCAGCCACCAGCTGAAGGAGCTTGGTTTTGACTATGACTGGGACAAGATGATCGCCACCAGCGATCCGGAATTCTATAAGTGGACCCAGTGGATTTTCAAGCAGCTGTACCTGGACGGTTATGCCCAGTATATCGATATGCCCGTGAACTGGTGTGAGGAACTGGGTACCGTACTGTCCAACGATGAAGTCATCGACGGCAAGAGCGAGCGCGGCGGCTATCCCGTTGTCCGCAAGAATATGAAGCAGTGGGTCATCGACCAGCCTGCTTTCGCGGAAAAGCTGCTGGAAGGCCTGGAAGAAATCGACTGGCCGGAAAGCACAAAGGACATGCAGCGCCACTGGATCGGCAAGAGCACCGGCGTGGAAGTAAAGTTCCAGATCGTCGGCGGCGGTGAGTTCAGCATTTTCACCACCTGTATCGAGACCATCTACGGCATCACCTTCATGGTGCTGGCGCCGGACGGACAGCTGGTTCAGGACCTGATGCCCCGAATTCAGAACCAGGAAGAAGTCAAGGCCTATATTGAAGAAACCCGCAAAAAGAACGATATGGACCGGACCGAGCTGAACAAAGGCAAGACCGGCTGCCGCCTGGAAGGTGTGAAGTGCATCAACCCGGCCAACGGCAGGGAAGCCGAGCTGTTCATCGGCGACTTCGTGCTGGCCAGCTACGGCACCGGCGCGGTCATGGCCGTTCCCAGCCACGACCAGCGTGACTTTGAATACGCCGTTGCCCACAACATCCCCATGATCCAGGTC
>JAGAAC010000169.1 GCA_017615475.1 Clostridia bacterium
GACGTTAAAACCCCGGCGCGTTCAGTGAACACGCCGGGGTTCATCATATCCGGTCACAGTTTGAATACGCCGGTTGCTTCCAGGATGATCAGGATCACCACAATTGCCAGCAGGATGGAGACGACCCAGATGATCCTGTCCATCGTTTTCACGCTGACGTGAATATGATCATACCAGGATTCCTTTTTGTCCCGGACTGCCTGTGAGAAGAAACCGAGCTGTTTCTCCTTCTCGGCCAGTTCCTTTTCCCGCTTCGCCAGCGCTTCTTCCCGCCGGGCAAGTTCTCTTTCTCTCTGATCCATAATCCCGTTATTTCTTCGCAATATACTTGCGGATGTCGAGTGAAACAGCCAGCACGATCACCAGGCCCTGTACAACATAGTTGTAATAGGGGTTCACGCTGAGGAACTGGAGAATAATCTTCAGCAGTTCGAATACCAGGACGCCGATGAGAATGCCGGGAACCGTACCGATACCGCCTGTCGTGGAAACACCGCCGATCGTACAGCCGGCAATCGCTTCAAGTTCATAGCCCTGGCCCATGGATGCCGAAGCGCCGCCCGATTTTGCCGCCAGCAGGTAACCGGCAATCGCGTACATGATACCCGCCGTGGTATAGATCCGCAGGAGCGTGCGCGTGGTATTGACACCGGAGACCTCCGCCGCGACGTCGTTGCCGCCAATGGCGTACATGTACTTGCCGAAGCGCATCTTGTTGTATATGAACCAGAATATCAAGCCAAACACCAGTGCGACAAACATCAGGTACGGCAGGTGGAATCCCTTCACATCACCGATCCGTCCGTTGATCAGCGTCGTGTAGATCTTCTGGAATCCGCCGATCGGCTGCGCGTCAGAAATCACCAGGGAGATACCGTAAATGATTGTCTGCGTACCCAGGGTGGCGATGAAGGGAGGAACATGGAGTTTCGTCACAACAAAGCCGTTGACCAGGCCCCAGACCAGGCCGAAAAGGACGACGATCAGGAAGACCAGCCCGATATTCATCTCGGGGAGGAATTTCCACAGGCGGCCGTTATAGTTCCCGCGCTGGCACATGATTCCGGCGATAACCGCCGCGAAACCGACCTGGCGGCCGGCGGACAGGTCCGTGCCCTTGGTAATCAGGCATCCGGAAACGCCCAGTGCGATCAGGAAACGGATCGCCGTATTGCTGAGCAGGTTGGTCAGGTTGGCCCAGGAGAAAAAGTTCTCCACCAGGCAGCCAACCACGATTGCCGCGATCAGCAGCAGGAAAACGATGGGATTCCGTGTGATAATCTTTACCAGCTTCGCACCGAAGCCGCTTCCCTTTTTCTTGGTTTCCATCTGCTTGTCCTCCCCGTTATTCAAACTGCGTTGCATATGTCATGATGCTTTCCTGGGTGGCCTGGCTGCCTTCCACAAAACCGGTAATCCGGCCGTCACACATGACCATGATCCGGTCCGACATGCCGATCAGTTCGCCCATTTCGGAGGAGATCATGATAATGCTCTTCCCCTCCTTGGCCAGGTCGGCAATGATGCAGTAAATCTCATACTTCGCGCCGACGTCGATACCGCGGGTCGGTTCGTCCAGGATCAGCACGTCGGGATTGTTGGCCAGCCAGCGTCCCACCAGCACCTTCTGCTGGTTGCCGCCGGAAAGGGATTTGATCAGCGTTTTGGACGAGGGAGTCTTGATATTCATCTTCCTCACATTGTCCTGGACCAGCGCCTCCACCTTCTTGCCGTCGATGAAATAGCCGTTGACCAGGTACTGGTTCAGCGAGGAAATGGAGATATTGTCCGCCACGCTGAGCACACCCATGATCCCGCTGCCGCGGCGGTCTTCGGTCAGCATCGCGATGCCCTGGTCGATCGCGTCCTTCGGGCGGGTGATTTTGATCTCCTTGCCTTTATAGAAGATCTGGCCGGTCGTATGGGACCGGATTCCGAACAGGCCTTCCATCAGTTCCGTCCGCTGTGCGCCGACCAGGCCGCCGACGCCCAGGATTTCTCCTTTGCGCAGCTGGAAACTGATGTTCCGGAAAGAGCGCGGATTGATGGAAGTGAAGTTTTTGACCTCAAACACGACTTCACCCGGAACATTCTCCCGTTTGGGATACAGGTTGGTCAGTTCACGGCCGACCATCTGGGTGATGATCTTGTCCGTGGTGAGCTCACCGGCGTCCCATGTTCCGATATACTTGCCGTCGCGCATGATGGTGACTTCATCACCGATCCGGAGAATCTCATCCATCTTGTGGGAAATATAAACGATTGCCACGTTCTCCGCTTTCAGGTCCTGAATGATCCGGAAGAGTGCCTCAACCTCATTGGCTGTCAGGGAAGACGTCGGCTCATCCAGGATCAGCACACGGCAGTTGGCGGATACAGCCTTCGCGATTTCCACGGACTGCATCTGCGATACGCTGAGTTCTCCAACCTTCTGCTTCGGGTCAAAATTCATCCGGACCTTCTTCAGGAGCTCCGCTGTATCTGCGTACATCTTCGCGTGGTCAATCATCGGGATGAAGCCCAGCGCCTTTTTCATCGGGTAGCGGCCCAGGAAAATATTCTCTCCGACCGTTCTGGCGGGAATGGGCTGCAGTTCCTGGTGCACC